>CACIYC010000010.1 GCA_902590775.1 uncultured Prochlorococcus sp.
AAACGCCTGCATTTGTTAGATTATTTTCTAGTTGTTTTTCTGAACAGTCTCGATCCTCAATTATTTTTTCTACTTTTCCATTCAAGTTGCTAAATACTCTTCCATATCCTTTTGGGTTCTTAATTCTTGCAGATAATATTGAAACATCTGCGTTGGATGAATGATGCTTTGAAATTAGTTTTTTAATTGTACTTGCCTTAAGCAATGGTACATCTCCATTTAGAACAATTAATTCACCTTCAAATTTTTGTAACTCTGGTATTAATTGTTGTATTGCATGGCCAGTACCATTCTGAGGATTTTGTTCAACGAACTCAAGACCTGGCAAATGTTTTACTTTTTCTTTTACCTTGTTCGATTCGTGCCCAACAATGACTATTATCCTATCTGGAGAAAGTTCCCTGCAGTTATCTAAAACTCTCTCTAGAAGCGAGATTCCTGATAACTCTTGTAAAACCTTGGGGAGGGAGCTTTTCATTCTTGTCCCTTTCCCCGCAGCCAATACAGCAATAGCAAGCATTTGGAAATAAACTCTGATAAGAAATCTACTTCCTTTAACTCTCTTTTGTATTGGCCCATCGTTTTTTCCATGAGCTTGTAGACTTAAAGTTGCTTTTGAGTTGTTCGATTCTTCTTCTTCTCATTATTTCTATTGCCGAAGAATTACCAGTTGGATCTCTATATGGAATTGCTGCGGTTGTAGCCAAATGATCATTTTCCTTTTGATTTAGTGCATCCCAAATTAGTTGTTCTGACTTATCTTGAATTCCATTTGAATCTTTAAGAGCTATTGTTCCTAGGCTCCACACTTTACTGGTGATTTCTTTTGGAATAATTGAATTTACTATTAATCCTGTTCTTTTTAGACTTGCTCTTATTGCTGCTGCTCTGCAATAAGTGATTAATCTTCCTCCTTTACTAAGTTTACTAGAAATCTTTTGTAAGAATTCTTCGCTCCATAATTGTGGACATTGTTGAGGAGAGAATGGATCTAGATAAATTAAGTCAAATTTAATTTTTTCTGGAATGTCGTTTATCGTTTTTCTTGCATCTCCCCAAAGTATTTTTCCTTTTCCTGCTGAATCCTTCCATTGATTTTCTCTCGCAATTTGCTTTAAATTATCTAATACTTTTACCGTCCAATTTGATCTAAAACTTTCGTTACCTAATGCCAATTGTAGAGGATTTTTATCAATTTCTAAACCCCAATAATTTAAACATGTTGACTGCTTTAAAAGTGCCTCCATTAGGCATGCAGTATTATATCCCATCCCTACACAGATATCTAATACAAAGATGATTTCATTTTTAGAATAACGATGTAGACCAGATGGAGCTATAAATTTTTCTTTTGCTTCTTTCGTTGCACCATTTAAGCTGTGAAAACATTCTTTAAATTTTAAACTTTTTAATGAAAGACTCCCATCATTCGTTTTACACAGAATTAATTGATCGGATGTGCTGTTTTCAGTTGCATTAGGATTTAAGTCTTTCAAGATCATTCCAGAATTCAGGATAAGAAACAGAAGCAGCATCGCTTCCAGCAATTAAGGAATTTTCTTGAGCTAACTGCGATGCGATAGCGAGACTCATTGCTACTCGATGATCTGTCTCACTATCTAGATTAGCGCCATGGAATTTATTGCCTCCTTTTATGATTAGGCCATCAGGTTTTTCTTCAATAATAGCTCCTAATTTTCTTAGCTGTCTTGCCATCACTGCAAGACGGTCTGTTTCTTTTACACGTAATTCACTGGCACCACTTATTTTACTTGTACCTTTGCAAAAGCATGCTGCAACGGTGAGTATTGGAACTTCATCAATCAATCTAGGCATTATTTCATTGTCAAGATGAAATGGTTTTATTTGGTTTGTATGAATAATCCTTATGTCACCAACTGGTTCTCCTGCTATTTCTTTTTCTTTTATTATTTTAAAATTTATTTCCATTTGTTTTAGGACATCAAGTATTCCTGTCCTTGTTGGATTAAGTCCTACGTTTTCTATTGTTATATCTGATCCTGGAATTATTGCACCTGCAATCAACCAAAAAGCTGCAGAACTAATATCCCCAGGTACAACTACTTTTGTACTTGTTAATTTTGATCCGGGTTTAAGTGTTATATGCCTACCCATATCTCCACTGATTTGAATATTGGCTCCGAATGCTTTGAGCATTCTTTCAGTATGATCTCTTGACTTTGATGGTTCTATTACTGTGGTTGAGCCTTCTGCAGTTAGAGCAGCAAGTAAAATAGCAGATTTAATTTGAGCACTTGCTACTGGAGTGCCAATAACTGCGCCATGAAGTTGTGTGCCTACTACTGATATTGGTGCATATTCACCTGTGCAACGACCATATACTTTTGCACCCATCATTGTTAGAGGATTCCCAACTCTTTTCATTGGTCTTTTCCTTAATGATTGGTCTCCAGTTAAAACAAAATGTCGTTCTTGTCTTCCAACTATTAATCCCATTAATAATCTCATGGTTGTTCCCGAATTCCCACAATCAAGAATATTTTCAGGTTCCTTTAGACCATCTAAACCAACTCCTTGGATTTTTATAATCTCATTATTTTTTATTGGACTTATATTTACTCCCATAGCTTTAAGACATTTTGCTGTATTTATTGGATCTTCTGCAGGAAGTAATCCTTGTATAGTTGTTTCTCCCTCTGCGATTGCACCAAGTAAAAGTGATCGATGAGAAATTGATTTATCTCCGGGCACCTTTACTTTCCCAATGAGAGCTCCTCCAGGTTGAATTTCTTTTATAGACTTTTGGCTTTCGTTTATGCTCAAGGGAGAAATTAAACAATTAATATAAATATTATTAGCTAGCGGTTTAATAAGAGACTTAAATCATTCTTCATTTAGGATTTTGTGATGTGATTTAGACTAATAATTTCACTGATTACATAGCCAAATAAGGATGGATCTGGATCAGTCGTTTCTATATTCGATAGTCCTAATTTATTCCATTTAGCATCTATTTTCTTTCTTAGTTCCTCAGAGTGGCAAAGTGGTTCTCCCCATTCATGGTTTTTTTCAGGCCCTATTTTTGTTGTTGCATCTATAGCGAGTCTTCCACCTAGACCAATTTTCTCACTTGCAAAATCCAGACTATCAAATGGAGTATTTTCCATTACTAAAAGATCTCTTTGTGGATCAACCAAGCTTGAAATTGCCCAAATAACTTGCCGAGGATCTCTAACATTTATTGATGAATCTACAACTACTACAAATTTTGTGTATGTAAATTGTGGTAGAGCACTCCAAAATGCTATGGCCGCTCTTTTTGCTTGACCAGGGTATGCTTTGTTAACAGAGATTATGGCTAATTTATAACTAAGTGCTTCCATTGGTAAGAAGAAGTCTACAATCTCAGTAATTTGTCTACGAAGAATAGGTGTATATATTCTATTAAGAGCAATAGCTAGCATTGCTTCTTCTTTAGGAGGTCTGCCACTAAATGTTGTTAGATAAATAGGGTTATGTCGATGAGTTATGCAATTAACTTTAATTAGAGGAGATTTTTCTATACCTCCATAAAACCCCATGTGATCACCAAAGGGGCCATCATCCATTTCTTCTCCCGGTGTGATCGTCCCTTCGAGAACTATCTCACTATGGCTAGGAACTTGAAGATCAATGGTTTTGCATTTAGTTAATCTCACACCTTCTCCTGCATATAAGCCTGCAAAGAGCCATTCACTTAATGCTACGGGAATAGGTGTCGCTGCGGCCATTAAAATAATTGGATGTACTCCAATCGCGACTGCAACCTCGAGGTCTTTCCCTAATGCTGCGGCTTTTCGTAAATGGCGCGCTCCTCCTCTGACGCTTAACCAGTGAACTGTCATTTTGTTTGATGACTGCATCTGAAGCCTATATACCCCTACATTTGGAGTCTTTGTCTCAGGATCTTTTGTTATTACAAGTCCAAATGTTATGACTTTGCTTGCATCTTTTGGCCATGGTCGTATTAAAGGTAGGTTGTTTAGATTTACTTCCTCATTCTTTAAGATATTTTGATGGCACGGAGGAGTTAAATCTATATCTGGACGAGCTCGAATAAGATCCCAAATAAGACCTCCATAATCCAAAGTTTGTTTTAAGTTTTTAGGAGGTTCAGGCTGCTGAAGACAAGATAGTTTTTCTCCAAGTTTCTCTAGCTCTTCTACTGACTCTAACCCCATACTCAAAGCAACCCTATCAATAGTTCCTAAAAGATTAATTGCGACAGGTATGGATGAACCGATTACATTTTCAAATAATAGTGCCGGCCCCCCTATCCCTAGGACACGATCACTTATAGCTGCAAGTTCCAAGTCAGGGTTCACAGCTTTGCTGATTCTTTTAAGTTGACCTTTGTTTTCTAAAAGAGCCAAAAAATGTCTCATGTCTTGAGACGCAGTTCCTGTTTGAAGAAAATTCATTATTTTCTTTACATTGCTATAAATGTTCTAGTTAGCCTTAGTCAGATTGTCACAAATTGGGTCCATGAAACTTTCTTATTTTCATGTTGCTGGAGATGTTCCCTATGTTGTTAAGGACCAAACTTGTGTTGTAATTGATGTCCTTAGAGCTACAACAACAATTGCTTGCGCATTAAATAATGGTGCTGAAGCTGTTCAGACATTTTCAGATTTGGATAAACTTAAAGAACAAGCTTCTCTTTGGCCTATTTCTAAAAGGCTTCTTTTAGGAGAAAGAGGAGGGGAGAAAATCCCTGGGTTTGATTTAGGAAATTCTCCCGTTGGGGTTGCTGCAGATGTTGTAAGAGGGAAAAGGCTTTTTATGAGTACGACAAATGGTACTCGTGCTTTTGAAAGAGTAAAAGATTCAAAAGCTCTTTATTCAATGTCATTAATTAATCGAAGAGCTATTGGGGAAAGAATAATTTCAGAAAAACCAGAGCAAGTTCTTGTTCTTGGCAGTGGATGGGAAGGGACTTATTCATTAGAAGATTCACTTGCTGCTGGAGCACTTGCTTCTTTTTTAATAAAAGCAACTTTAAATTCGGTTCAAATAATTAATGATGAAATGACGGCTGCTCTGGCCCTTTGGTCATATTGGGAGGCTGATATAGAAGCTTGTTTGCGGAAGTCGACCCATGGCCAAAGACTTGAGAGACTAGGGAATCATGATGATGATTTCCTTTGTTGTTCAGAAATAGATAAGATAAGTATTGTTCCAGTGCAGAGAGAAAAAGGAATACTTTTTTCTCTTTGAATCTCTAAACTTCCATATTTTGGTTTAAGACTTTGTCGGATTTTTTAACGGCGGCAATCCAAATAACAAGTACCTCTAATCTTGAGGCAAATTTTGCCATTTCAGAAGAACAGATTGAACTTGCCTCTAGAAGAGGAGCAGAATTAATAGGTTTGCCAGAAAATTTTGCATTTATAGGAGATGATCAAACACGATTAGATATTGCCCCAACTCTTTCAGAAAAGTGCAGTAAGTTTCTTGTGACTATGGCACGCCGTTATCAAGTTGTACTCCTTGGAGGTGGATTTCCTGTTCCAGCTGGAGATGGTCAACGAACTCTTAATAGAGCAGAACTTGTAGGTCGTGATGGCCAGTTGTTAGGCAGATATGACAAGATCCATCTTTTTGATGTGGATTTGCCTGATGGGAATAAATATAGAGAGTCTGAAACTATTATTTCTGGTACGTGCCTACCCTCTGTTATAAACATTCCTGGATTATGTAAGGTTGGGATTTCAATATGCTATGACGTTCGTTTTCCTGAACTATATAGACATCTAGTAAATGAGGGAGCTGAATTGTTAATGATTCCTGCAGCATTTACAGCATTTACAGGTAAAGATCATTGGCAAGTATTACTTCAAGCTAGAGCAATTGAAAATACAGCTTATGTTGTAGCACCTGCTCAGACAGGCAAGCATCATTATCGTCGTCAGAGTCACGGCCATGCAATGATTATTGATCCATGGGGAACTGTCTTGGCTGATGCAGGTGTTCAAGAAGGTGCGGCAATAGCTCCTGTTGACAAGTCTCGAGTTGAAAGTATCAGGAATCAAATGCCATCCTTGAAACATAGAAAAACAGATCTTTTTTAATTTTTATGCTTTTAATTAAGCCAAGGTCTATTGCAAGTTTCTTTTTAATTAGTTTATTAATCTTTTTGTTTAATGGTATACCTTCAAAAGCAGCAAGTGTTTTAGCAGCATGGCTTATAACGTCCGATGGCGTATTGAAATTAAGAACCTCATCAGGAGCTGATCTGAAAGCTTACTATCAATCTGGGTATGAAAGCATAGGGGATCGATTGTGGATTGATTTTCCTGGAGAATTATCTAAGCCAAGGACTCTAAGGGGTAATGGACCAATAAAAGAAATTAGGCTTGGAAAACCTTTTCAAGGAAATACAAGATTAGTAGTTGAATTCGATAAAGGAGTATCTCTTGAACCTTCTAAACTTAAATTGTTAGGGAAATCGCCTACTTTGTGGGAATTGAAGTTTTTTGGCCTTAGTTCAATTGATTTGAAAAGTATTGGCGAAGGCGATGTAATAAATGCTTCTCCTTATTCACATTTGGCTAATTCAAGAAATGGATTCTTGTCAACTAATATTAATGTTAATTCGCTCCCAAATGTTGAAATAGGTAGATTTAAAGTCATTATTGATCCAGGACATGGAGGACCAGATATAGGAGCAATGGGTATTAAGGGTTTAAAAGAAACAGATATTGTACTCAATATTGCAAAACATGTTTCACGTTATCTTTCTGCAAAAGGTGTAGATGTTCAACTAACTAGATATAAAGAAATTGATTTAGATTTGCCAGAAAGGGTATTAATTGCAAATAGGTCAAATGCGAATGCTTTTGTAAGTATTCATGCAAATGCTACAAGAGGTTATAGAAGAGATGTAAGTGGTATAGAAACTTATTTTTATTCAGGTTTTAATGGAGAAAATCTTGCAAGCAAAATACAGAAAGAACTTGTTGCTGTTCCAGGTGGAAGCCCTGATCGTGGAGTGCGAAAGAGTAGATTCTTTGTTATTCGTCATACCCATATGCCAGCGGCATTGGTTGAAGTTGGTTTCATAACAGGCAGACTTGATGCCAGATTGCTTTCTCAAGACAGCTATAGAAAAGAGATTGCTTTTGCTATATCAAAGGGAATCCTTAAGTATCTTAAGGAGACATATTGAAAGATCGCTTAGCTTTTTTTGATAGTGGGATAGGTGGATTTAGTGTCCTCAAAAGTATTTGCATTAGACATTCATATTTTAGTGCAGTCTATTTAGCTGATACAGCTAGAATTCCTTATGGATCAAAAACTTATTCTGAAATTAGGGACATAGCATTTGAAATTTCACAATGGTTAAGTCACCAAGAAATTTCGGCGGTTGTTGTGGCATGCAATACAACAAATTCCTTAGCTCTTGATGTTATTAAAAAGTATTCAAGTGTTCCTGTCTTTGATCTTATTGGTTCTGCTATTGACTTAATTAGAGAGTCACGAATTGGTGTACTAGCAACACCATCTACTGTTGCTTCAAAGGCTTATACAAATCAAATCAAGTCTGTAAATCCATACGCTTTTGTAAGAGAAGAAGCTTGCCCAGAATTTGTTCCTTTTATTGAGAGTGGTCAATTTGACTTGCTTTGGTTTAAAAATATCGTTTCTAATCATCTTGAAAATCTTATAAGTCAAAATATAGAAGCAATAATTCTTGGATGCACTCATTATCCTTTAATTAAGCCAATTTTTGAAGAATTAGTCCCTTCTAATATTCGCTTGATTGACCCTGCAGATGCTTTGAGTAAAAGATTAGATTCTTTTTTACACAGCCCTCCTTCGGAAATGGATTTAGAAAATTTACCTTTTGATATACAATTCATGGTCACCTCTGACCCCATTGGATTTTCTTTGAATACAAAAAAATGGTTGGGAATTAATTCTAAAGTTGAAGTGGTTTCTCTGCGTTCTAAGTCTTGCGTCTTCTAGTATCTTATTAACGAGGATTTTCATGGCCACAGTAACTGAGTTGCTTCTGCCTATTGAGATGGATCTAGACCATCTTCTCAAAGATCTTCGTGTGCTTATAGGGGCAGGGCATCCAATCCTGCAAGCTGCAGCAGAACATCTTTTTAGTGCAGGAGGTAAGCGTATAAGGCCTGGGATCGTTCTTCTTATTTCCAAGGCTTTATCAGCTGATGGAAAGTTATCTCCTAGGCATAGAAGATTGGCAGAAATCACGGAAATGATCCATACAGCATCTCTTGTTCATGATGATGTTGTAGATGAAGCTTCAACTCGAAGAGGAGTAGATACAGTTCACAGCCGTTTTAATCATAAAGTCGCTGTACTGGCTGGAGATTTTCTTTTTGCTCAAGCAAGTTGGCATTTGGCAAATTTAAATAATTTGGATGTTGTAAAACTTTTAAGTAGAGTGATTATGGATTTAGCTGAAGGAGAAGTAAAGCAGGGACTCTATAAATATGACTTTAAACAAACACTAGATTCTTATTTGGAGAAAAGTTATTTTAAAACAGCTTCTTTAATGGCAAATAGTTCACAGGCCGTTGGTGTGCTAAGTGATGTAACCTCTTTTGAATTAAAATGTTTAAACAATTATGGAAGGCAACTTGGATTAGCTTTTCAAGTTGTAGATGATATTTTAGATTTTACTTCAAGTGATAAGGAATTAGGAAAACCAGCCGCTAATGATTTAGCAAATGGATATTTAACTGCACCAGCTTTATATGCTTTAGAGGATAATTATAAGCTTTCAGAATTAATTCGAAGAGAGTTCTCTTCAGAAGGAGATATTGAAGAGGCTTTGCAAATAGTTAGAGATTCTAAAGCGATACCGCGTACACGTAAATTAGCTGAAGATTTTGCTAAGGGTTCTTCTGAGTCTATTCATTGGATGCCAGATTCGCCTTCTAAAAGAGCATTATTGGAATTACCAGAATATGTTTTAGGAAGGCTTTGCTAAATATTAAGATTATATTCTTTTAATTTATCTAATAATTCATCTAATTTTTGAATAATAAATATATTATCTTTAAATTGAGAGATATGGTCTATTTTAGATGTCGTCTGTTTTGCTTGTAGTTTAATAACCTGACAACGAGATTCGAGTGCCGACATACAGCCTAAATCTGAATCTTCTACTGCCCAACATTCTTCTGGCCTTATATTTAGTTTCTTTGCAGCTAATAGATATGGATCAGGTGAAGGTTTCCCTGCCTTAAGTAAAGGATCATCTCCATATACACGAGTTTTAATATTTTCTAACCATTTATTATTAGCACTTTTAAATTTAACTGATTTAAAGGTGCTACTTGTGACTAATGCTGTAGGAATCTTTTTCTCTAATATCCACTCTAGCAAACTAATTGCGCCTTCTATAGATCTAATATTTCCTAATATATTGGAATGATATCTTTTGTGAACTTCAAGCAATTTAGTAAGTTCTATGTGCTTTTCTGACCAACTAATTATCTTTTTAGCACAATCTATTTTTCTTCTACCACTTAGAGTGTCTAATTGAGAATCATTTGGATTACATTGAAAATATTGTGCAGTTTTTAGCCATGTTTTTCTATTTAATGGTTCTGTATCTAAAAGAACACCATCAAGATCAAAGAGAATTGCTTTAGGGAACTTCATGATGAGATTATGTTTTTCTTTTAAATAACCATTTCACAAGGTTTTCCATTTGCTCTTAAGTGGCTTGAATGAATGTAATGAATAAATTTATTTGTTATGAGTTTTGAGCCATCAGCAAGAATTGAGACTGTACTGCAAGAAGAAAGAGTCTTTAAGCCTTCTTCCAATGTACTTGGTAAGTACAGTATTAGTAGTTTTGATCAATATCAGCAATTGGTTGATTCTGCAAAATCAAATCCTGAGAAATTCTGGGGAGATGCAGCTTTAAAAGAACTCCATTGGTTTAAACCTTTTGATATTGTTCTTGATTGGTCTAACCCACCATTTGCAAGATGGTTTGATGGAGGGAAAACGAATGTTTCTTATAATTGTTTGGATCGTCATGTTCTAAATGGTCTCGGAGATAAAATTGCAATTATTTGGGAAGGTGAGCCTGGAGAAGTTAGAAGAATTACTTACAAAGAACTTTTGATAGAAGTTTGTCGAACGGCAAATGCTTTGAAAAGTATGGGTATAAAGAAAGGGGATTTAGTTGCTCTTTACATGCCAATGGTTCCAGAAGCTGCAATAGCAATGCTGGCATGTGCCCGAATTGGGGCCCCACATTCAGTAGTTTTTGGTGGGTTTTCTTCTGAAGCGTTAAGAGATAGGTTGAATGATGGACAAGCAAAAGCTGTTATTACAGCTGATGGAGGCTTTCGCAAAGATAAGATTATTTCGCTTAAGGAAGCGGTTGATGCAGCCTTGATTAATAATTCTTGCCCAACTGTAAAATCAGTTTTAATTGTCAAAAGAACTAAAACAAATATTGATTTTTTTCCTGAAAGAGATATTTGGTGGCATGAAATAGTTCCTTCTCAATCCATTGAATGCTTACCAGAGCAAATGGATAGCGAAGACCGTTTATTTGTACTTTATACATCTGGTTCTACTGGAAAGCCCAAAGGAGTTGTTCATTCAACTTCTGGATATAATCTGTGGGCACATCTTACTTTTAAATGGATTTTTGACGTACAAAAAGATGAAATTTATTGGTGTACTGCTGATGTTGGTTGGATAACTGGACATAGCTACATTGTCTATGGACCATTATCTAATGGTGCCACAACTGTAATGTATGAAGGAGTTCCTCGTCCTTCAAATCCCGGCGCTTTTTGGGAGGTAATACAAAAGCATAAAATAAATATCTTTTATACGGCTCCTACTGCAATCAGGGCTTTTATGAAATCTGGAAGGAAAATTCCCGACCAATATGACTTGTCTAGTTTGAGATTATTAGGAACTGTTGGTGAGCCTATAAATCCAGAAGCTTGGATGTGGTATAGGGAGATTATTGGAAGGAATAATTGTTCTATAGTCGATACATGGTGGCAAACGGAAACTGGTGGTGTAATGATTAGCCCTTTGCCTCTTGCGACTTCAACAAAGCCTGGCTCTGCCACATTCCCATTGCCTGGCATTCAAGCTGATGTTGTTAACTCCCAAGGGGAAACAGTTCAGGCAGATCAAGGTGGTTATTTGGTTATTAAAAAGCCTTGGCCTGGAATGATGAGAACAGTGCATGGAGATCCCAAAAGGTTTAGGGAAACTTATTGGGAATATTTGGAGCCTATTGAAGGTGATTTAGTTTATTTTGCAGGAGATGGCGCTAGACGTGACAAGGATGGATACTTCTGGATTATGGGCAGAGTTGATGATGTAATTAATGTTTCAGGACATCGCTTGGGAACTATGGAGATAGAGTCAGCATTGGTAAGCCATGATTCAGTTGCGGAGGCTGCGGTTGTAGGTAAAGCAGATGAAATCAAAGGTGAATCAATTGTAGCTTTTGTTACTTTGGAAACCGATAATGCTCCATCAGAAGTTCTTATGAACGATCTAAAGAAACATGTAATTAAGGAGATTGGTGTAATTGCAAAGCCAGAGGAAATTCGTTTTACTAATTCCTTGCCAAAAACGAGAAGTGGCAAAATAATGCGCCGTTTGCTTAGATCACTTGCTTCAGGTGAGGAAGTTAAAGGAGATATAAGTACTTTGGAAGATAAAAATGTACTTGATGAATTAAGGAAATAATCTTTGCCTATTTAAAACTATTTTGCTTTTTGTTTAAAGTAATTACTTGAACAAATTAGGAGATAGATTTCTTCGCTGACCAAACCTTTGTCATAAAATAAGAATTAGATTGAATTGAGCTAAAGCCTGCATTAGTTATCCTTGAATTCATGTCATCTCTTATATAATCTTTATAATAGGGTTCATGGAAGATCCTGTCGAAATTGTCCAAGACTTGTAAAAAATTCTGTGAATCATTTTTTTGAATAGAATCAGCTATTACTAAAATTCCATTTGGTTTTAATAATCGAAAGCATTCATTTAAAACATTTTGTCTTGCTTTACCTGGAAGTTCATGAAAAAGAAAAACACATGTTAATGCATGAAATGAATTCTCAAGAAGAGGAGTCTTTTCTGCATTTCCTTGAATAAGTTGAACTAAGTCATTTTCACCATTATTTAAATATTTACTTGCTTGTTTTAGATATGAGGCTGATAAATCCAAACCTGTTAATTCGCATTTTGGAAATGCGGATCTTATTTGTTGAAGAGTTCTACCAGTACCTGTTGCAATATCAATTAGTTTTAGGCTAGAAGCTTTTACTTCTGGGAAGCTTGAATTTAGTTGTTTCTTTAATGGTGAGATAACTCTTCTTCTCATGGCATCTGCAGTGCCATTGAAAAGAATTTCAACTTGAATGTCATATAAGCCAGCAGAATGATCGCTTAGGTATCCATCTGTTTGATGATGGAAGTTTTGCAAATAGTATTCTGGATATTTTTCTTTATTTACCTCTAAAGGTAATTCTTGAAACTTCCTTTTTAATCTTCTATTCCAGGTAGAAGGCATGTCTAGCCAGACTAATGGGTATTTCAGTAGCCATTCAAACCAAGGAGCTTCAAAAAGAAGGCTTTTGGGATAAAAACCTTCTTCAGCTTCTAACCAGTCAATTTCTTCCAACTCTTTTATCGAATTTCTTAGTTCAAAAAGCAAATTTGGAGTAACTGGGGTTGTCTGTGGGATTGCTTCTGGAACCATTAGCTCCATTAGCTTCGTACTGATTTCTTTATGAGCAATTCCAACTAGCCCTTTACCCTGTTGGAGTGCTTGATATGCAATTTTTACAAGGTTTGGCTCAGCCATAAACCCAATACTAATTATTCTATTTGAACAGATTTTTTAGATTTTCGAGAAAATTAATGGTTTTATGTTGTTAAGAGAATTAATTCCAATGTAACTTTAATGAAAAAGTTACATTTCGCATAATTGAATTGGTAGTTCAATTAAGAGGTCTTTAATATCATTCCAAGAATAATTCGGTTGAATTTTCTTGAATGAAATTATATTAGATTCAATTGACTTCTTTGCTTCTATTGAAAATAAGCATGCATTCCTAAGGTTATTACTATTTAGATTCGAGTCAATTTCATACATTATTTCATTAAATCTTTTGAATTGCTTATAACTACTATCTTCTAAAAAAGAATTTGACTTAGTTTGTTTTATAAATAAAAATGTTCCTATTAGCAATATAAATATTGAAAAAAATATTCTTTTCTTTGATAATTTAACTAGTAACATTTTGCTTTTAGTATTTATTATAAAACACCTAGATATATATTATATCTAGGTGTTTTATAATAAATAATTCTTAATCGATAAAGAAATCTTTTTATTTAGGCGTCGTAGTACATGAAAAATTCATGTGGATGAGGTCTTTGTCTTAATTGTTGAACTTCCTCATACTTCATTTCTATAAAATTATTTATAAAGTCTGCATCAAATACTCCACCGGCAGTTAAATATTCATTGTCTGATTTTAGTGCTTCTAAGGCATCATTTAAAGAGGATGGAACTGTAGCAATCTTAGATAGCTCTTCTGCAGGAAGTTCAAATAAATCTCTATCTTCACCATTACCAGGATCAATCTGATTCTTTATTCCATCAATTCCAGCCATCAACATTGCACTAAATGCCAAATAAGGATTAGCCAGTGCATCACCAGGTCTAAATTCAAGTCTTTTTGCTTTTGGACTAGGACCTGTTAGGGGTATTCGTATGGCTGCTGATCTATTACCTTGAGAATAAACTAAATTTACAGGAGCTTCGAAACCTGGAACAAGTCTTTTATAGCTGTTAGTACCTGGGTTAGTAAAAGCAAGAAATGACGGAGCATGTTTAAGAATGCCACCTATATACCATTTTGCTGTTTGAGAAAGGTTTGCATATGTTCCTTCACCAAAGAAAAGTGGTTGTCCACTTTTCCAAAGACTTTGATGGACATGCATACCTGTTCCATTGTCGTTCCAAACTGGTTTAGGCATGAATGTTGCTGTTTTGCCATATTTTTTAGCGATATTTCTTACTACGTATTTGTATGTCATCACATTATCGGCAGCATTTATTAATGATGCAAACTTCATGCCAAGTTCATGTTGTCCTGGCCCAGCAACTTCATGGTGATGTTTCTCTATTGGTATGCCCAATTGCCCCATAAGAAGAAGCATTTCTGAACGTATATCTTGAGCAGTATCATTAGGTGATACCGGGAAATAACCTTCTTTGTATTGAATCTTGTAAGCTAAATTACCTCCTTCTTCTGTTCTTCCTGTATTCCAAGGTGCTTCAATTGTGTCAACGCTATAAAAGGAAGTACCTTCTTTAGAATCATATTTAACGTCATCAAAAATAAAAAATTCTGGTTCAGGGCCAAAGAATGCTGTATCTGCTACTCCAGTGGTATCTAGATATGCAAGTGCTTTCTGTGCAAGTGATCGGGGACATCTTGAATATGGTTCTCCACTTCTAGGTTCTTGTATTGAACAAATTAAACTGAGGGTTTTGTGGCGATAGAAAGGGTCTACCCATGAAGTGTTTGAATCTGGCACCATTGACATGTCTGATTCATTAATTGCTTTCCAGCCTCTAATAGATGAACCATCGAATGCCAATCCTTCTTTAAAAGAATCTTCATCAATCATGTCTGAGGTAACAGTCAAATGCTGCCATTTACCATGAATATCCGTAAATTTGAGATCAATTAATTCAATTCCCTCATCCTTGATTTGCCTGAGGACATCTTGTGAAGATTTTCCCATGAACCTTTAATAGCTATATGTAAAACAAAATTAATTAGGTAGGGAAACTACTTTTGTATCAATAAGTACTTTTTGAACTCTTTAGGCAAAATGACACTGTTTTCTCGATCTTTTTATTGCAAAAATTAAGATTATGGTTACTTGTGATTTTTTATCACCATTGCAATACCTAAAAAAAAATTCACGAGGATACCTTTAGGT
This sequence comes from uncultured Prochlorococcus sp., assembly GCA_902590775.1. Classification (GTDB taxonomy): domain Bacteria; phylum Cyanobacteriota; class Cyanobacteriia; order PCC-6307; family Cyanobiaceae; genus Prochlorococcus_E. The sequence continues at coordinate 15,013 of CACIYC010000010.1, forward strand.
GTTTAGGCTCAAGGTTATTCAATTTATTATCCTCAACTCTTGGAGACAAAAATAGCAAATCTCTCAATGGAAAATACTTTAGGTGTGAAAGTCCCCCCACTTTCCGTGCCCGATAGGCTTTTATTGGGACCTGGGCCTTCTAATTCTCATCCATTAGTACTGCAGGCTTTAGCTAATCAACCTGTAGGTCACTTAGATCCTTTCTATATTGATCTAATGGCAGAGGTGCAGGTATTACTAAGAAATATATGGCAAACAAATAATCGTTTGACCTTACCTATGAGTGGAACTGGTAGTGCAGCTATGGAGGCAACAATTGCAAATATTGTAGAGCCAGGAGACATTTTTCTTGTAGGAATAAAAGGTTATTTTGGGAGCCGTTTGGCTGATATGGCTTCAAGATATAAAGCTGAAGTAAAAACTATTTCTAAAAGTTGGGGAGATGCTTTTACTCTTTTAGAATTGGAAGAAGCTTTGATTAAATATAAGCCGGCTGTTTTGGCACTTGTTCATGCAGAAACATCCACAGGTGTTTGTCAGCCAATTGAGGGCGTTGGAGAGTTATGTCGTAAATACAATTGTTTGTTGATTTTGGATACTGTTACTTCACTTGGAAGTGTGCCTTTGCATTTGGACAAATGGAAAGTTGATTTAGCTTATAGCTGTAGTCAAAAAGGATTGAGTTGCCCGCCTGGATTAGGTCCATTTACTATGAATGAGAGAGCCGAAGATAAATTAAATAGAAGAGAGGGCAAAGTACCTAATTGGTATTTGGATGTTTCTTTATTAAATAAATATTGGGGCAGCGATCGTGTTTATCACCATACTGCTCCAGTTAATATGAATTTTGGTATTAGGGAGTCGTTAAGATTAATTGTTGAAGAAGGTCTTGAGAATTCTTGGAAACGTCATCAAGATAATGCTGAGCTTTTATGGTCTGGTCTTGAGAATCTAGGGATAGAAATGCATGTAAAAAAAGAATATAGGTTGCCTACTTTGACCACTGTTAAAATTCCAGAGGGTATTAATGGCAAGACATTTACGTTACACTTATTAAATGAATTTGGTGTAGAAATAGGAGGGGGGTTAGGTGAGTTAGCAGGGAAAGTATGGAGGATAGGGTTGATGGGTTATAACTCCAAGAAGGAAAATGTAGAGAAAATTTTGAATCTTTTTGATACTGAACTATCTAAATTCAAAGCCTAATAGTTTTATTTCGTCTATGCGCAAACCATTCTTCAATTTGATTCTTTGCTTCTTCTCCCATTACACCTCCTTGAATAAGCATTTTGTGATGAGCGCTTTTGTGGGTTGAAAGATTAATGGAGCCCCCTAAACCTCCTCTTTTAAGATCTTTAGCTCCATAGATAACCTTTCCCATTCTGGCTTGAATGAGAGCTCCAGCGCACATTTGACAGGGTTCCAAGGTCACGATCAAAGTACATTCGTTAAATCTCCAGTCATTTTTCATCCATGCTGCCTGCTTAAGAGCTACGAGTTCTGCATGACCTAAAGGGTCGCTTCTTTTGTTCCTATTGTTTCTTCCATGTCCAATACAATGTCCTTGTTCATTCAGAATAACTGCGGTTACAGGTACCTCTCCTTCATCTCCGATTTCTTTTGCTCTTTTAAGAAGAATTACCATCCATCTATAAATTTGTGTATCGTTAAGTTTTACTGGCTTAGCAAATTGCATAGTTGTAAATACTGGCTTTTAAATTTGAACTTAAACAATGTTGTACATTTTTATATCTTTTTTCCATAAATATTAGAAAGAGAAATCCATTGGAATTTTTTGCTTCTCCTGATCAACCGGACCCAAAATTTAAGTCATTCTTAAGTGATGCATGTGACATGCTTACCACTTGGTTCGCCACTACGAAACAAAGGCAACCATCCCCTCCTAAATCTGATTTACCTGATATTGCACCAGATGTTGAAGGTCTCTCTTCAAAGAAATTATTAGATGATCTTTATTTATTGATGTTGAGCTCTTATCAGCCTTCCCACCCTGGCTCTCTTGCTCATTTAGATCCTCCTCCTCTTACTGCTTCTATTGTTGGAGATATGATTTCTGCTGGTTTAAATAATAATCTGCTTGCGGAAGAACTATCTCCAAGTATCACTAGATTAGAGCGAGATCTATGTAAATGGGTAGCCAATAAACTTTCTATGCCTTCAACATCTGGTGGTTTGGCTGTTAGCGGAGGTAGCATAAGTAATCTTATGGCCCTTTTAGTAGCTAGATTTCATTCACAGTATTCATATGACTCAAATATAGTAGTCATGGCAAGCGAGGAGGCTCATGTCTCTATCGTACGTGCAATATCTGTGATGGGACTTCCTCCAGAATCTTTATGTCAAATATCAACTGATCAAGAGGGAAAAATTATTGTTGATTCTTTAAAATCAGAATATTATAAAATTAAATCTCAAGGGAAAAAATGTTTTGCAGTCATAGCTACAGCAGGTACTACAGTTCGAGGAGCAATAGACCCCTTAAAAGAAATCTCTGACTTTTGTCTTGAAGAAGGATTATGGCTTCATGTCGATGCTGCAATTGGAGGTGTATTTGGATTATCAAATTCAACATCAAAACTTGTTAAGAATATTTCTAGAGCAAATTCAATTAGTGTTAATCCTCAAAAGGTATTAGGTATTGCAAAAACATCTTCATTATTACTTGTTTCAAATAAAGAGGACCTTTACACTTGTTTTTCAACTGGTTTCCCTTACATAGAACCTTCAAGAGGTAGTGAATTTCAAGGAGGTGAAATTGGATTACAAGGTACAAGACCTGCCGAAGTTTTGAAGTTGTGGATGGGTTTAAGACAACTTGGTCAAAATGGAATTAAAACTTTATTAGATGATGCTTTAAATCGAAGAGCTTATTTACATAAGAAGTTGGATAAATCAAAATTAAGAGTTATAACTGGGCCCCTACATTTATTAGCTGTTTCGCCAATTAATGGGGATAAAAAAATGTCTGAATATTGGACAATCACTAAAAGAGATAGTCTTTTAGATCAGAACTTTATGCTATCCAGGCCACTCTATAAAAATAGGTACTATTTGAAAGCTGTAATGGGCAATCCTCATACTACACTTTCTCACCTTGATGAGCTTGCAGAAATTCTCAACCAACCTTAAAAACTCAACATGACTAATGAGAATAAGAGGGGAAGAATTGTTGCAATTATTACAGGTGCTTTCTCAATTGCTATAGCTATTATTTATCTAGTTTTAATTACTCTTCTTGATTTTCGGGGTCCCATGATGCCTCCTCCTCCTGAAGCATTTGGTGTGGAGCCAATTGCTTCATTCTTGACTCATTACCAGGCTTGATAACTCTATTCAGTGCAGCATTAACAAATCTTTTGAGGCTGGACTCTCTTCTATTTAGGTTGTAATGACGCTGGACTACTTCCTGAATACCACCATCGCCCCAACATTGATCTTGTTGAAAATATGTTAGGAAGCTTTCTCCAGCAACTTTTGTAAGCCAAGCAGCTGTGATACTTTGAACGGTTTTGCCTATTAGGTATGTTGGTAAATGTAGTGTTAATGAATTGCTTATTAGCGATACTCCACCTTTGACTATTCCTAAACCTGCAAGTGTCTGTGCTACGGATCTTGCAAGTTCTTTAGAACGTTCTTTTGTTAAATCAATTCCATAGATTTTAGAAATATCCATAACCATTCTGCCATTAACTACAGCAGCACCTAAAAGATCAATACCTGGTAGTGGTGTAATTAAAATCACACCACTACTAATCCATACATATCTTTCAATACATGATTTTGCTTCTATCAAACGTTGCTTAGCCAATAATTTCTTTCCTGATTCACCAAGGTTTTTACATTGAAGGAGAATATTATCTGCTATTAATTCTTCACCTTCTTGATGCAAAATGTTTGCCATACGTCGAATCAGTTGATTGACTTCTGGTTTTGGCTGTTGAGGATAGCTACCAATTATTGGTATTGTTTGTGGAGAAGCCGACGTAGCTATAATATCTTTCTCGTTGATTATTCCTCTGCAATTCTTACTTAAGAGAGATAAGAGTTTTGTTACTTCTTCTGTTCCCCTAAGATCACATTTATTCAAAACAATTAATATCTTTTTCCCTATATTAGAGAGACTAGTTAAGATCTCCATCTCATATGATCTTAGGTCGCAATCAATTACAAAGATTATTAGATCAGCTCGACTTGCGTACATTAGAGAATCTTTTTCTCTCAACCTTCCTTCTATTCCTCCTTCTTCTATCCCTGGGGTGTCAGTTATTCTTATTCCTCTTTTCAATTGCTTGAGATGTAGCCTATAAGAATTAGATTTTGTTGTTGACCCCATTTTCGCGCCAACGTTCCCTACGATTTTGTCAAGAAGGGCTCTTATTAATGATGTCTTTCCGGTAGAGCCCGCTCCAAAAACTACAACTAATAAATCACCTCTTAAAAGTTCTTTTTCTACTCGTTGCTTTTCATATCGTAATCCTTCTGCAGCTATATTATTCTGAATAAGAGTAGTTAATTTATCAATACTTTTTAGACTCTTTCTGGCCGCGTCACTTTTGCTTTTAGGTATGAAATCTTGATATTGGTTTCTATCAATATAGTACTGGATCTTTCGAACTAATTTTTTTATTAATAGAGTTCCTTTTTTGTTTGTAATTATAATTATAATAACAAAAGCAATAATTACTGAAGGTACACTTATTAATCGAAGTATTAATCCAATTAAACCAACAAAAAATATAGTGATTGGTAAGCAAAAGATTATAATTAGTAGTCGTAATTTGTTATTCATTATCGATCAGCAGTTTTCAACATCTTATTTTTTTTAGATTTGTTATTAAAAGGTATACTATCTATTAAGAGAAAAAATAAAGCAATATTGATTGATATATCAGCTATATTAAATATTGGAAAATCAAAAGGAATTATTTGAATAAAATCTATTACGTATCCAAAACGCCACCTATCAATACCATTGCCTATTGTTCCTCCTAGGAGAAAACCAATAAATAATCCTTTGTGCAAAACAAAAGTGTTTCTTCTACATATCAGTATTATTAAAATAAATGTTACTATTAAGCTAATTATAGATAAGATATTAGGGAAATTACTAAAGATACTAAAAGCTGCTCCACTATTGGTAGTTAAATTAAATTTAACTAGTTTTGGAATTAATATAAATGATCTATTATAATCAACTCCCATTGCTATATTCTTTGTTATCTGGTCAACCAAAACAAGAGAGGAGCTAATTAAAAAGATTGCATTTTTATTTAAATTTCGTTTTATCATTTTATATAGAGAATTTTTCTTGATAATTTAGATATCACTGAAACGCCTGTGCATAGCAGGAGATGCATTGGAAATGTTGAAACACTATATGTAAGGAATAGATCTAATAATGTATCATTCCAACGCGAGAAAAGAGTACCTATTAATAAATTTATTATTCCAACACAGTGAATTATTGTCAATCCAATTATGCAAGCTTTGTATAATTGAAATATTGAATATTTCTTATGAGACCTAATCATATTTCCTACTACCCATACTGCAGGAATAAATCCTGCAATATAACCAATGTCTGGTGTTGCTAGGTATCCAATACTTCCGCCTCCATGAAATACTGGTACATAAAATAAGCCTATAGTTAGATAAGCTACAACTGAAATTAGTCCACATTTAGGACCACAGACTATACCTACAAAAAGCAATGAAGGCACTTGCCAAGAGCTTGGTAAATCATGCACCTTGAAGGAAAAATTTTGACCTGTTACAAAAAAACCCGAAGGAATCATTCCTCCAGTTAAGATTATAAGAAGACCTGCTAGTACAGAGCTGAATTTATTTATAGCTCTCATTGATCATCCTCTTTGTTGTTCATGAATCTTAAGCGCTTTCTTTTTCTGTAAGAGGGATCTTGGTCATTAAACTAGTCGCAGGTTAGGAATAGTGCCTCATGGTTGAAGGCATCTAACATTTTTTTCTTGTATAAATCAATCTTATTTATGTCCCCCAACATCGGAGACAAGGTTTGCTTAAAAGTTTCCCAAGCATATTTAAAAACAACCGATCCCATGCCTATGCTTCGACCTCCAGATCTTGTTTCTTTAGAAGAGATTGGCGAAATAGTTGCTTTGAGAGCTAAAGGTATTGCTGAGGTTAGATTTCGTATGGGGACATTTTTATTGGAAATAGATGATTTAAATATCAATTCTCTTTCTTAGACTAGTACAATAGAAGTCATGCCATCAGAAACTAATACACCTAAATTAGTAAGTAAAGAAGGTAAACTTATTGATTTAAAAGAGGCTGTTACTTTTAGAAGAAACTTTGCAATTATTTCTCATCCTGACGCTGGTAAAACCACACTTACTGAGAAATTGCTTTTGTATGGAGGTGCAATTCAACAAGCAGGTGCCGTTAAAGCCAGAGGAGAACAGAGAAAAGTAACTTCTGATTGGATGGAATTAGAAAAACAAAGGGGTATCTCAATAACTTCTACTGTTTTGCAATTTGTTTACAACAAAATAACTATTAATTTATTAGATACACCTGGTCATCAGGATTTTTCCGAAGATACTTATAGAACATTAGCTGCAGCAGATAATGCAGTAATGCTTGAGGATGCAGCAAAAGGTTTAGAACCACAGACTAGAAAACTCTTTGAAGTATGTCGTCTTCGAAATATTCCTATTTTTACATTCATAAATAAAATGGATAGGCCTGGTCAGGAGCCGCTTTCCTTATTAGATGAAATTGAGGCTGAATTAGACCTTGCTACCTATGCGGTTAATTGGCCAATTGGTAGTGGGGATTTATTTAGAGGTGTTATAGAAAGGCATAGTAGAGAAGTTGTTTTGTTTTCTAGAGCCGTAAGAGGAAAACAATCTAAGGAGCGACGCTTAAAACTTAATGACCCTGCTCTTAACAAATTAGTTGAAAAGGATCTTTTAGATAAAGCATTAGAAGAACTTGAACTTTTAGAAGCAGCTGGATCAGACTTGGATATAGAACTTATTAGAGCAGGAGAAATTACACCAGTTTTTTTCGGTTCGGCAACGACTAATTTTGGGGTTAAGTCGTTTTTAGATAGTTTCTTGGAAATGGCTCAAGGCCCTGTAGCAAGGAATGCTTCTGATGGGCCCGTAGATCCCATGAGAGAAACTTTTACTGGGTTTGTTTTTAAATTGCAAGCAAATATGGATCCCCGCCATAGGGATCGAGTTGCATTTGTACGTGTTTGTAGTGGTCGTTTTGAGAAGGACATGACAGTTAGCCATGCACGAACTGGTAAAAACATACGCTTATCTAGACCCCAAAAGATATTTGCCCAGGATAGAGCTGTTGTAGAGGATGCATATCCTGGAGATGTCATTGGACTTAATAATCCTGGTATGTTCTCAATTGGAGATACCTTGTATGCAGGTAAACGAGTTGAATATGAGGGAATTCCTTGTTTTAGTCCAGAAATATTTTGTTGGTTAAGGAATCCAAACCCCTCAGCTTTTAAAAATTTTCGAAAAGGTGTGAATGAATTACGAGAAGAAGGAGCAGTCCAAATCCTTTATGACAATGATCAAAGTAAAAGGGATCCGATCTTAGCAGCAGTTGGACAATTGCAATTAGAAGTTGTTCAGCATCGCTTGGAAAATGAATATTCTGTTGAAACGAGATTAGAGCCTTTGGGATATCAAGTGGCAAGATGGGTTGATGGTGGTTGGCCATCTCTTGAAAAAGTTGGAAGAATATTTAATTGCAAAATAGTTCAAGATTCATGGCAAAGGCCAGTTCTATTATTTAAGAATCTTTGGAATCTGAATCAACTTGAGCAAGATCATCCATCTCTTTCCCTCAGCTCTGTTGCCCCTGTTGTTAGTGGTGTAAATCCTATAACTCTTTAATAACTTATACCTTTACCAATCCTAGGGTTCGCAATTATCCTCCTATAACCTAGTTAATTATCATTGTGTCAGAAAAACGAATTAGGAATGAAGATGAGCCTACAGATGCTTTTTCTCGACTTGGTATATCTGCGGATGCATCGTTTGAAGAAATTCAGGGTGCTAGAGATAAAAAACTGTTAGAGGCTGGAGAAGATATTATTTTAAAAGCAAAAATTGAAGCATCTTATGATTCATTACTAATGCATAGCCTTAAGGCTAGACGTTTAGGAAAAGTTAGCAATGAAGCTGTAAATGCTTCAAATAAAGAGAGTAATGGCGGTCAAAATAAGTTCAGTAAATTTGGAGGTGCTTTGCTTACAAAGCTATCAAATAAAGACTCTTTAGATAAAAATGAAGAGGAAATTAAATCTAGTTCTTTTTTTAGTCTGCCAAATGGAGAGGGTCTATCAATAAGATTATCAATAGGGTTCTTAGCGATCGTTCTTTTTTTAATATCTCCTGATAACAATATTAAGTTAATTCTCTCTTTATCTACTATTGCTGTTTTTGTAAGTCAAATAAAAAGAGGTAGAAAGATTTCCCAATCCTTGGGTTGGAGTGTAGTTTTTCTCTCAAGTGGGTATATAATTGGTGGAGTAATTGTTAAGGGGATTACTGAAGTTAGTGACCAAGCATTAATTATGTCTATAGATAAATTAGAAGCATTCCCAGCTTTGATTCTCTTATGGGTTGGTTCATTATTACTTGCATAATTAAGATATTTTATAATTCTGAAATTATAGAATTTAACTCTTTTTTACTTATTATATATTTAGTATTGCAGAATTTGCATGTCAACTCTGATTTACCTTCTTCTTTTATAATTTTTGTTAGCTCTTCCTTCCCTAATAATTTAATTGCAGATATGCTTCTTTGAAAAGAGCATCCGCAATTAAACGATATTTGATTATTTAATTCTATGATATTAATCTCTTCTTTTTGTAATGAAGGAAATAAGTTATTGAAAATATTAGTGAAATCATTTCTGCTATTAAAGAGTGTCTCGCTAAAGCTATTTATTTTTTGACACTCATCATTTAATAACTTTAGAAGTGAATTGTTATTAATTCCTTTAGGTATTACCTGGGCAATCAAAGCTCCTGAACATATTAATTCTCTATTCTCTATTTTTTCCCCTACAAAAACTGCTGATTGTGTTTGTTCTGAGTGAAGAAGGTATGATGCAATATCTTCGCCAATACCACCTTCTATTAATTCAACTGTGCTAGTAAAAGGTTCTCCCTTCCCTATGTCTCTTGTTACATGTAAATATCCTTTACCAGATGCTTTTGCAAAGTCAAAATATAGTTGCCCATTTGCCCTAGGGACTAAGTCTAACTCTAATGCTGGATTCCCAACATAGCCTCTAGCTGTACCATCTTTTCCTGCATCAACAAATAGTCCTTTTAAAGGACCATCTGACTGGACTTTTAGAGTTACACGAGCTTGTTTGACTTTCATTGAACTAGCTAACAATAAACTTGTGCTTATTGCTCTACCGATCAAGGCAGTTGTAAGGAATGAAAGAGAGTGTTTATATTGTGCTTCTTTTGTTGTATTTGTTGTTAATACTGCTAAAAGTCTAATTGATCCCTCAGCAGCTGTGGCTTTAATAAGAGTATCTTTCATTTTCTCATTTAGAAACTTTTTTCAAATTCCCATCCTTTAATCGATAATTACTCACTTGCCATTTTGCAAATAGATCAGGTTCATGCGTAACAATGATTAAAAGCTGATCTTTAGAAAGCTTTTTTATCAATTCGAGTATTTCATCCCTAACAGACCAATCAAGACCAGCTGTGGGTTCATCTAATAATAGAATTTTAGGACTTCTGATTAATTGTACTGCAATAGCTAATCGTCTTTGTTGCCCTCCGCTTAGGTTCTCAGGCAGATCTTTTGGGCTTATTCCTTCTAGGCCAACTTCCTTTAATACTTTGGATTGCATGTCCCCACTTATCCGTCGATGTCCTATTTTCAATTCTTGGGAAATCGTAAGACCTATAAAATGACGTTCTGGAAATTGGAAGACTAACCCGCAGATTGATCTTCTTTTATAACTATTGATTAAACTATTGTCCCAATAAATAGAACCCTTATTAGGAGAGGCTAATCCACTTATAATTTCTAAGAGACTGGTTTTTCCACTTCCACTTGGACCCGAAATTATAAGAGCTTCTCCAGGTTCTGTTTGCAGTGTTATGTTCTTTAGTATTTTTTCTTCAGCAGTGGCTGGCTGATACTGAATTTTTTTTAAATGAAGCATTTTTAATTCAAATGCCTATAACGAAATTTATGGTAAAAATTCTGTAGCATGCTCTCATGTATTCTTTATCAACTACATTATCTACATAAGTCTACAAATATCGTCAAGTTACTATGAATGTTCGTTTTAGAGAGGTGGATCCTTTTAATTGTTGGATTTGGATTCGCTTTGACGAGGTCCCTAGTCAGGGAGAAAGAAATTATATTGATGGACTATTTGATAGTTGGTATGTATTAGGTAGACTTGGTGGTTTTAATTCTGGTAATCTTCAAGCCCATCAAGGTGGAGCTGATTTAAGTTGGATGAATTATAGCAATGAAGAGGAATCCTCTAATTTGCCTGCTTTAATGCATAATCTTGGACATATTGAATATCAGAATGAATGGGCACGTTGTTGGGTTGATTTGGGTACATCAGATGCAATTGCTCTTGACGTTTTAATAAATGCTTTGTGTCAGGTTAATGGCGACTTGGTTCAGTTAAGAGAGGTATGTATAGGTGGTGTTAACGAAGATTGGCCTATTGAGGAACATCCTGATGCTATTTTTCCGCCTTCGAGAGAATAATGTCTGAATTAAGACGTCTATTAATTGCTTCTAATCGTATTAGACAGTCTTCAGATATGGAGAATCTCGTAAGATTAACAACTAAAGAGAATCATTATTTATCTAGAGTTCTTAGGTTTAGTAGTGGGGATCAGCTAAATGTTGTTGATGGATTAGGTAACCTATGGGATGCTGCATTTGTTGGACGAGGACTTATTAGATTAGGTAAGGACTTTGCACATCCTTCTCAATGCAAATCCAAACCTTTTCCTTTGACTTGTTTGGCTGTTGTTATTCCTCGGAATGGATTTGATGAAGTTCTACGAATGTCTTGTGAAATAGGAGTAGATGTTTTACAACCGTTGATCTCAGATAGAAGTGTAGTAACTAAAATTAGTAAAGAACGATTTATAAGATGGGAGGCAATACTTGATGAGGCTTTTGAACAATGTGAGAGATTGTGGAGACCAGAACTTCGACAGAGTATAGCTTTTAGTAATTGGTTCTCTAATAGCCCTAAGAATAATTTAATTACATTGGCAACGCCAAGATTGGACAATACTGTATTACTTGAAAGGTTGCTTAACGATCAATCAGATAATATTAATCAACTATGGGTACTAATTGGTCCCGAAGGAGGCTGGACGAATAAGGAAACAACTTTTGCTATGGAAAAAGGATGTGAATTAGTTCACCTTGGAGAAACAATTTTGCGGACTTCTACTGCGGGAATATGTGCAACATATTCAATGTTGTCGTGGCGAAGGTCGCTAAAATGAAGAATTTTGAATTAATGTTTGCATATTAATAAAGTAAATCCTTTAGATGTTTTTAAATACTCTTTTAGGTGAATGGACTTTCGCTTTTATTTTTAATTTCATTCTTATTGCTTTTGTACAGCGATTCCCGTTGCTTACAAAGTCAGGATGGATCCATTCAGCGATTTTGGGAACTGTCTTATATGGATGCTTAGGATGGAATGGATGGTTTTCAGTAGTTATTTATCTTGTTCTTGGTTCAGCTGTTACCAAGATAGGCTTCGCATATAAGAAATCTAAAGGAATTTCAGAAGGTCGGGATGGTAGGCGTGGGCCAGAAAATGTCTGGGGCTCAGCGGCTACAGGCACTTTTATGGCGATTCTATTGCAATTGCTAAATGGTTATGGTCAATATTACATATTCATTGGTTTTGCTGCGAGTTTTACAGCAAAGCTTGCAGATACTTTTGGAAGTGAAATTGGAAAACGATGGGGACAAAGAACTTATTTGATTACTGATTTTAGATCTGTGCCAGCAGGAACAGATGGAGCTGTAAGTTTAGTTGGTACTTTTGCAAGCCTTCTTGGAAGTTTTCTAATGGCTTTTGTAATGTTTTCTCTTGCATTCTTGCCAACAGCGAAAGTCTTCTTCATTGTTGCTTTGAGTGGATTTATAGCAACTGTATTCGAAAGTCTTTTTGGTGCTTTATTTCAAGCTCGACTCAAATGGATGACTAATGAAATTGTGAATTTTTTTCAAACTAGCTTTTCATGTTTATTCGCAATGACTTTGGCTTTGATTTTCCAGTAGAGGATTAACGATATTATTGATATAGGTCTTTGTTATGAATTAGCCCATTTGATTAGCGAAGGCCATGTTATTAACTTTTTGTAAATCCAATTATGACCTTTTGAATTGAGATGTATCCCATCTGTCATTATCCATTCTGTCCAGAATGCCTCTTTTTTCATTTCACTATAGGTAGGAAGAAAAGGTATATCTAGTTCTAAGCAACATTCTTCAATAAGCCTTTCATAAATAAAACAGCCTTTATTTGAATACCAGAGGCATTTTGCGAAGGGCATTTTGCTTTCATTTACTGGTGTCATACCCATAACCAAAACATATGTTTCTTTCTTGATTTTTTTTAGCAATTCTTCAAGGCCAAACCTAAAGGCTTCAGTTGATAGTTGTGGCCGTCCGTCAACTCTACCAACACGTGCGGTATCATTAATACCTACACACAGTAACAACCCATTGGGTACTTTTCTTCTCAGTTCTCCTCTACATTCCCATTCTTTTTGCCATCTTTTGGCTACTTTTTCAAGACCATCTCCTCTAATTCCTAACGGATATACGACTAAGCTTTTATTTGATTTCATCCAATAACACTTTAGTCGATTACACCATCCACCTTCTTCAGTATCTCCCCATCCATATACTGAACTGTCTCCTATAACTACTAATTGTTTTGGCTGCGTTTCCATTTTATATCTATCAATCGAGATTTTGTAGATGTTGCTGGAAATATTCGCTTATTATCTCACCTACCATGGAGATTGATATGAATGCTGCTGTAACTAAAAGAACCTCTTCCCAGGCAAAGGAACTTAATGATTCTTGTAATTGCCAGCCCAAGCCTACACCTCCCACAACGCCTACAACAACAGTTTCTCTAAGAATAACATCTGCTCTATATATTGAGTAAATAAGATAACTATTGCTTTGAGGTATGAATTTTCCATATAACCAGGAAATACTCTCCATTGCTCCTGTTGAATTTAATGATTGAAATAGATCCTCACTTTGTTTATTAATATTTTCATTTAATAATCGACCTAATACTCCCATGTTTTGTATACCTAGAGCCAAAGCTGCTACGGAGGTACTTGGAGTTGTGCAAAGTAGTAATAATAGCGTTGTAAAAGGGGGAGGAATTATTCTACAAAATATCCAAAATAATGAGAGGACCTTTCCTGTAAATCTATTTGGACAAAACATTAATACTAATGGTGGGAGTCCAATAGCAAAAGATGACGCTAAAAATGAAATAGTGATTGTTTCTCGAAACAAATTTAGCCAGTGCAAATAATTTATTGCATAAATAAAGTTATCAAGTTTCAAAGTTTCAATAGGATGAAATCTTATAGAGCTAAAGAAATTGCTGTCTGTTATAACAATCCATTTAAGACTAAGCACCATTAGTATTATTAATATCGTGAAACTAGTTAATACATATTTGCCAATATTATTGAGATATAATTTAGGATTTTGGATATATATAACAAGCTTTTCAAGTATAAATATAGCAATAAACATAATCCACAATGAAGTCCACATTTCATCAAAATTTAATGAAATAATACTTAGCCTCAAATTATTACCTATCCCTCCTAGTCCGAATATTCCTAGTAGAGTGGCCCCTCTAAATGCACATTCTAACCTATAACTTCCATAAGTACATATAAACGGAAGTATCTTTGGTAAAATAGAAGTAAATATAATTTGAGAACCGGTTGCTCCAACTTGCTCTAAAGCTAAAATTTCTTTATTATCAAGAGTATCAATTTGTTCTGAAAATACTCTAGCCATCAGAGATGAATAAGGTATAATAATTGCTATAATTGCAATCCAAGGTGCTAAGCCAAATATCTGTAATAGAAGTAAGCCCCAAATTAATTCATGTGTAGCTCTTGTTAGAGTTAAGAAACGACGTAAACATGTTGCTACTAATTGTGGTATGTTTAGTATTCTACAAATTGTATATGAACTAAATAAACTTAGAATTATACCTATGATAAGGCTGATTGACCATGAGAAGATTGCTATGGAAAATGTTACTCTTAGTCCTTTAAGGCAATTTATAATAACCTCGTGATTTATTGACGGATTTATTGAAGCATTAATAAAATTGTATAATATTGATAGTCCACCAATATGAAAATCTTGAATTATTTGTATAAAAATAGGCAGCAATACAAGTGAAGGTATAATTGCAATTATTGGTGGTGTTATGTTTAATGCTTTCAAGCTCTTTACTGATATAAAGCTAATAGCATTGTTTTATTTGGTAGTTTGTCTTTCGAATCAAAGAAGATACTTCCATTTCTTATACCAATAACTCTATTAAAGTGGCTAATAAATTTAGTCTGATGGAGCGTAATTATGCTTGTGCTAGGTATAGAAAATGATTCAAATTCTTTTTCTTTTAGAAGTGTTGTCAAAATGTTTTCAGCTAGTTTGGGGTCAAGTGCTGATAATGGTTCGTCTGCAAGCATTAGACTTGGTTTTTGACTAATAAGCTTTGCAATGGCAACCCTGGTTCTTTGACCAGCCGATAATGCCTTTACATTTTTATTTATGTAAGTTTCAGGTAATTCTGCTAATTCAAGGCATAAGGCACATTCTTTTTGATTTATTGAGCTAACTAAATTTGAGATTGCCCATGCAAAGTTATGCCTACCTAGTGCCCCACAATTAACATTCTGTATAACTGATAGTTCATCTATAAGTCTTAGGTCTTGCCAAATAGTCCCAATTTTGGATTTTTGTTTTCTAGATAATCTCGTTATATTGCAACCATTATATATTACCTTGCCTGATGTTGGCATTAATGTTCCATTAACTACATTAAGTAGAGTTGTTTTGCCTGAGCCGCTTTTACCAACTAAGGCAACCTTTTCTCCTTCATTTATTGATATGTTTATATTTTCAAGTCTTGGGTGACTGTTTTTTTGAAGAGATACATTTATTATCTTTAATGCTGTTTTCATCTAATTTTCCCAAGTGACCTCCCTATTTTTTCTATGTTCTTGTATTGATTGGACTCTGCTTTGATAAATCTATTAGCACTAAATAGTTCTAGTATTTCTTTTTGCTTTGGATTTCTCTTATTTAAACCAATAATTTTTTTCTGTAATTTCGTCGTAAAACCTTTTCCGAAGTGTTTATCAAGGTCCGGTTGTGCTAGCCAATGATAATCGGAGTATGGTGGCGTTCTCCAAATTACTATTACTTTTTTGACGTCTATATTCCCAGAATTATAGTTATCTTTCCAAACTTCTTCGTTTAGTGCACCAGCTTCATACGAACCACTCTGAACAAGAGCAATTGTTGCGTCATGACTACCACTAAAACCACTTTTTGATCCCTTGAAGTCTCGTATTTGTAAACCCGCTTTTTCTAAGTAATACTGAGGCATTAGTCTTCCTGAGGTAGAGCTTTCTGATCCAAAAGTAAATCGTTTACCTCGTAAGACTTTAAGTTCACTAATATCTTTTATTGGCTTTAGATTGGTTTTAGTATTTACGATGAATACACTGTGGAACTTTGCATCTATATCTCTTTGGGCTATTACTTTTGAACCAGGTGTTTGTAACCTTGCTTGTACACCTGTTAATCCACCAAACCAAACCAAATCCAAGTCGCCTGTTCTAAAGGCACTTACAGCAGCCTGGTAGTTAACTAGAGGCTTATATTTAACCTTAATATTTAGATCTTTAGAAAGTTCATTTGCTAATTTTGTATATAATCTATTGAGCTTTTCTGGATATTGGTCAGGGATCGCACTAATTATTAGAACTTCTTTAGCAATTGCTTTTGCTCCAGAAGCTACAAATAGTAGAAATACTATTAATTGTACTAAATTATTCTTCATTATATATAAAATTTTTTTCCTATATTAACTTATCAGTTGCTTATTTCATTAATTATATTTGAAAGTCTAGATAGGCCATTTGATATTGTTTGTTTAGATACAGAACATGAGATTCTTATGCATCGATCATTTCCAAATGCAGCACCTGGGATTATTGCAAGTCCTGCTTTCTCTAAGGCATACTTACAGAATGCTAGAGAGCTTGGTAATTTTTCATTTAAGCAAGGAAATGCATAGAATGCACCTTGCTGTGGCTCGAGTGTTAGTCCTTTTATTTCCTTTAGTCCGTTGCATAAGACTTTTCTCCTAGTATTGTAGCTTTTTATCATATATTCCATTCCTCTTGGATTCTCTTTGATTGCTGCGAGAGCCCCTTTCTGAGCAAAGGTGCATACATTACTTGTACTTTGACTTTGTAAGGCTACCGCCTTATTTACGAAATCTATTTTGCCTCGCAAGTAACCAATTCTCCATCCAGTCATCGCCCATGATTTTGCAAAGCCATTCACTATAAATATTCTATCAGTCAAATCTGGTGCTATAGATGAAAGACTATAGTGTTTAACTTCATCAGAAATTAGAAATTCATATATTTCATCACTAATTACAAATACATTTGGATATTTACGTAACAAACTAGCGATAGATTGTAATTTATCTATTCCCATTACTTGGCCAGTAGGATTGCAAGGTGAATTTATAATTAAAAGTTTTGTCTTCTGATTAATCTTTTGTTCTAAATATTTAATATTTAAAGCAAAACCGTCTTTTGGTGATGATTCTACAAAAACTGGAATTCCTTCGGCAAACCTGATTATCTCAGGATAACTTAGCCAATATGGTGACGGAACTATGACCTCATCACCTGGATTAATTAGTACTTGAATAAGATTAAAAATAGATTGCTTCCCACCATTTGTTATTAGGATATTTTCAGGATTAGAAGGAACATTATTTATTTCTGTAAGCTTTAAAGCAATTGCCTCCCTAAGAGCTGGATCTCCGGCAGCTGGACCATATTTTGTTTCCCCGTCTTTAAGTGCTTTTTGGGTTGCCTGAACAATGAACTCAGGAGTTTCAAAGTCTGGTTCTCCAGCACTCATGCTGCATATATCCTTTCCTTGTTTTTTCAATGATTGAGCTAGAGCACTTATCTCTAAAGTGAGTGATGGCTTTAACCCAAGTGCTCTTTTTGAAATAAGATCGTTTTTAATCATTCTTTTTTCATCTTCTTTGTTGATTCTTTCTTAAACACCACATTATGACTTTATGAGTGTTTTTAATAACCTGTACAAATCATATGAAATGTATTATGCATTTAACAAAAGCGAGCTTACTATTTTCATCTTCGAACCCTCAAAAGTTAGCTAGATTTTATGCTTTGCTTTTAGATGGCAGCAGTTGTAATGGCTATACGCGTTCTGACTTTGTTATCAATATAGATTACCCATGTCAATTCAAATTTTTTAAACCTTCAACCCTAAGTGACTCTGATCGAATTACACCACCTTCTTTTTCTATTTGCTTTCACAAGAACCCTTCTCCTGAGCCCTTGAGAGTAATCGAGCAATGGATAATTCAGATTTCTTCAATTGGAGGAAAGTTAATAGAAAGTCCAAGAAATGATGATTTTGGAGCAGAGGCTTGGATGTCAGATGAACAAGATAATAAATTTTTGCTTTTTGTCCCTTTTTGCTCTTCTTAAGAAATAAAATTGAATTGAGAGAATTATTTATATGTCTACTTCTAAAAAATTAAATGAGTTTCCTTGTAAATCTTGTGGCGCTAAGAGTTTTAAGACTCCTATTGTTGTAGGTAGAGGCAAAGTATCATCAAAAGTAATGATTGTTGGTGAGGCCCCAGGGGCCAAAGAAGAAAAAATGTCTATTCCATTTGTAGGTAGATCAGGGAAGTTATTAGATAATTTGTTCCAAATGCATGGATTTGATCTTGAAAATGACGTTTATTTTTGTAATGTAATAAAGACGCGACCTCCAAACAATCGCCTTCCTACCAAGGAAGAGGTTTCATTTCACTTACCTTGGTTATATAAACAAATAAAATTAGTTGATCCTTTGATTATTATTTTGGTTGGTTCAACAGCTTTAAGAGCATTACTTGGGATTAGTTCTAAAATCACGGAAGTAAGGGGTACATGGCACAATTGGGAAGGAATTAATGTAATGCCCATTTTTCACCCTTCTTATCTTTTGAGAAATCCCTCGAAAGAATCAGGCAAGCCTTATGATTTGACTTGCTTAGATTTTCTAGAAATTAGTAAAAAACTTAAAGAACTTAAAATAGTTCACACACATTCAAATTTGTTTATTCCAACAAGTGGTTGATTATGACAATAAAGACTTCTTCAGATTCAAACATTGATCTTCTTACTCGTCGTTATAGCACGACTATTGATCGTCGGAAAACTTTGTCAGTAATGGTAGGAGACGTTGGTATTGGGAGCGAACATCCAGTAAGCGTTCAGTCAATGATAAATGAGGATACTTTAGATATTGAATCTTCTGTAGCAGCTATAAGAAGACTGCATGAAGTCGGATGTGAAATTGTTAGATTGACAGTTCCATCACTTTCCCATGCAAAAGCTGTTGGTGAAATTAAGCATCTACTGAAAAATACATACAAGGAAGTTCCTTTGGTAGCAGACGTTCATCATAATGGAATGAAAATAGCTTTAGAAGTAGCCAAACATGTAGATAAGGTAAGAATAAACCCTGGATTATTTGTTTTTTCCAATCCTGATCCTAATCGAAAAGAATTTTCAAAGGAAGAAATTGATTCTATCAAAAAAAAGATTATTCAGAATTTCCAACCAATTGTAAATACATTAAAAGAACAAAATAAAGCATTAAGAATAGGAGTTAATCATGGTTCTTTAGCTGAGAGAATGCTTTTTCAATATGGAGATACGCCTCTTGGTATGGTTGAGTCTGCAATGGAATTTATTCGCATTTGTGATTCATTAGATTTCCACAATATTGTTATTTCAATGAAAGCATCAAGACCTCCAGTGATGCTCGCTGCTTATAGATTAATGGCTGATACGATGGATAATGAGGGTTTTAATTATCCACTCCATTTAGGAGTTACTGAAGCTGGAGATGGTGATTATGGACGTATTAAAAGTACTGTGGGAATTGGCACTCTTTTGTCTGAGGGAATAGGAGATACAATAAGAGTTTCTCTCACAGAAGCACCCGAGAAAGAAATTCCTGTTGCTTATTCAATATTGCAGACTGTTGGATTAAGAAAAACAATGGTTGAGTATATAAGCTGTCCAAGTTGTGGGCGAACATTATTTAATCTTGAAGAAGTTGTAGATAAAGTAAGAAATGCTACTAATCATTTAACAGGTTTAGATATTGCGGTTATGGGTTGCATTGTTAATGGACCAGGAGAAATGGCGGATGCAGATTATGGATATGTTGGTAAAGGGAAAGGAACTATTGCTTTATATCGTGGAAGAGAAGAAATTCGTAAAGTACCAGAAGAAGATGGAGTAACTGCGCTAATTGATTTAATTAAACTTGATGGCAAATGGATAGATCCATAGCTTATCTTTGACACTAATATGAATTCTAGTTTGTTCTCAACTCTTTATATAGCTTCAAAGAATCTATATAACATAACTATTAGATCAATAATTATTTCTTCATTAGTATGTATACCCTCTTATTCTTTTCCAATTAGAAACTCTACTTTAATACAAAGTAGTCCAAAAGAAGTAATTGATCAAGTATGGCAGATTATTTATCGTGATTATATGGATTCGAATGGAAAATATGAAAAAAAGAAATGGCTGAAAATAAGGAATAAATTGTTGGCCAATAGATATAATAATTCAGAAGATTCATATGAAGCTATTAGAGGTATGCTTTCTGTTTTGGAGGATCCTTACACTAGATTTCTTTCCCCAAAAGAATTTAATCAGATGAGGATAGATACTTCTGGAGAACTAACAGGTATAGGAATACAGATTTCTATAGATGAGAATTCAAATAATATAATTGTAATAGCACCTATTGAAGGTGCACCAGCTTTTAATGCAGGTATCTTGGCAAATGATTTAATTATTTCAATAGATGGTAACCAAACTAAAGGTATGAGTATTGATAAAGTTGTAAGCTTGATAAGAGGTAAAATCGGTTCTTATGTAAATCTAGGAATATTGCGTGGTAATGAAATTATTAATCTGACTATTGTTAGAGATAGAATTGAAATTAGTTCTGTTAGTAGTAAAATTAATTACTTGAATTCTGGAATATCAATAGGTTATATACGATTAAAACAATTTAGTGCAAATGCATCAAAAGAAATGAGAAGAACATTGTTGTCTCTTGAGAAGAAAGGTTTAGATGCTTATGTCATAGACTTAAGAAATAATCCTGGAGGATTGCTTGAGTCAAGTATTGATATCTCAAGACAATTGTTAAATAAGGGTATTATAGTTAGTACCAAAACTAAGAGTGAAATTACTAATATAAGGAGAGCAAGAGGCAATGCATTGACAAGCAAACCTATTGCAATTCTAGTTAATGAAGGTTCGGCTAGTGCAAGTGAAATTTTATCTGGAGCAATTCAAGATAATAATAGAGGTATTCTAGTTGGCAAGAAAACTTTTGGAAAGGGTCTGGTTCAATCAGTACGTCCATTAGTAGATGGTTCTGGCTTGACAGTTACTGTTGCTAAGTATTTAACACCAAATGGTACAGATATACATAAGAATGGTATTATTCCAGATATTCAAGCCTCTTTGGTAACGAAAAATAAAACAACTTTACTTTCAGAAAAATTAGGTTCAGCTTCTGATAATCAATATTCAATAGCAGTAAAAGCTTTAATTAAATTATTATCCAATCAAAGAAAAAATAATATAATGTATGTTCCAAGTAAATCAAATTTTAAATTAGCTTTAGAAAAAGCTAGTTAATAACCTAATCTTTTATAGCCTTGCCAATCAGCTAGAATATTATCATTTCTTTCTAATTCATCTTTTCGCAAATGTATTAACCATTCATTATATTCATTTGGTTTAGTATTGTCCTTGACCTTTATGATGTCAAGTTTTAAAATATTATCTATATGAACCATTCTTATTGTTTGTCTGGCTTTTGCTTTTGCATTTTCTTTTGCTTCTTCTTTAGTTTTAGCTACTAGAAATATAATTTGGTGACTTTCTTCAATCTCTTTACCTAAATATCCACCAATATATACAAACCATAATTTTAATTTATTATTTGCTTTTAACTTATTTGATCCCATAGTTTTTTTTTGAGGTATTATTTCATAACCATCTATGAATCTTATTTTTTTATAACTGTCAATGTGCAGGCCCTTCAGTTTTTTGTGCCATGTTAATTTGATTTGGTCAAAAGTGTCTTCTATATTTTTACCTATTCCAAGAACAATATCATGATTTTCAATTATAGATTCTTTTGTCTTTCCTCCAATATATATTAGATAAAGAAAATACATTATTAATTTTATTAATAATAATACTATAATTAATTGATTATTTAGATAGCTCTAGCATAAGGTTAATCGGTTTTATTGCTTTGTCTATAGTATCTTTATCAAGAATCACTTCTGGCTCCAATGTCTCAAGTGATTTTATTACTTTTTGAATAGTATTTAGTCTCATATGTGGACATGCATTACAACTGCATCCATCTACTCCGGGAACTTCAAAGAATTGTTTATGTGGTTGTTTTAATTTCATTTGATAAATAATTCCAGGCTCAGTTAAGACTATGAACTCTTTCATCGAAGATTCTTGAATGTATTTTAAAAGCTTGCTTGTAGAACCTATAAAATCTGAATATTGAAGTAATACTTCTGTGCATTCTGGATGTGCAATAATTTCAGAATCTGGATGCATTAGTTTTAGTTTTAATACAGCTTCTTCGCTAAAAGTTTCATGAACTACACATGATCCAGGCCACAATTTCATTTTTCTACCGCTTTGTTTCTCTACCCACCTTCCCAAATTCTTGTCAGGGGAAAATATAATAGGAATTTCTTTTGGTATTTTTTTTACTAGATCTACTGCATTGCTACTTGTGCAAATTAAGTCACTTTGTGCTTTAACTCCAGCTGTGCAATTGATATAACTTATAACATAATGATCAGGATATTTATTTATAAATTTCTTAAATTCATCCTCAGGACAATCATCTGCGAGAGAGCATCCTGCTTCCATATCAGGTATTAAAACTTTCTTATTAGGACTAATTATTTTGGCTGTTTCAGCCATAAAATGAACTCCACAAAATAATATTACATCGGCATTTGTTTCGGCAGCTTTACGCGATAGCTCTAGTGAATCTCCGATGAAATGTGCTATATCCTGAATTTCTTCGTCTTGATAATAGTGAGCAAGAATTACAGCATTATTTTTATCGCATAATTCTGCGATATGTCGTTTTGTTTCTTCCCTCTTAACGTGAGGCGGTACAACAACCGTCTGTAGCGAAGAATTTCTTCTATCCAGTTTCTTAGAAGCAATTTGAGGCAGTATAGAACTTGGTATTAGTTTTATTCTGACTTTTATTCGTATCGCTATTGTAGGGGATCTTCATGGTTCGTGGTTTAAGGAAGATCATGAATTGTTGGTTGCTTTAGATCCTGACGCAACTCTTTTCGTAGGAGATCTAAGCGATGGTGATTTAAAGCTTGTTAAGGCTATTGCTTCAATTGAGTTGCCGACAGCTGTCATCCTTGGGAACCATGACAGAGGTAAAGATCTTTCAGGCTTTCAATTAAAAGCTCAATTGTCTTTGTTAGGTGAAAAAGACTGTTCTTGGTCTTATTGGTATCACCCTTCAATATCAATTGTTGGGGCCAGACCATGTAGTCCTGGAGGAGGTTATTATCTTTATTCTCAGGTCTCAGCTCTTTATGGTCAATTAAGTTTTGATGAGTCTGTTAACAGAATTGTCAATGCTGCAAGGCAAGCTCCTAAAGAATTACCTCTAATTGTTCTTGCTCATTCAGGACCGACAGGATTGGGCTCTGATTCTACAAGTCCTTGCGGGCGTGATTGGAAAAAACCATATATAGACTGGGGAGATAAGGATTTGGAAATTGCAATTGATGAAATTAGAAAATTTAGAAAATTAGAACTAGTAGTTTTTGGCCATATGCACCACAAATTAAAACAAGGTAAAGGTAATAGAAAAACTTTTATTTTTGACCATATTAGAAATACTGCTTTTTTAAATGCAGCTTCTGTCCCAAGAAAAATAAATGATCTTGATGGTCAAATGTTGACTCATTTGACATGGGTAGAATTTCTAGATAATGAACTTATACATGCATCACATAGATGGTTTCGTTTAGATTATTCTTTGGCATATGAGGAAAGATTGTTTAACTTATAGTTTTTAATTATTCTTGTAGCTTCTTTTGGGTAGCATTTCTTGTTAATATATAGGCAATTATTGAACATGTAATAAATGAGACAATATTTCTAGATACAGGAAGTATTTCATTGGTTCTAGTAATAATAGGAGCAATGCCAAATACACCAAAAAGCATTATCCATAATGGTGACATTAGTAATAACCATTTCCAAGCAATAAATTCATTAGAATTTTTAGGAACAGCAGCTGCACCTGCTATAAGACCACCAAGTAAGGATGTAGCAAATGTCCATATCCATTGCTCTTTTGGTAGTCCTGGAACTACATTGCACCCTCCTTTACTTAAACATAATTTCACAGTATTAATAGAATCTATAATTGAACCATCTTCGCCGTGTTCTTTTACATAAAATTGGTTTCCATATCTATTTTGTAGCTCTACCCAAAAAATTCTTGGCAAAAGAGCAAAATAAGCTTCACCAACATTAAAATTTAAAAGGTTACCGCCTCGAGGATCTGCTATTAATATCAGGGTTGTTTCATCTATATTCCAAAACTCTCTTATTGCAAGCCCAGGTGTTTGTTCAAATTGTGTGAGTACTTTTATCTTCCAACCCGTTTCGTTTTCGTAATTATTTAATGAAACTTCTAGATCATCTCTTTGATTTTCACTTAGTGATTTTGCAAGATCTATAATAGGAGTTTGTTGTTCTGGTAGTAAATCAATATTTCCTGAAGCAGATGCGGGCAAACATAATGTTATAGAAAAAAATAGAATCAGAATAAGTCTTTTCATGTAAATGCATATGGTTTTAAGCTCTCCCATTTTTCTCCTTAACCTTTGTCCATTTTGACTGATGAATAGCTCATTTGTGGATTGTCCTAGCTGGCTTGCAGATCTTATGGAGCAAGCTGGGGGGACTGTCAAGTTCTCTCAATTCATGAATTGGGCATTAAATTACCCTTCCAAGGGATACTATTCTTCTGGAAAGCTTTGCATTGGTAAAAAAGGTGATTTTGTTACATCTCCATCACTAGGACCAGAGTTCTGTGATTTGTTGACAGATCAAATTTATGAATGGATAGAGTTTCTAGATAAACACAAAGATGACTATTCTGTAGTTTCTATTGTTGATATAGGTCCTGGTGAAGGTGATCTATCTTATTTTTTACTTTCAGGTTTGAAAAGAAAATATCCTTTTATACTTAGAAAAATTGAATTGGTATTAGTAGAGATTAATCAAGGAATGATGAATAGACAGAAGAGTAGACTTGCACCTATTAATGATATATCTATTCGCTGGACTACTTTAGAGGATTTATCTAAAAGTCCTGTTAAAGGTATACTTATTGCACATGAAATTTTAGATGCATTACCTGTTGATAGAATTACTTGGAGTGAAAATAAATTATATTTACAAGGAGTAAAATTAGAAAAGCTAAATTCTAAAAATTACATAAATTTCTGTAAACTTCCTCTCCCTGAATCTATAGCTAAGGAAATAGATCATGCAAATAAAACTACAAAATGTCTTATTCCTCCACCAGATGTTTCAGATAACTGGACAAGTGAATGGCATTCTAGTTTATCAACTTGGCTTTTTAATGCCTCTTTAAGTTTGAATCTAGGATGTTTATTGATTATTGATTATGCTCTTGAAGCCCATCAATATTATAAGTCATCTAGATTAGATGGGACTTTACTTTCATATAAATCTCAAAAGGCAAGTAATAATATTTTAGAAACAGCTGGATATTCTGATATCACAGCACATTTATGTTTAGAGATTTTATATTTAGCAGCAAAAAGTACATTTTGGGAATTTATAGGTGAAAGAAAACAAGGGTTAGCATTACTTTCTTTAGGATTGGCTGAAAAAATTAGTTCTATAAGTTATGTTCATAATAATGATCTATCACTTGCATTAAACAAACGAGAAAATTTATTACGTCTTGTTGATCCATCTGGATTAGGAGACTTTAGATGGATTTTATTTCAAAAGGGAAATATATCTTTGCCTGCTAAATTTTTATCGGATCCTATTAATATTGATTAATTTAATGAACTAAGTAATTTATAAATTTGGTCTTCCTTGATTTTATTTACTAATTTTACTTTACCAATTTCTGTAGCTAATATAAACCTTATGTGCCCATCCTTTACTTTTTTATCTGCTCTAAGTGACCTTAAAACTAAATCCTCATCTAGATTTGGCCATTTTATTGGAAGCCCAGCTTTAATTAATAATTCATTTTGTCTTTTTGCCTCAGCTTTCGACCAAAGGTTTTCTTGAAGTGATAATTGGCCTGCTATAACCATTCCTATAGAAACAGCTTCTCCATGGAGAAATTTCCCATAGCCACTCAATGCTTCAACTACATGACCAAATGTATGACCATAATTTAATGTAGCTCTTAATCCATTCTCTTTTTCGTCTTTTTCTACAATTTTGGCCTTAGCTTTTATTGATTTAGTAATAATTTCAAGTAAAAAATTTCTGTCTATTGATTCAAGATTCTTTAGATCTTTTGCTTCCTCTAGCTTCTCAAATAACTCCTTATCTCCAATTACGCCATATTTTATAATTTCAGCCATTCCTGCACGAAATTCTCTTTCTGGAAGTGTATTTAGAGTATCAATATCTATCAAAACCAATTTAGGTTGATGAAATGCTCCAATTAGATTTTTACCTTTTGGATGATTGACACCTGTTTTTCCGCCAACAGAAGCATCTACCATAGATAGAAGAGTCGTAGGTACTTGAATAAATGAAATCCCCCTAAGCCATGTTGCTGCTGCAAAGCCAACCATATCTCCAATCACGCCTCCTCCTAAAGCAATCATTAGGGAGCCTCTTTCAAGCTTGTGTTCATACGCAGCATCATGAATTAGAGCGATACTTTCAGTTGTCTTTTGATCTTCTCCAGCTTCAATTGTCAGAAGCCGTGGTTCGTATCCTTCATTTTGAATGCTTTTAATGAAAGAAGAGCTATATGGCTTTGATACATCAGGATTAGTTACTACAAGAATTTTTGTTCCAATCGAGTATTTAAGTTGTTTTAGTTGAAAACCAATGTCATAGATAGTATTTGAGCCAACTAAAACCTCATAGGAGTTCTTTATTAAGTTGACTTTGATGTGAGTGATGTCTTGATACACAAGATAAATAATGAAATTATAGAAATAGCCCCAACTTTTGTTGGGTTGCTTTATATAAGCTAACTGTTGAGGCTATTTAATTGGAACAGATTCATCATCAAAAATTTTCTATTGGTGTAGTTGGTGGAGGGCAGCTAGCTAAAATGCTTGCCATAGAGGGCGAGAGGCTAGGAATAGATGTGATTGTTCAAACTGGTTCGAAATCAGACCCAGCAGTTTCAAGTGCATGCAGCATGGTTTTTGCAGATACAAAAGATATACAAGGAACTAGGCAATTAGCTAGTCAAACTAATTGTGTGACTTTTGAAAATGAATGGGTTGATATAGATAGTTTATTGCTATTGGAAGATGCAGGAGTTTCATTTGTTCCAGAACTGTCTTCATTACTTCCATTGATAAATAAGCTTTCTCAAAGAAAACTTTTAAATAATCTAAATATTCTTGGACCTAATTGGTTGTCATTATCTACATTTAAATTAAATGATTTGAATTTACCTGCTAATTGGAGATTCCCTTTAATGGCAAAATCTTCTATAGGAGGATATGACGGGAAAGGAACTAAAGTAATTAATGATTATAAGGGGTTATCTGAATTACTTAGCAAAGTTGATCCCAAAGAGTGGTTTATTGAAGAATGGATAGACTATAAAAAAGAGCTTTCCCTTGTAATATCAAGAGATAAGAAAGGTAAAGTTTTGACCTTTCCTTTGATGGAGACCTTCCAGACTAATCAAATTTGTGATTGGGTTTTAGCACCTTCGGATGTAAGTCATCAAGTTATGGCAATTGCTAATAATATTGGTATTTCTCTGGTAAGAGAATTAAATTACGTTGGCGTTATTGCTATAGAATTTTTTTATGGAGATAGGGGCTTGTTAGTAAATGAAATTGCACCTAGAACTCATAATTCTGCTCATTTATCGATTGAGGCATGTAAAAGTAATCAATTTGAGCATCAAATAGCTATTGCAGCAGGATTATCTTTTGCAGAACCAGATCTTGTCGCTCCTGGAGCAATTATGGTAAATTTATTGGGTTTTAAAGAAGAAAACAATGATTCAGCAGAAAAACGTTTAAAACTTCTACAAAAAATATCCGGTTTAAGTATTCATTGGTACAAAAAAGACAATAATACTCCAGGACGTAAACTTGGACATGTAACTAAATTGCTTGATTCAAAAGATAAAAATGATCGCAGAAAAGAAGCATTAAATTTGAGAAATCATATACGTACTATTTGGCCTATAGAATAAGGTATTTTGATATCTTATTATTGAACTGTTTTGTTGGTGATGATCCTTTAAGTGCTCTGATCTGACTCTCTTTCGACATGAGGAGTCTGTCGTGCTGGAGAAGTAAACCAGTCTTGTAACTGGAAATGGAACCTCACTTTGACTCTTCTTCTGGTTTTTCCAGGTCGAACGCTTCAGGCACACGGCAAAACGGTTCAACTTTTATCAGAAATAATTTCTATTAAAAAATCTAATATTATTAATTATTGATTAAGTCTTTTAAATAGCTATATAAGTAAACGGAACTATTACTTGAACTAAACTAAATGCTAATACTATAAGTATAACAATTAATATTGAAGTAATTAAAGCTGCCTGAAGTGGTGTGCAATCTTTCCAAATGGAAGCAAAGATTTTTTTTATTAATCGGATAAAGATCATTTAATTATTTTTTGGTAAAGGCCTAAATCAGTTAAAAGGTATTCTAATGGAGATAATGAACAAACCATAATTCCATCTATAAGATCAAAACATGTTGGATCCCCACTTAAATTTATAGATGAATTTGCTAGTATCTCTATTCCTTTCGGACTCATTAAATCTAATAACTGATCAAGTATTGATCCTTCTTTTACAATTTGAATTCTTGCTGATCCATCAACATGAGTAACAGGAAAATCCCTAGATATACTATTTTCTTTACACATACATGTAGCAGTCATTGAATAGTAACTCGTTATTAATGCATCTTCGAGGCAATAATATTTTTTAGCAATACCAAGTTTCATTGCAGGAGCTGTTGGTCTAAATGGACTTCGATTCTTTATTACTGTATTTAGTCTTTCTACTGATTCTTTATTTAAACCATTACAAATTAATGATCTATTGCCTAGAGCTCTTGGACCAGTTTCACTATTTGATATTATTGTACCAATAATCTCCCCTTTTTGAATAAGCTTTGATGTTATTAATAGCGATTCTTCTTTATTCATAGTTATTAGTCTAAACTTATTTGATAATAATTTTTCTATTTGATCACTTTGCTCAGATGCAGAATATTTGGATGGATATAAGCTAGGAGTTGTGATATTAGTTTTATTATTTGTTGATTGTAAATATCCATACATACCTGTCCCAATTGCGGCCCCAGAGTCTCCGGGACTTGGTGGAACTATTATTTCTTCAACAAAGTCAAGTTTTGCTAATGAATCTAGAGAGGCAGAATTTAGAGCTACTCCTCCAGAAAAAAGGAAAATATTGGAATTAGTTATTTTATATGCATGTTCAAAAATCTTAATTAGAATCTTAATAGTTATATCTTGTGCTCCTCTAGCTATATCTGCATATTTTTGAAAATCATCATCCTTAGGCAATAAAGGTTTAAATGGATTTCTAGGTTCTCCTAATAGATAAATAAGATTCTTGCTGTAGGAATCAATTATACTTTTATAAAAACTAAAATATTCAAGATCTAATTTTATTTTATTACTACAATCGTCCCAATTAATTAATTTACCTATTATTTTGGCATAACGACTATCTTTATTACCGTAAGCTGATAATCCCATTACTTTATACTCCCCTTCATTGATATTAAATCCTAAGAAATCTGTTATAGCAGAATAGAATAAGCCAAGTGAATGAGGATATTCTGATGACCAGATCTCTTTTATGTTATGCATATCTTTTATATAACTGATCGAAGCTGTACTTCTATCACCAAATCCATCTACAACTATTGAGCAAATATTCTTTTGTATATTTGAATATGTAAGAGCTGTTAAAGTATGAGCTAAGTGATGGTCAATATAACTAAGCTTTTGTTCGTTTCCTGGAAAATACTTTGCAAGGTCAATAAAACAGCTGATAGATGCTTTGTTGAAATTTCTAAGTTGATGGATTATGAAACTATTACTTTGAGGAATATACATAGAAGCAATTTTAAGAGGTATTAAGTAAGCACTTAAAGGTTTTTCATAGAAAATAATCCGTTCAATATTAATTGCTTGAATATTATTATTTTTTAATATCCGATCTATGGATCTTCTTGGGAAAGATCTATCTCCTTTAATTCTACTTAAAGATTCTTCTTTACAGTAATCTATTAAATTTCCTTCTTTATCAACTAAAGAAACTGCTGATTCGTGATTATATGCTGAAATACCAATAAACATTATATTACAACATAGACTTAGGAGATATATCCATTAGATTTGAATCTAATCTATTAAACTGATGTAGGTTTAAATAATTAAATAAAATACTAATAACTACAGAAAATATAGAATACAAAGGAAGGAAGATCTTTTCTAGAAACTTTAAATTCTTATGATATAATTTTCGTGTTTTATTATTAATTGTTTCTCTAAATTTATATAGTCTCAATTGCCATGGTTGGAGAGATGGATAGTATCTAAGAAAATGTTCCTTTGCCAATCCATGATGTCTTAATTCATCATTCATTATGTCGGTAATTACCTGACAATCCTCTGGAAAACTTTCTATAAGCATTAATATTTTATTAAATGATTCCTTAGCTAATAATTCATTAGTATAAACATAAGCTATGAAATCTTTTACTTTCATTGTTTCAATTAAAAATCCTTGTCTTGCTACATATCCTTTTTTAATTAAGCCTAATGAATTGAAACGATATTTCCTAGCAATTGAACTTGAGAGAAGTCTAGTTCTTTTAGATAGAAGTTCTCGAAAAGCTTTGGTATGAATATACTCATCTTTAGCATGTTCAAAATAGCCAAATACATGGGTAGCTTTTTTTGACTTCTTACATGCAGCAAGCATTTCTAATGCTGAACCGTGCTCAGCAAGAAGTGTCTCATGAAGAACGTTAAGAATATTATTCTTTTGCATTTGACTGAACTTCCTTTTATTAATTCTAATTATAAATTACTAGGTTAACTAAAAGCAATCTATAAAATTATTGTTATACTTAATCTATGCTAAAGGCGATACTCATTAATTTGAATGAAATCTTTTAAAGACATTCGAAAAATAGCATCCTATACAGTCTTATTTACGCCATTAATCATTTTAGCTTTTGAATTATCTTTAGGTGTTGGATCTACTTATTTTAAACGAAATTCTAGAAGTATTTTTAATTCTTCTGTAGGATATAACAGCTTAAATCGTACTACTTTTGACACTATTACAGGATGGCGACATAATTGTGATTTTTCTCTAGTACATATGGATAACCCTAATGATATTATTTGCAATCGCCATGGTTTTGCTAAAACACCTTATATCTCAGAAAAAATATCATCTGATACTACTTTGGGCATCCTGCTTTTAGGAAACAGTGTTGCCATGGGAGAAGGTCTTTATAGTAGGGATAATAAACTAACTTTCGCAAGTCAATTAGAGACTAGTTTAAGAAGCAAAGATAACCAAATAGATTTAATTAATGCAGCATATTCTGGATACAATAGTTGGCAAGAACATGCTGAAACTGTAAGATATCTAAATTCATATATTTTATATAATGATTTACCTAAATTATCTTTGATAGTTAGTTTTGGAGGCATACAGGATTTCTGGAATTTTATTAGATTATTAGCTAATAATAGTATTATTGAAGAAAATCTGAGTAATTATAAAAATGCTAATGGTTTAATGATTCATAATACT
>CACIYC010000011.1 GCA_902590775.1 uncultured Prochlorococcus sp.
CAAAAAGAAAGTAAATGTACTTGCAGCAAATCAATGTACTCCCTAATTTTGAATCTCTCTTAATATTTCAATGAAAAATTCGGTATAAAAGACTACTTTTCCACAGGAACTAGGAAATAGTCTTTGATTTTATTCTCGCATCATTAAAATAATTAATATCTCCTAATTAATTTGAGCTCAAAAGCTAATTTCTCAGTCAGAAAAACTCTGTTAAATGATTTTTAGTACATCTTTCTAAATCCAAAACCAAAATAACCTGAAACAAGTTCTCTTTTACAATAAAGTTGCTTCAGTGGCTCTAAGGGACTAATTATTCCCCAAAGGATGCCTTGCAAATACTTCGATATTAGTTTAGGAATGGTTACCAAATAAAAGTCAATACACTTACTTACGCCTACTGAGAGCATTTCATGAGACAAATAGAGAATCTTATATATATCATTAGAAATTTTAATCAATCAATTTCAATGGATTTTTTCCTAAGGGACAAGATCTTTTTCCACAGGCTATCCACAATTGCAACTTTTTTTTTCCCTTCAATACAGAGTCATGTGGAGAAGTAAACAAAAAGCTTATTTTGCATTTCAAAAGTCACTTTTTATACAAGAACTTCTTCTTACTATTGACAACGTTGCTAGCCAGTGGATCTCATGTTGAGAATAGCTGAGATGAGTGTTTTCTTTCAACTTGACGGCATGCTGAAAATATGAGGTAGTAGTAGTCCGATTAACAAAGAATCAATGCAAAAGCTGGTTAAAGAAATGATGAAAACACTCAAGGATGATGAGACGGCGAATGTGACTAGTAACGATTCATTGATCAGTTTCTTAGCAGAGGTACCCCCTCCTATAAAAAAGGCTATGGAAACTTTTATAGAAGATCATCCCAACTGGGACCAATATCGATTAATTCAGGCTGCCCTATCAGGCTTTCTTATACAAAATGGTGTCGAGTCAAGACCCATTAATCGCCTTTACTTTCAAAATATGTTTTCCAAAAATGGCTTTAAGAAAAGCCTATGAACTTAGAGACAGAAGTACCAGAAATTCTTTTCCAGGGAATGAAAGAATTTATTGAATCCAATCCCTCTTGGGATCAGTGCAGCCTTACAAGCTCAGCTCTGACAAGCTTCTTGGTACAAAATGGATCCCAAGACATGGAACTCAGAGAAATGTTCCTCACTAACCTTTTCCCATTAAAATGAGCGCTCAATTATGTTGAGAAAATTCATTAGTGATATTTAACAACTGGCTTAGTACCTCCATTAAGTAAATTGAGTTTACTCAAGGTTAGTAAATTGCCATTAAAGACTAAAAACACAAAGCAAGTCCCTTGGGACTTGACTATAGAAGACAAAAACTATCAAGAGCAGCCTTGGAAATTAAAGAAAGGTAAATCCTATATAAATATTGAAAAAGACAAAAATGATCGAAGTAATTTTCACTTACAAAAGGATGACGAAAGGCCCCTTTCGCTTCAAGAAGCACAAGCAAGACTGACTTACCATCAACTAATTGAATTCGGATATAAACTACAAAGGTAAGTAACCACAAATAATTTTTACTAAAACAGCTAGAAAAAG
Source organism: uncultured Prochlorococcus sp. (assembly GCA_902590775.1). Lineage (GTDB taxonomy): Bacteria > Cyanobacteriota > Cyanobacteriia > PCC-6307 > Cyanobiaceae > Prochlorococcus_E. The sequence goes on from CACIYC010000011.1 coordinate 1,583, forward strand.
ACTTCGAGCTGATATCCGTTAACTAAATTCTTGATCTTCAGTGGTCACACAACAAGTAATTCAATATCTTAAAAGTTTCCTAAGGTAATTAAAACGGTCACAAACCACAAGGTCGAAGCTCAACGGTAGTGGAATCAATTTAGATAAGAGGTCTAGAATTAACTTCCAGTCGTAGCTGTTAACCCAGGCCTATTTTTAAGGAAGCAAAACTAATTTCACATTCTAAAGGTTATTTATTTATGAAAGTGAATATGCATTTCATATCCACTTTTGCTGTACAGGCAATTAACGCGTCATACAAATGGCAACCATACTGACTTTTCAAAGCTAGTTAAATCAACATTATGGGTGGCAATCCAATCGCTATTAGCATTAAGGAACTTATCAAGAGCACCTGAAGGATGCTGATGAATAACAATAACCTTCTGAGAATCGTCCTGACTAACACCTCTAAACAAAGGTTTTATCGCATACTCTGTATGTCTTCGAAGAGCATCGTCACTATCAAAAATTGAAGCCCATTCGGCAAAGGGTCCATTGATTTTAAATTGAACTACTGTTGTTTCCATTAATTTTGTATAAAGTTAATTTGATTTAAACAGATCAAAACAAAAGCTATTTAAAAAATGCTTATTTCTAAACAATAAAATTGGAATCCACGCTACATAATTACAGATAAAATGTATATTTAAATACATTCTTTTAGAGGGAAAGATCTTGAATAATTTCAAATAACTTGTTGACGAAACATAAGATTAGCAAATATTCTTTAACTAAAATCAAAAAAGATTATTCGTCTCAAGATTAATAAGAATGCTTTTAGGAACTTTATTTTACTTAAATTTCAATCATTTATTATAAAGTTGTTTTAAACCTGCTTCATTTGCTGGAGACAAACCTCTCTCAGTAATTAATCCTGTTATAAGTTTTGCTGGAGTCACATCAAAAGCAGGGTTAAATCCTCTACTATTAACAAAAGATAAATCAACAGTAGCAATCTCTCCATTGCTTAACTTTCCATTAATTTTTAGAACCTCTAATTCAGAGCGAATCTCAATAGGAATTTCATTCAATCCATCAGATATAGACCAATCAATCGTTGAGATTGGCAAAGCTACATAAAAAGGAATTGAATTCTCATAAGCAGCTAGGGCTTTTAAATAAGTGCCAATTTTATTACAAACATCACCTTTACGTGTCGTGCGATCAGATCCAACGATTACAACATCTACCTGACCATGTTGCATTAGATGTCCACTTTTGAGGTGCTTTGGTCCACTAAAGGAGCGGCCATAAGGCCAAGGGGGTATTTCTTTTTGTTTCTTATACGAAGAATGTCTTAAAAATATGATGCTCTGATTATTGTATTGAGGAGTTCTATTTTAATGAAATTAACTTGACTACTTATGGCTAATTATAGGTATTCAAAAAAGAACTATTCATCTAAGAACTCTGGTCATGATCCTGGAAAATGTGCTTTATATATTGTTAGGGACAAAAAGAGTGGCGATGTCAAAATTGGAATTAGTAAAGATCCTAAAAGACGCCTTGTAGAAATTGCTGAGACATACAATGTTGGAGTTGTAGAGATCTTGTCGACTATATGGTTTTTTACTAGGGAAGAGGCTTTGAAATATGAGACACACTTTCATTCAAAATATAGAAATAAACACTCATATTCTAGGGGGGGTAGAGAATGGTTTTGCTTAACCTCTGAAGAAATTTTTTCTTTCCTTGATTGGATTAAAAGGTCTAATTCTAAGCGTAGTTATAAAACTAAAACTTTATCAGCGAAAATAAGAAAAACTGAACGGGAGTTAATAATAGATCGAATTGGTTCATTTTTTACTGGTAGTTTTATTGCATTAGTGACTTTAATAATTCCTATTTTAGGAACTAACCTATCAGGCAACCCTTTTATAGGTTTTTTTGTATGCCCTTCTATGGTTGGAATATACTTCTTATTGAAAACAGATAAAGATAAGAGAATTTATAAGACATATGGAGAAGATGGTAATACCGTACCCAAGCATATATCTAGAATTAAAAGTGAATTAATGATGATGAATCTTTGGGAAAATGAATATATTCAGTTGAAGGATTATAGCCTTAAATCTGAAGAGGAATTCCCTGAAAAAATTGATTTAGATTCTGGAGCTAACATTGAACCAGATCAGGTAATAAAGAGTTTAAATGATAAAGATATTTCAGTAAGTCGAAAAATAAAATCTGAGATAAATCCAGGAGTAAGTTTTCTTGAATGGCTATCGTATGATATGAATCATATAATTAATCGCTTAAGAAATGAGGATATAAATATCGAAACTCTGCTATTACTTTCAGATTCTGAATATCCTGAGGTAAGAGAAGAAGTGGCAGCACATAAAAATGCAACAGAGCAATTATTATATGATCTTAGTGATGATGAGGATCAATATGTAGCAGAAGAAGCTAATCATTCAATTCTCTCTATTCAATTGCCAATCGATTTTAAGGAGCTCACTCATGATCAGATGATAAATAAACTATTGTATGAAGAATTATCTTATGAAGTTATTAATCTATTGACTTTTCATGGTGAATCTAGAATTAGGGAGGCCATCGCTTTAAATATAAATACACCCAAAGAAATTGTAGAAGAATTAGCTGATGATTATGACTCTGAAGTTAGACTAGCTGTAGAGAAACGCCAATTACCGTATGAATGGAGATTCCTAGATCAAGAACAATTAATTGATAAGTTAAAAAGAGAGAAAGTAGAACATAAAACACTCGAATTACTATCTTTATCTAGTAATGAGAAAATTAGAGAGGCTGTTGCTAGTTGTCAAAATACTTCAGAAGAAATCCTTCGAAAATTATTTAATGATGAGGATATTAATGTTCAAGAGGCCTCCATTTGGGGATTGCTACCAAAAGAGTGGAAAGATTATTCAGAAGAACAAATGTTTGAGCTATTGTCAACAGAAATAATTGATAATAAAGTTCTAGATCTAATCTGTTCAGCTCCTGATGATTTCTATAGCTTTTCACAATTTAAGTATCATATATCTATTAATCCAAATACACCAGATGAAATACTAAATAAACTAGTAGAAGATGAATATGATTATTCTCTAAGCAGTGAAGAGAGAGAGTATATCTATAGACGTATAGATATAAGAGATATTATTAAAATTAAAAGAATAAAAACTAATATTGACTTTTTAAATGATGAAGAACTTTTAGAACATCTTGCTAATAATGAGGTAGACCCTGAAATCCTTGAAATTTTAGGAGAATCTGACTCTGAAGAAATAAGAATAGCTGTTGCTTCTCATCCTAATACGCCTTTGTCTACGTTGAAGATTTTGCAATTTAACTCCAATCCTGAGCAGCCTAATAATAATGTGATGATAGCTGCTAAGAAATCACTTGTAAAAAGAAATATTCCTGAAAAAGATTGGGCAGTATCTAAATCAAGTATTAAATATATAAGCCGAAAGCCTCAAAAATTAATTGAAGAGATTGATTATGATTTGATAAAAAATAAAGTTGCTGATCGAGTATATGATTTGCTTGCTTCGGGGGATATAAATCTTTCAACAATAGATAAAGTAATACACCATATGATTTATAAAGAAATTAAGAATAAAGTTGATGGCGTACTAAAAGGAATTAACAGAGAAAGAATTTCCGCAGACTCCTATATTTTTATAGATAAAAAAAATATAGAATTGGATCTTGAAGTATTGAAAATTTTGACAGAGAGACAGAAAAAGTTTAGTGAAGAATCTATCTCTACACTAACTACAACATTTGGCTCAATAGGAACTATTTTGCAAGCGGAGCTTGAGAATGAAATCTACAGCTTGAGCAAGGATATTGAAAAGACGAACGATTCGAAGGATAAGGCTAATGGAGAGAATATGAATAAAGAAAGTCAGAATGAGGTACGTAGATTGTTGAGAGAATTTGGATCTGCAAATCCAAGTAAAACACTTAGAGAATATAAACAGTCAGAGCTAGATGAACTGGTGATGAAATTAAAACTTGCTAAGCGTCAGGAAAAATTAAGTGATTTTGATGATAAGGATGAAGACGATCCAATTCTTCCTAAAAGATAATCAACCAATCTGACTTAGTAACCAAGAAATTACTTTTGAATCTTCTTTAAAGCCACTATCTTTTCTCCATTGATTCATCGCTTGGGAATGACGATCGATTAATACCCTTGAGCCTCTTGAATCAGAAGAGCAAACAAAGCGTCCTCCTGTTGTTGCTTTTTCCCAAGAAGCGTATGTTCCATCTCCAGCAAAGGTAGGTAATTGGATGCCCATGAATTAGTCCTCTAGTAATTGATAGATCGTTTTATTTAGATCTGATTTTTGTTCGACCTGTTCTAGCAACCAGGCAATAACAGTGATCTCTTCTTTGAAACCCAACTTCTCTCTTAATTGGTTGATTGTCTTTGAGTGCTTTTCTTTGAGGTAAGTAGCTCTAACTTTTGTATCTGTAGTTTTGCGTATTCGCCTTTGTTCAGCAGGAGAAGCTACAAAGCTTGGTAGTGCTGTTGAAGTCATATCTTTTTTGACTGGGAAATTTATCGTGCCAAATATTTCTTGCTCATGCCAGTCTTAAAATACTTAGCCTTTTGAGAGGGAATAGGTAAATATATGAGCAGGTCAAAGGTTTATCGGTATGTCTGAACAGGAATACTCAACTTTCTCAATCAAACTTCCAACAGCGTGCATAGATGACATTGATGAACTTCGTACTCAGTGGGGAGTAGAGACAAGAGAGTCTGTTTTAGAAAAACTTTTGGAGGTAGTTTTCGAAGACTCTGAAGAAGAAGATTAGAGATACTAAGCCTATGTTATTTACGCACCTCAAACAGCTGTTAGATAAGGCGCGATAGCCCTCAACCCTTCTCTTGAGGTTAGACATAAGAAATAGACCAGGCAGGCCTTATAGAGGCTTGCAGGGGCAGTTAAATGGAAGACGATAAAAAAGAACGAAAATGAGAAGATCTCTCACACATTTTTTCTTAAGTGGCTATAATAATATTATTAAAGGCATTTAATAAGCATTTAAGTAAAGACGTCATAGAAGTGCTATTAAAGTGCTATTAAAGTGCTATTAAAGTGTTATTAGAGTAGAAGTGTTATTAAAGTGCTATTAAAGTAGTTATTAGTAATTTTATAAATATGTTGTAGAAGTGTTGCTTTAATGTATTGTCTAATTGCATGAATAGTATATAGACTTTTAATTATATTCAGAATGCTATTTACTGCTATTTCCTGTCATTAGATGGGTGCTCATATGTATATAGATAAATCATTCTTTTCTATTCATTATTTACCAGGTAAGTAATGGCTATATCTCATTAACATTCGTAGATCTTTGTGACCACTAACAGCACTGATTTCTATTGCATTCATGCCTTCTGTCCACATTCTGCTAATAGCTATATGCCTTAAGTCATGGAAGTGAAGATCTCTTAAACCGGCTATCTTCTTGGCTCTATTAAAAGCATGACGACTAGCTGGTAGTGATACTTTGACTACTTGCTCCTCACAGTTCTGATATCCCTTTAAGAGCTTGATTGTTGTTTGTGATAGTGGAATTAATCTCTGTGAATTAGAGAGTCCTTGAGCTGTACATCCTTTTCTATTCACTCTTGCAATACCTTGATCAAGGTCTATATCAGCCCATTTGAGTGAGAGGAGTTCAGACCTTCTCATTCCAGTCGCTAGAGCTAGTTGAGTTAGTTTCTTGTGTTCTGGGTTTCTGCTTTGACTGAGAGCTTGGATTAACTGGTTCTCCTCCTCTTTGGTCAGATAAGGCATCCTTGCGTCACAGCTATCTCTGACTTTCAGAGCCCTTGCTGGATTGCATTTCAGTTCACAGCCCAGTTCATCTTTAGCCCAGTCCAAAAGAACTCTGAGGATTCTTAGTTCTCTCATCACTGTGTTGGCTTTGACTTTGATCAGTCGTTCGTCTCTCCAGGCTGCAAAATGTCTGATGCTGAGCTCTTTGAGTGGGACTCCACCAATCCAACTGTTAGCTGTGGCTTGTAAGGGGTATTTCTCGTTGTGGCCACTTCTGTGGTTTTTTAGAGGCCCTTCTATATAGGAATTAATGGCTTCTCTGAGAATCTGAGGAGGTTCTTCAGCCAGTCCTTTTGGTTTTTCAAATGAGCATTCAATAGCTTTTGCCCATAGCTCTGCTTGGACTTTTGTTGGGAAAGTCTTTGATTTTGGACCGATATGATTCTTCTTTCTAATTAAGGCTTGCCAGCCTTTTCCTCCTTTCCGAATCGTTGCCATTGGTAGGACGCAAGAAGTGCAGATGCGTCATCCAAATGAAAAGCTTTTAGAGCAAAAGTGGACATAAAAATGGATATCCACTTTTAGATATAAACAACCTCTGGTGCCTGAGAAGGTTTCTCTTAGAAGAGGTCTGGGCTAGTGCCCTCGTCGGGACTTGAACCCGAGACCTCTCCCTTACCAAGGGAGTGCTCTACCGCTGAGCTACAAGGGCTTGTGGAAGGTGGGCCTTTTGAGATCACCTAAATAGCCTTGCAATACAGTTAATTGCTTAATGCTTAAGCAATGTAGACCAAATATTTAATGAGGCCAAATCTTTTTTAGGGAGTGCTGGGATCTGTTCTTAGTCCGCTTCTATGTCGTGTTAGTCCACTCAATTTGTTTGACTAGCATGAGTGAATGAAGAAGCTCACCAAGGACCAGAAGTACTACCGCAAGCAGAAGAAAGATGGCTTAAAAGACTTTCGTCAAACCACAAGAGAAGATGGATCTAAAGGAGTCAGAGTCACTCGCAAGACGATCAATGTCAGCATTAGTACTCGAGCATTTGAGAGGCTGATTGAATTGTCAAAGATATGTGAGCTAACCCGTTGGCAGATGCTGACTCGAATCATCCTGACTCAATTGCCCCGTTATGCAAGCTTGTCTGGGAGTTCTTCTCCAACAGAACGATATTCATGGGATGAGAGCTTATTAAACCCTTCTGATCAAAAAATCAGATACAAAGGAACTGAAGGTGAAAGACAAGTCACATATCAAATCACTAGTACGGCTTATAACAAGCTTGAGTGCCACAAAAATGCAGTTGCTCTTTCCAAAGCTCGCATTATTCAATCCTTGATACTCAACTATGAACCGATGACTAAAGAGCAGCTTGAAAAGCAGAAAACATATATCAATGAATCAAGGAAGGCACATCAAAAGAAAATTGCTGGTCAATCTTTAGCGACTACTGGGAAGGCTCCCAAGTTCATAGAAAGAGGAGGGACGATTATTCATGTAAAGGGCATTCCTCCTGAAGGTTGGGACGATGAAGAGTTTGATGAATTCCTTACGATGCAACAAAGCAGTTGAAAAAGACAAAGAATATCGCCTATGATAAATTGGCTGTAAAGATAATAATAGAAATAATTTTGTTCTAATCCCTATTTAATACAGGAGGAGGCTTGAATACCGATAAGACAAAGATCATTCACTGCTATCGAAGGAGGCGGAGCTTCGATTCTTATTGAATATTCTTTTTCTCTTTCTCTAATCCCTAACTACTTAGACCAGCACGTACAGCACGATGGAAGAACAACAACAGCCCAGTATTGACCCTTTAAGTTTTAGAGCCAGTCTCAAAGATCAATCGATAAGAGAGATAAGAGCTGCCTCGATGGGTTTGACCTTACAGGCATATGAATCGCTCTTGAGGCATATCGGACGACTATAACCAATAGTTATTGGTCCAATCGCCTGAGGACTTTAAAAGCTGAGCGTTAATCAATCCGCAGATATGAGGCTAAAGATGGCCTCTTTTTTTATGCGCAATTATCACCATCACATATTAACTATGAGATCTATTAATCAATTAATTAACTCTGGGAAGACATTGACCAAGAGAGAAAGAGAAGCAGTTGAACGTCATATCCAAGCTCATTCGGAAAGGATTTCGATACGAGAGTCAAACGATATAAAATGTAGGGCTGCTATCCAAAAAAGGTCAAAATATGTGGCTTATGGATAAAGGGATCTGAAGGTGCAACTTCTAAAAATCGAGGCTAGAAGGGGGATGTTTTTTGGTCAATGACCGATACTAATCTACTTTGATGCCACAGCTATCAGAAGCGCTAATCCACCAAAGAAAACGAGGTTCCAAAGAAGAGCTTTTGGATATTTAATACTTTGTTTAATCAGCCAATAAGGAAAATATAAAAGAAGAAGAACTGAGAAAATCAGATAAATTATTTCCATGATTTGTTCCTATCTTTTTGATATTGCACAAAAGAGGTTAATTTAAGCAAATATATAATCATTAAAAAAGATCATAAAAAATATGGCTGATTTACCTTTCGAAGATCCATATGAATTTGAAAAACATGTAGCAAGACAATGCGAAGACCTTGGCTATGAGGTCATCATGCCTCCTACTAATCAACCTGGATATGATATCGAGATTATTAAAGGAAAGGAGCGGATTGCTGTTCAAGTCAAATGCTATAAAGCTCGTTGTCCAATTTCAGCTCTCAATAAATTCCTGGATTTCCTTGAATTACCAGCAGCTTCAGGGTTTACCAGTGGATGGCTAATCGCACAAAATGGGTTTGGGAAACCATCTTTAACCCATGTACAGACTGAGCGACCCAGCAACTTAAAGCTTGGTACTTCAACAGGCAGGGCAATTAAATGGAATTATGATCCAGAGAATAAAGAGTCTGAGGATTTAGAACCTGAAGAGCCAACCTCTGAAGAGCAAGGAATAGATAGCAGCATTAAATATTTTGGAGTCTTTACTTGTAAAGGTGGTGTTGGTAAAACAACTGTCGCTGCTCACTTAGCAGGTGCCTTTGCACTGATGGGATACGACGTCATTCTGTTAGACCTCGACCCAGACAAAAACCTAAGAAAACTCTTCTTAGAAAATCCAAATTCAGATGATGAGGATGAGCCAGCTTCTCTTTATGTCCCACCACATAAAAGAGACACGATGGGGACAACTATCACCGTGCTCAATGCAGACCAATGGAACGAAAGAGCCTATCCAGAGGTAAAGGTAGTCATATGTGACTGCTCTCCTGTTTTGAGCGAGAATCCAATGCACTTGGTCAAAAAATTTGATTACTGTGTCTTGCCTACAACTCTGAATCCCTTAGGCATAGCAAAAGGCGGAGATGTAATTACACGGACATTTAGCCATATAAGGAAGCGTAATAAAAAAGCGGAGATGTTTGCTGTTGTCAACGGCTATAACGCTGCTCAGTCCTATGAGAGACAAAATAATACTCTTCTCTCAATGCTTGAAAGAACAGTCAGTGCATACAGCAAATCAGACCCCAAGTGTCAATTAATCAATCCTTCCTACGCAAAAATCAGACAGAGCAAATTACTTCAATACTGGGGTATGCATATCATTGATGGTTCTCCACCTGCGCTGGCGTTTAGAGAAATAGCAGGAAGGAATGCTCCTAGAACTGATTTTTTGCAATTAGCAGAATTTCTACAAGACCATACAGCTATCACTTCAATCAATGAAAGCTAGTTAAGGACAGCCATACCAGAAGCTATATACAGACTGCCTTGCTTCTTTGGGAGGTTCTTGGAGAACATTTTTGTAGTCCTGTTTAGAACTACAAAACAACAATTTGTATACCGAAAAATTACTGACTGCAACTAAATGGTGCATACTCATTGAGAAGGAAGTCTTTTTAAGTCAATTAAAAATCTAAGCACTCTTAAGTGAGCTCTGTTTGCAGGGCTTTTTTTATTGCCCAAGTCAAAAGAACGACCAAAGCTTTTAGCTCAAACCACTAAAAAATAATCATGAATAAACAACAGCTTGTTGATGATCTAAAGCAGCTTGCAATTTTGCGCCATTCCAAGTGGGATGCACTTGGTCTGATGAGTACTCGTGTTTATCTCAAGGAGCAAATGTCTTTAATTGGAACAGTAGAGGAATATCACTTTCAAGAAGGTTCAGAAAAAGGCATTAATTACATCCTTAAGCTTCCTGGTACAAATCCTAAGCTTGACCCAATGCTTATAGGTGCCCACTATGACGGACCTATTCAATCTCCTGGTGCTGATGATAATGCTAGTGGAGTAGCAGCTTTGCTAGAGCTATGCAGGACTTTCAAGAAAAATCCACCTAAAAGATCCGTGTGGATGGTTGCTTTTGATCAGGAGGAATGGGGGATGCTTGGCAGTAAAGCCTTATCAAAAGAACTCAAGGCTAAAGGTCAGAAGCTGAAGCTGATGGTCAGTCTTGAAATGTTGGCTTACACAAGTGAAAAGCAGGACTATCCATTACCTGCAATGAAAAAAATCTATGGAGAAAAAGGCGACTTTATTGCTTTAGTGGCTAATACTGGATGCGCAGTGATGCTTCCTGGCTTGGCATCAAATATGGGTAAACATGTCCCATCGAAAGTCCTTCCTGTCCCTCTTGGTGGGGATGTTTTGCCGGATGTGCGCCTTAGTGATCACAGCCCTTTTTGGGATCAGGGCTATAACGCAATGATGGTGACTGATACTTCATTCCTAAGGAACCCTCACTATCACGAGCCGACTGATACGGTCGATACTCTTGATTTGGACTTTTTCTGTAAAGTTGTTGAAGGGGTATCAAATAGTCTTTCTATATTGTAGAAAAAACATTGAAACTTTCAAAACTAATTAAAAGACTTAATAAGTATGATCTGATTTCATGTGTTCTTTATGCTGCACTATTCCTAGTAATTGTAAATTTTTCTTTTCTATTCAATATAACTAGCTTTAGTAGTTTTTTTTTCATAATTTTATTTATATGGGCAGCTGGAATGGTTAATAAATTTATGCGAAAAAAGAAATTCCGGTCCTTGTGGGATGAAGGTAATGAGAATCTTTCCTCAGGTAAATATGAAGATGGAATAAAAAGCTACACTAAAGCAATTAGAATATATGCTAAAGAGCCAATTGTTTTTAATAATAGAAGTTACGCAAATTTACTATTAGGTAATATAGAAGCTGCATATCAAGATATCAACAAAGCACTAGAATTAGACCCTAAGTGTATTTTGGCTATATGCACATTGGGGAATATTCAACAAAATGAAGGGAAGTATAAAGAGGCAATTATTAATTATGAGAAAGCAATATCTATAGAACCTGCTGATACTAATGCATATTTTTACTTATATAAACTTTATTCAAAATTAGAGGATAAAGATCGAGCATACAACTATTTAAAACAAGCTGCAAAGCTTGGAGATAAGGCCGCAATAAAAATACTAGATAAATTAAAAAGTGATTGGGTTTACCATCAAGATAAAGATATAAATATCATGTCTGATTTCTATGATAATTATGCTCAAAAAACTTTTGATGACTTGCTAGGTGGACATGAGGAGTATTTAAAAGTGATACGTTGGCAAAGTGAGAATGTAGATCTTGTAGAATCTCAAGATTTTAAAAAAAGTCTCAGATCTAGTAACTTTAATAAGATGTTATATTCACTAGGAAAGCTTGCATTTAAATATGATCAACTAAATGGTAATGATAGAAGAAAACTAGGAGATATAGAAGTTCAAAATATGATTGAATATAAAAGAAATATACGCACTATTGGTGAAGAAGATTCAATAGAATTTTCTTATACAATGGGAAATTACTTTCAAGATATTCCTGTCCCTGAACTACTTAGTTTTTACCCTAGTGAAGGAACAATTAGATTTTTATTCAATACTTTAAGTGATCAATTGATTGACGAAACAATAAAACCCTTAAACGATGCTGAGACAAGAGAAGTCTATGGATTGCTTGGATATTATGGACAAATACCAATTAGATTGAGACTTTTAAATGATCATGAGAAAAAAGAGTCACAAAAAAAATGGGCATGTGGTGTTCCACTAGATTCTGAAATAATTTTAGTAGATGTACCAGATACTCATGGATATTTTGCAAGTGAGATTGAGAGCTCAACACACATAAAAGAGAAATTCCCTAAGTCACTATGGATAAATACTTCAACAACTTCAATTACTAATTTAGTTAATGAAAAGCCATCCCCTTGTTCATTAGATGCATTTTATACCTGCTTATATCAAAATACTAATTATATAAGATATGTTGACCCTTCTAGAAAGGATCTAAGTAAAGAATTTAGATGGGCAACGATAGTTATTCTACTTGTAATTGCAGAGGAAATTGAAATTTATAGCATTAAAGAAGATAATGAGATTGATCAAGATTGGTTTGGGAGAATAAAGGATATTTACATTAAGGTTTCTTTTGTTAAAAGCCTCAAGAAATGGGTTCATGCAAAACTAGAATCTTGTGATCAACAGTGGCTTGAAAGAACTTGGTGTATAGGAAAGAATAATTTTGTTGATTTTTGTAGATATGAAAATGTTGATTCCTTTTTAGAAGATGTTGAATGGCAAGCAATTGAAAGTGTTATAAATTGTTCCTGGAATGATTCTATTTCCAAAGAAAAGACGGAAAAACTTAGAAAATCAAAGTTAGCTTGGGATAAAGAAAACTTACCTACAGATATTGGGAATAAAAGCAATTTAGATATTTCATCTAATGAGCAAGATGAAGATATTTTAGAAAGTTTAAAAAAACTTAGAGAAAATTATGAAGGATCAGGAGGTGATAAACTTTTTCTTCATTCCTTGATCAAAAGAGCAACGCAATTAATAGATTTAAATGAGCATCTAGGGGAAGCATATTTTTACAGAGGTTATGCTCATCGATATTATTTACCATGGGGTGATGGATGTAAAGATGCAATAAGTGATTTTAATCTTGCTGAAGAAAATAGTTTAAATAATTCAGATGAAATCTTCTATTATCGTTCTCTTACATATCTTGAATTATGGCAGCCAGGAAAAGCATTAAACGATTTTCAATCACTTTTAGAAATTCTGAAGAAAGAAGATGGTAAATTAAAAAGTGAAAACATCACTCCGCGACAGATCTTAGTTATATTTGAAGATATAGGATTTAGGATTGCATCTAAACTAATGAAAAGTGGAAAGGTCCTTAACCTAAAAGGAAGTGAAGCTAATGATTACTTCTCTAAATTATTATTAGATGTCGATAAGATTGTATTAGCTAATAACCGTTTTCTAGATATTGATAAACTTCAGAATTACCAATGTCTAGTTAAAGCAATTATAGGAACAAGGCTTTCAACTAATTTAGGATTATCTAATAATGAAGAGGGTATTTGGAATGAAGAAAAATTGTATTTAATAATTGATCAAATAAGCACTAGAATAGATAATTCACAATTTAAGGATTGGCGCTTATATGCCTTGAGGGGAAGACTTAGAGAAGTATTAAAAGATAATGATTATTTAAGTGATGTTGAGATTGCTTTCCAAGAAAATCCAAAAGATATTGAACCAGGAGTATGGATAGATGATGAATGGTTGTTTGATTTAATTCCAGTTCTCATGAGAGCGAAAGATGGTCCTCAAAGGGAACTAATGAGTGAAAATTTAACTAACTTTCTAGAAAAAGAAGGAGAACATTTAGAAAATTGGGAATATTGGAGCGAGGATTATGAGATTCCTTATGGCACTCCTCAAGTTCAAACAAGTAGTGAACCCTATATAGATACAATAAAAACTTTTAAATTTGAGTATGAGATTCCAGATGATTGGTGGGATCTAGTCACTTCTTTACGAAATGAGGAAGGTCTAATTAAAGAGAAATGGCAAGAGAAATATGCAATATTTACTAAGCAGGATTGGGAACCTTTAGAGAAAGAAATAGAGAAGGAATTTTTGAAGATATGGTCGAGTAAACCTCCAAAAGTATACATTAACTAAAAAATGACTATTTCAAAAAAAGAAATAACATCTTTAATTGAGAAATCTTATTCAAAAGTATTGCGTAGAATTTTTACAGCTTATTCTTTTCAATCACATGTCTCACTTGATCTTAAACCAGATGATTTAAACAAATTTGAGATTCTCCTATCAACTTGTGTTCGTCTACATATAAGAGAAGCTTTAGAGCAAGAAAAAATTCTAAATATATTAGAAGAAAAGAGGCTTGAGAAATTTTTAGAATTAGTGAACTGGAGACTATTGGCAAAAAAATATTGCAAGTCTATCGATAAAAAAAAGAATGAAGACCCAATAGATCTTGACGAACTTTATAAATTATATGAAAAGCACTATAGAATTGAATTTAATGATTATGACTTTGCAAAAGTTAGAAGTGATTTATTTTATAAATACCCTCCTCAGAAAATTTTCATCAAGGAAATATTAACAAGTACTGATGAAGAAGACATATATAATAGTAAGAATAAAAAAGCAAAATTAGCACCTGATTGGTATGAAGCCTCATGCAAAGAGCTAGGACTTATTGGCGTATTTGAGACAAAGAAAGAAGCAAAAGATTGTTTTGAGTTATATAAGAAAAATAAACCAGATTTAAATAATTTAGAGATTAAACCAGTGAGATGTATGCCTCCAGGGAGATACTTTATTGGAGACCTTGGACTTATTTTAGATGATTATGAGAATCAATCAAAATATCCAAATGGTAGAGATGTGTATCAATTGGAAGATGGGACCTTATTTGCAAACTTTAAGACATGGGGTGGCGATGGAATCTTTGAGGATCAGGTTGGTTGGCAATATGGAGTCGACACTGGAGGAATAGGCGCTATCCCAATCAGATCTCTCCCGAAAGAATTGAGAAATATCAAGTCAGGGCAAGGTCAAAGAGTAAGAATATTTAAGCACCCTGTTATTTGTTCTTATGGCTTCCCAATTGAAGGATGTATAAAAATAGGAAATGATTATATTTTTACTTCTGTAAAAGATGTTAGTGAAGAAATGAAAAAATCTCTTTTTTTAGAGGGATATCAAAGAGATGTAATATTAGATAGAAGAAAGTCTGAAGACGGAAATCCTAATCCAAATTCTTTTTATGGCTATAAGGTCGATGGACCTTATTTAGATACAATAAAAAATCAAATAGATCAAATAAAAGGTCAAAATATACAATCAAATACTCAATCAAAAGGAACAGAAATTGATACTTCTATTCTTGATTGTTATAATTTAGATAACTTTAAGCTTCCTGATTTTAGAATTACTTTAAAAAAAGATATTTTAATTAAAGATCTAAATTTATCAGTTAGGGCTTTTAATATCTTAATGAGATCTGGATTTGAGTATATAAATGATTTAAGTGGTCTTACGTATTTTGATTTCCTGGAGATGAGGAATTTAGGATCTAAAGCAACAAATGAAATCATTGTTCGTCTTCATGAAAAAGGATATATCAGTAAAGAATTAATTTTAGAAATCCCAGTATTAGAAGAACCAATCAGAGAAATTTGGACCAGTGGAGATAAGGTAATTCATAACTTATATGGACCAGGAAGATTAATAGGAAGTAATCCTAGCTTTATTGTTGTTAGGTTTGAGCAACTTCAGCAAGCTAAGAAGGTATATCAGATAGATCCTTATACCCCTCATGAAATTAATCAGATAATTAGTAAAAAGATCTACCCTTATAACTTTTTAAAAGAGCAATCTTCAATCAAAGTGGTAAGAAAAATCTCTGAAGAAAAATATCAAGAGTATATTTCAAGAGGATCAAACTCATTTGATAATTCTTCAGAAATAGAGACTATTTATGAAATTTTTGAACAGGAATGGAAAGACCTTTTTGAAGATATACCATCAGAGATTCTCTATGCCAATGCTCAAAAGTGTATTGGCTCTTTAATAGAACTTTTTAAGCGTTATAAGACAGGGATGGAAATTTTTGATGATCAGGGTAATTCATTAAATGAAAAATTCTTTATTAAGCTAATAGATAATACAGTTACAGTTTTACATGAATCATTTGCTACAAAGCCCAAGCTTGTTTGGATTAATAAATATGGCGAAACACCACCAGCTAATCAATCAATAGAAGTACTTGGTTTTTCTAAAGAAATTTATAACCAACTTAAAAGGCTTTCAGTTTCTTCTCTGTCAAAATTAGCTTTGATGGGATACGACGATTTTCATAATTATATGCTTATAGGATACGGTCAAATTGTTGATAAATTTAAAGAACTTGGGTTTTTAATGAAACTAAATGAAGGTGATCAAAGGCTTGATGAATTTTGTCCTGAATATCAATGGGCCAATATCAAAAGATTGAAAGAACTAGGCTATGAAATAAAGGGTCAAGATTATCTCTCTGGCGCTCTAACTAGATTTTTTGATCAATCTAAGAAAGTATCAGAATCCAGCCAGGCAAATAAATTGTAAGCATAATAAACTCCTTGGAATATTGATAGAAAATTCCGATTTCATTCCAACGAGCCACAAAGAATTCATGACCCCCTATACCCCAACTGGTAATGGCTATAGCGCATCAACATTCTTAGATCTTTGTGTCCACTAACTGCTGATATTTGCAGAGCGTTCATTCCATCAGCCCACATCTTGCTAATGGCAATGTGGCGTAGATCGTGAAATCTAAGTTGATTTAAACCAACAGCTTTTCGGGCTCGATCAAATCCATGCCGAGCAGAACCAGCGCTTAGGCCAATGATGTGTTGATGCTCTTTTGGATATTGATCGAGCAGCTTCACGGCTTTTGGTGATAGTGGTACTAAACGCTCACTTCTTTGCAAGCCTTTAGCAGCACAATCTTTTCTAGTTAGGCGAACAAGTCTTCGGTCTAGATCTAGATCATTCCATTTGATCGAGAGAAGTTCACAACGACGCATCGCTGTTGCAAGTGCCAACTGTGTGAGGCGCAGATGATTTGGATTTTGGGATTGAGCTAACTGCTTGAGTAAATCTTGCTCTTGTTTCTTAGTGAGATGCGGAATTCTGGCGTCATTGGTCCCTCTGACTTTGAGCTCTCGTGCTGGGTTTGATTGGAGCAGGCAACCTTGCTCATCTTTAGCCCAATCCAGCAGAACTCGTAAGATCCTGAGTTCTCTCATGATCGTGTTGGACTTGACTTTGAGCAGGCGTTCATCACGCCAGAGTGCAAAATGCCTGATCGAAAGGTCATTGAGTCGAACTCCACCGATCCAACTGTTGGCCATTGCTCGTAATGGATATTGCTCGTTATGACCACTGCGGTGCTCTTGCATCGGCCCCTCAATAAACAAATCGATGGCTTCTTTGAGGATTTGAGGCGGTGGTTGGTCTAATTGTTCTGGTCTTTTGAGAGACCCTTCAACAGCATTTGCCCATAACAAGGCTTGGCTTTTTGAGCTAAATGTCTTGGCTTTTGGTCCTTGATATTGCTTCTTTCTAATGAGTGCTTGCCAGCCTTTGCCACTCCTTCTAATAGTTGCCATCTCTTGAATTGCATCGGGTCAGATGCATCAAGCAAGAATGATCAGGAGAGCAAAAGTGGACTAAAAAGTGGACGTCCACTTTTAGATATAAACAACTCCTAGTGCCTGAGACTAATTCTCTTGGAAGAGGTTGAGGACAGTGCCCTCGTCGGGACTTGAACCCGAGACCTCTCCCTTACCAAGGGAGTGCTCTACCGCTGAGCTACAAGGGCTTGTGGAAGGTGGGCCGGGTTGGATTTGAACCAACGTAGGCATAGCCAGCGGATTTACAGTCCGCCCCCATTAACCACTCGGGCACCGACCCTAACCACATGAAGGACATTACCAGCTAAAGCGACTTAATTTCTCAAATATGTTGGGCGTTTTATTGTGAAATCGATACGATCTGATAAGTACTAGACCCGAATAGCCTCATGCAGTTGTTACTTGTTAACGGACCAAATTTGAATTTACTTGGACTTAGAGAACCTTCAATATATGGGCCGCAGACACTTGAATCGATTGAACTTCTTCTTCAAAAGAAGGCTGATGAAGAAGGCATTTCGCTTCAAAGTTTTCAGAGTAATTCTGAGGGTGTAATTGTTGACCGTATTCAACAAGCCTTAGGGAAAGTAGATGGGATTTTAATTAATGCTGGGGCTTATACACATACTTCAGTTGCTCTAAGAGATGCATTGTTATCTACAGGTATACCTTATGTGGAATTGCATTTAAGTAATACATATGCGAGAGAAGAATTTCGTCAAAAGTCATTACTTGCTGATTGTGCAGTAGGAATAGTTTGTGGATTTGGTGCAATGAGTTATGTTCTTGCTTTCGATGGAATATTGGCTCATTTGAATTCTGATACTTGAAACAATGAATTTTTTACAAGAGAAGGGAAAGTCTTTTTCGAAGATTAAATGGCTCAAAAGTTCATCTAGTTCAAAGTGGCTTCAACAGGCAATCGAGAATCCTATAGAGTTGTTAATTGATCATGCACATTGTGAAAGGAAAGCTGCTGGTGTTGCAGTGCAGATGATGTTTCGATATCTTTCTGAACCTCGACTGGCTGAAGTCCTTAGTCCTTTAGCCAGAGAGGAACTTGAGCATTTTGAGCGGATTCTTGGAATTTTGAATTCTAGGGGTCGTAATCTGGTGCCTTTGCAAGCGCCTCCTTATGGATCTTTGCTTTCTAAAAATATAAGTAAAGAAGAACCTCAAAGAATGTTGGATAGCTTTCTCGTTGCAGGTTTGATTGAAGCAAGAAGTCATGAAAGAATGACTATGCTTGCATTACATAGTCGAGATACTGAATTAAGAGATCTTTATAATGAACTGTTGGAAAGTGAAGCTCGTCATTTTTGTCTTTATTGGAGATTAGCCACAGATCGTTTTGAGAAATCATTAATTCTTTTGAGATTAAAAGAACTTTCTAAGATCGAATCAATGATTCTTTCTGATTTACATCCAGAACCAAGAATGCATAGTTAAAATGATATTCTCAAATTTTCCGAATTTATTTTCTATATCTAAAACGAATGAAAATTCTTCTACTCCTAATTCAGGGTTGACGTTTGTAGGAGTTGGCCCAGGGGATCCTGACTTGTTAACCATTGCCGCGGTTAATGCAATTTCTAAAGCAAGTTTAGTTGCTTATCCAGTAGCAGGAATAGGTAAAGAAAGCATGGCTCTAAATATAGCTTCGGAATTTGTGAAACATAAGAAATGCTTGCCAATATTTCTTCCAATGATTAAAGATATAAAAATTCTTCAAAGAGCATGGATAGATGCTGGTAAACAATTAGTAAAAGAAGTTTGTCAAGGAAAAGAAGTTGTTTTCTTAAGTCAAGGAGATCCTTCTCTTTACTCTACGAGTTCATACCTTTTGCTATTTGTAAAGGAAAGATACCCATCACTTTCTGTGAAAGTTATTCCTGGAGTTTCTTCTTTTAATGCAGCAGCAGCAGCAGCTAAACTGCCACTATCTTTGCAAAAAGAAGATCTTTTATTGGCCTCTGCACCTGATGAACCTGAAAAGTTGAATGCATTGCTTGATGAAGTTATTTTTTCTAATAAAGTACTTATTTTGCTGAAATTAGGTAGCAGATGGAAATGGATTAAAGAAATAATTTCTAAAAAGAATTTACTAGAAAATACACTTCTTGCTCAAAGAGTCGGTTTCTCTGATGAGGTAATTGTTAAGGGCAGTGAAGTGGATTTAAAGAATACTCTTTATTTCTCTCTATTGATTGTTAGAAAAAATCCAGATTATGTTTTTTATTGATTTTATTTAATATCAATTCTTGTAGACTTTCTATACTACCTTTAGAGTAAAAATATTTATTTTTAGGAGTTAATAGACTTGCTATGAACTCAAATTGGCCACTTAGTCGAGAATTGTTGATAGCAATTCTTTCTGATCGAGTTAGTGACAGATTTGTTTGTAGTCTTATTTGGGAAAGACTTGGGTATGAGCAATCGAAGGATCTTGAGAAGACTTTTTATGCTGGTCCTCATACTCCGCTTTATTGGAGTGAGAGGTTCCTAGAAGCTCCAGAAATAATAGCGAAAAGACAGGCATCTGTTCATTTAACTCGGTCAATTCCTAAGGAATATAAGCAATCTTTAAAAATGCATTTAAATTTTGAAGGTTATCGTATTGGTGAACTGTTTCCTAGGAGAACTCGTAGAGCAACTGCCGTAAATTGGCTTTTGGCATGGGTTTTAAGTGGCGAAGAAAATCTTCCTGATCAAGGACCTTTACCGTTAATTAGTGAGACTCCAGTCAATCCTTTAAAAGGCCATTTTGGGGACCCCGATATCGAGTAATTTGTTCAGATTGTTTTCCTCATAAGAAAAGGTGGTATAAGTTCCTTTGCCTAAGTATTGTCTATATATATTTACTTTGTAAGAATATGGTGCGACCTATTGTCGCCATAATAGGACGCCCTAATGTTGGCAAGTCGACTCTAGTCAATAGGCTATGCCGTAGTCGCGAGGCCATAGTTCATGATCAACCTGGTGTAACAAGAGATCGAAGTTATCAAGATGGTTTTTGGGGCGATAGAGAATTTCAAATTGTTGATACTGGTGGGTTGGTTTTTAATGATGAGACTGAATTTCTACCTGAGATACGTGAACAAGTAAACCTAGCTTTGATAGATGCATCTATAGCTTTAGTAATAGTTGATGGACAACATGGAATAACTGCTGCTGATGAAGCAATAGCTGCATGGCTTAGACGTTTTAAGTGTAAAACTATTTTGGCTGTGAATAAATGCGAATCTCCTGAACTTGGTCTTTCTATGGCAGGGGAGTTTTGGCGTTTAGGTCTTGGAGAGCCCTATCCTATTTCAGCTATTCATGGAGCAGGTACAGGTGATTTGCTTGATCATTTGATATCATTGTTTCCACCAAAAGATCTTGTCGAAGAAGCAGTTAACCCCATTCAACTTTCCATTATTGGAAGACCAAATGTTGGTAAATCAAGTCTCCTGAATGCAATTTGTGGACAAAATCGTGCGATAGTAAGTTCAATGCGTGGTACCACACGTGACACTATTGATACCTTGATAAATAGGGAAGGAAAATCTTGGAAATTGATTGATACTGCAGGTATACGAAGACGAAAAAGTGTTAATTATGGGCCAGAGTTTTTTGGAGTAAATCGTAGTTTTAAAGCTATAGAACGTAGTGATATTTGTGCATTGGTTATAGATGCTATTGATGGCGTCACGGAGCAAGACCAACGTCTTGCTGGAAGGATTGAAGAAGATGGACGCGCTTGTTTAGTTATTGTTAATAAATGGGATTTAGTTGAAAAAGACACCTACACAATGCCATTAATGGAAAAGGAACTTCGTTCAAAATTATATTTTTTAGATTGGGCTAAAATGTTGTTTTGTTCAGCACTTACTGGTCAAAGAATTGAGCCCATTTTTCGTCTAGCATCTTTAGCGGTTGAACAGCATCGAAGAAGAGTAACTACTTCTGTAGTTAATGAAGTTGTTTCTGAGGCTTTGAGTTGGCGAAGTCCTCCGACGAGTCGAGGAGGAAGACAGGGCAGATTGTATTATGCAACTCAAGTGGCTAGTTCTCCTCCAAGTTTTACTTTTTTTGTTAACGATCCTAAGCTTTTTGGGGATGCATATAGACGATATTTGGAACGTCAATTGCGAGAAGGTCTTGGATTTGAGGGCACCCCTTTGAAATTATTTTGGAGAGGGAAGCAGAGACGAGAGGCTGAAAGGGATTTAAGGCGTCAGCAAGAAAATTCTTTTAATAGCTAAATGGAGTTTTTAAAGAATGTTCCCATTGGTCAATATGTATCAGGTAGCACTGGCTGGTTAAGAAGCCTTGACTCAAGGTTGAAATTTGCTTGGACGTTGATGTTTTTGATTTCACCTGTACTTTCAGGACCTATTTGGAGGCTTGGATTGGTTGTAATCCTTTTGAGCATAACTTTGCTAGGTGCAGTTCCTCTTAGAATCCTTTTGAGACCTCTTGCTTTCTTGGCTTTAATTGCTTGTGCTTTTGGACTTTTAGCTATTTTCCTCCCAACTAATGAAACCGCAGCAGCATTAACGGTACGATCTTCCCAAGAACTCCCAAATGCAAGTTTGTTCGGAAGTTCTTGGGAAGTCCTAAGAATTGGCCCACTAGATATAGGTAAAATTAATTTAGGAACATTTGTAGTTGATAGGCGCTCAGCTGAGCTGGGAATTAAAACTTCAACTTTAATCTTTACGGTTGTTCATAGCGTTAACTTGATGCTCATAACTACCTCTCCGGAGGATTTAATGTGGACATTGAGATGGTATCTTTCTCCTCTGTCTTTTTTAGGACTTCCATTAGACAGATTAAGCTTTCAACTACTTTTAGCACTGCGTTTCATTCCCTTGGTTCAAGAAGAGTTTCAGAACTTGATGAGGTCAATAGTGACTAGAGGATTTAACTTTAAAAAACTTGGACTTAAAAAATCTCTAGGTGTTTTCCTTGCAATTGGTGAACGTTTTCTTACAAATATTTTGCTAAGAGCTGAACAAGGAGCAGATGCATTGATAATTAGAAATGGTGGTATATTGCTAAATCCTAATCTATTTAAACCTAAGCTTTTATTTAAAGGAAGAAGATTTTTTGTTAACACTTTCTCGATGATTGTTCTTTTATTGATTCTTTTCTTAAGGACAAAATATGGGGCTTTTTAATGCAAGTTTGATGTTGAGAAATTATTTCCTTATTCTCAACAGTTAATGCTTTTACTTCGTTGTGGAACATATCAGCAAATGAATATTTTGTTGAAATACGAAGTATAATATTTAAGTTAGATAGTTTTCTTATTGTTTCTTGCAAATTGAAAGCCTCATCTGAGCGATATCTAAATCATCCAACATTTGGGATGCTTTATTTGGTAACTCCTGCAGGAGAGGGTAGAGATATTTATGCAACCTTATATGCTCAGAAAATGTTTTTTTTAGTTACTTTGCAGCCTCGTGGTGCTGAGTTCGAGGTTATTCCATATATGGATGCAAGGCATTATGCAGAAATTAATATTTCTCGTTGCAGACAACAAAGATCTGATGATTTGGAGCTTTGGCAGAAACTTTTTAAACAGACCTTCCTTTAGCTTTGATTCAAGAAATTGATGGATTTTAAAACCTTTCGTAATTCACTACCAAGTAATGTGAAATTACTTGCTGTTAGCAAAGGACAACCAGTTGAAAAGATTCGTGCTCTTGCCTCTAAGGGGCAGTATGACTTTGGTGAAAGTAGAGTTCAAGAGGCCTTGCCAAAGTTGAGTTTATTGCAAGATATAAATGAGATAAGATGGCATTTTATTGGGACTTTGCAATCTAATAAAGTAAGAGAAGTTGTCAAAGGATTTGACGTAATTCATTCGATTGATTCTATAAAGTTAGCGAAAAGAGTTTCAAGAATTGCTGGTGAAGAAGAAAAGAATCCTAAAGTTATGGCTCAAGTTAAGTTTAGAGAAGATCCAGACAAATTTGGTTTCGATTCTCAAAAACTTTTAAATGTTTGGTCTGACTTTATTCATTTACCAAACATTGAAGTAATTGGATTAATGACGATTTCACCTATTGATCTGGACTCTGATCAGAGAAAGATCCTTTTTAGAGAATGCAGGCTTTTTGCAGATAAGTTGCAATTAAAGGATTGTTCTATGGGGATGAGTCGAGATTGGAAGGAAGCCGTAGAGATGGGAGCAACGTGGATACGACTAGGTTCTTTTTTGTTTGGATCAAGATGAGATCTTGAATTGCTCAGAGATATCAACAAAACCAATTGAAAACCTTGCCCCTGCCTGAAAATAGCGCTATTTAGATAGATAAGGGCATATTTATTCCTTTTCCTAAGGGTAAGCCACTTAAATTCGGTCTTAACCGAAATAGTTCAAAATTATTCAGTGAGGATTTAACTGGTGTCGCTTATTTCACGTCTTAGAGCCGTTGTTGCCGGTGATGACTATTTAGATGGTGACTTTGATGAGCTTGACTATGAAAATGGCGATGGATTTGATTCGCAGCATGATGGAGGAAGAAATTATTCCAGTGGATTGGCTTCTCTTTCAGATTCCAATCCTTTCGAAAACAGACGTACCACTTCAAACGTAATTGGCATGCCAGGTATCTCAACAGCAACTTCAGAAGTTAGCTTAATGGAGCCTAGAAGTTTTGATGAAATGCCTAAAGCAATACAAGCTTTAAGAGAGCGAAAGACTGTTATTTTAAACTTAACTATGATGGAACCTGATCAGGCGCAGAGAGCAGTAGATTTTGTCGCAGGAGGTACTTTTGCAATTGATGGTAATCAAGAAAGAGTTGGCGAGAGTATTTTTCTTTTCACCCCAAATTGTGTAACTGTTACAAATTCATTTCAGGAAGAGCCATCCCCATCAAGTGCAATGAACAAGGGCTCTGAAAATATTACAAATGAGAAGACTAGTGCTCCGGAACCTGCTTGGGGGGCATCTGTTCCGTCAGCAGTTTGATTGTTTTTAGGTGTCTTTATCGCTTGGTGTGATTGGTTTGGGAAGAATGGCTCAGGTCATTCTTCATAGTTTGTTTGAGGTAGGGGAATATGTCCCTGAGGAGGTAATAGGAATAGTTGGTCAATCTCGAAGCATTCAAAAGGTCTTAACGCAATTCCCTAAAGGTATTTCGGTTGTTGATTCAAATAATCCAATGGCTGAAAATGTGTGGGATGCTCCTGTGAAAATTTTAGCCGTGAAGCCTCAGCAGCTCAATGAAATAAAGGAGAAAGTATCATCGAAAGTTCAGTTTTCAAAAGATAGACCTTTATTGATTTCAGTTTTAGCTGGAGTCAAATTAAAAAGACTACAAGATTTATTTCCCTCTCATGTTTGTGTTCGTGCAGTACCTAATACACCTGCTCTTGTTAGAGCTGGTGTAACAGGTTTGTCTTGGGGAGAAGCAGTTTCAACTGAGCAAAAACTACTTGTAGAAAAAATGTTTCAACCAATTAGTAAAGTGTTTGATTTGCCGGAAGTATATTTAGATGCATTTCTTGCTTTGACTTCTTCAGGACCAGCTTATTTAGCATTGATTGCAGAAGCATTAGCTGATGGTGCTGTTGCTGCTGGATTGCCGAGGCATTTGGCACATCAGTTAACTTACTTAACTTTTGAAGGTACTGCATTATTACTTAAGCAAAAAGAATTACATCCTGGAGAACTAAAAGATATGGTTGCATCACCTGCAGGAACAACTATTAGAGCTCTTCGCCATTTAGAAAAAGAAGGAGTTCGTTCTGCAATGCTTGAGGCTGTGGTGTTAGCAGCTCAAAAAAGTCGTGAAATGGGTTGAAATTAGAATTTTTCAAGTACTGTCTTATAAAGATTCTCAAGTGAATTGATATTTTTTGTAAGAGTAAATTGTTCAAGAACCCTAGATCGAGCTTTCCTTCCAAGTTCAGATATTAAGAGAGGGTGTTCTTTTAAAACTGGCAATAGAGTTTTTAATTGAGAAGTAACTCCTTCAGTGCTCATAACAATTCCTGCTCCTTCTTTTAGTACTTCTCCATCAGCCCCTGCGTCTGTAGCAATACAAGCTGTTCCTGTTGCCATTGCTTCTAATAAAGCTAATGATAACCCTTCTACTAAACTTGGAAGAATGAAAACCTCCGTGCATTGAAGAAGGGCAAGCTTAGTTTCAATATCGGCTTCATAGCCCCACCAAGAAATTTTGCAATCATTAGTTGATAAAAAGTTGTTTTCTAAAGTTGGCCGAAGAGGCCCATCTCCTACTATTACTAGCTGACAATTTTTTGTGTTTATTGACTTCCAAGCTTTAAGAAGAGCTTCTACGTTTTTCTCTGCAGCAACTCTTCCCATGTATAAAAATATTTTTTCTTTGCCAAGTTTTTTTTGAACTTCGATTTGCTTTAAAGTTGCTTCTTGCTTGTTTTTAGGTACCCATAGATCTGCGTTGATTCCATTTGGAATAATTTCAATGCGACTTTCTCCAACTCCTAATTTTGCAAGTACTTCACCTTGTATTTCAGAAAAAACGATTACTTTTTCAAAGCGAGAGAGAGAAGGTGCATACAGTTGATAAGTAAGTTGCTGAGTACTAGCAGCAAGGCTCCTAACATTTGAATCAAAAGGGGGGTGAAATGTTGCTATTAAGGGAACATTGATTTGTTGGCATAAATCAGGCAATCTAAAATCCAATGGTGAAAGGGTAAGACTTGCATGAACAATGTCAGGCTTTAACCTTTCTAATGATTCTCTGAGTTCACGTTGAGCTCTTGGAGAAGGAATCGTATAAACTTGAGATTTGATCAAATATGGAAGACTGACATCAGGATCATTAGCAAGTAAAGATGTTTTAGAAATATCTGAATTAGTTGGGTTGTCAAAATGAATGAAATTTATTTGATGACCTCTATTTTTCAGTGCTTCGGTAGTACTTAAGCCATAGCTTACGTTCCCACAAAAGGGTGATTTTTTGCCAAGCCAGGCTATGTGTGACACCTAAAGACTTTTAGCGCAACTTATAGAAAGTTAGCAGGTGTTTAAGTGATCTTCTATGGGTTTTCTTTTTCTAGACAATTTTTTCTGTAGAGATAAGAGCCTTCTTAAGCATTTCAATTGAATTAAGCTTCTTATTTAAATGAGTCTTTATCCAAAGTTCAAGTATCGCTATAAACTTGAGCCAAACATTAAACGGACCAAGAATTTCCCCGGTTTTTTTCCTTGGCAAAGCTGGACTTAAGAGACGTTGTAAAAGTGCTAGCTCAGATGCATTTAACATGATCTCACAATTAACAATTTCACCTATTGCAAAACCTTCACTTTCTATAAGACTACAGCGCCAGTTCCAATCTCCTATAGGAGGTACTAGTTTTTTTCTACATTTACAGCATTCTTGAACAGGTAAACCATATCCTCCAAGAGCAAGTAAATGAATACATCCTTGTACGCAATTTGCTAAAACTCCAAGAGATGAAAATTCTGAACTTTGTAGACGATCTAGATGAATTAAAATGGTTTCCAATATTTCTGGTTGAGGGTCATTAGTGCTAACCAGTAGCATGGATAGCTCAGTTAATGCTTGAGCTGCAGCAAGAGTTTCTAGTTTCTCACCTAACTTACTAAAGCTTTTTATAATTTTGACTTGTCGAGCTTTGAGCAGATTGCCTTTCCCCCCAATTTGCAACTCAAGAAAAGTTAGTGCTGAAGTTGGAGCAAGTCGACTTTTTGGACGCCTTGCTCCTGGTACTGCAATGCGCATAATTCCTTCTTCAAGGCTTAATAATGTCAACAAACGATCGTTCTCTCCCAAGGGGCCAACTTTCAAGGCAAGACCTTTAACTTTTTTTTCACGATTCATTTTTGTTTTAAATTACTTTTGAATTGTTTTGCTAGCTCTGCTCCAACTGACGTACCAATTGACGATGCCCCTGCATTTATAAGTTCTAATGTTTGTTCAAGTCTTTTTATCCCTCCGACAGCTTTTAGAGAGCAGCGATTCTTTATTAATGAATTTAATTCTAGAAGATGAGAAGAGGTAATTGGTTGACCAAAGCCATTACCTGTTTGAATGCCTTGGACTCCAGAATCAATTGAAGCTTCGATCGAAATGGAGAGTTTATCTCTTGAGAGCTTCATAGTATCTAGGATTACTCTAGAAGGTAGGCCTGTTGACACTATCCCTGCTATCTCTTCTGCAAATTTTTCTATCTTCCCTTCATGAAGATGTAGAAAGTTGGGCACTATATCTAGTTCTTCTGCTCCATGTTCGGCAGCCCATTCGGCTTGAGATTTTTTTATTTCATAGGGAATAGCACCAAAAGGAAACGCTATTAAAGCAATTAGTTTTGTGCTTTTGTTATTACCCAGATATTGTCTTGCAGAGGGAATCCTAATTAGATTTGTACATAAGCCTGCAAAATTATAATGATTACAAGATTCACATATTTCACTTAAAGATTTTAAGTCAAGATGAGGGTCTAAGGCAGATTCATGAATATAGGAAGAAATATCATTTAGCTGATCTCTGATTGATTCTGAAAACATTAGTTTTTTGATTGAATAACACCATATCCTCCATGGTTTCTTCTATAAATAACTTGCAATTGATTACTATTTTCGTCTTTAAAAACATAGAAATCATGATCGATGAGATCAAGCTGATGTCTTGCTTCTTCAATGCTCATTGGTTGCATCGAGAAGTATTTTCTACGAATCCCAGGGCTTGGGAGCTTAGGCTCCAGATCTCTCGTAAGCGAGCTATCTACTGATTTATCTTCTAAAACTTCTTCTGATGGTTGCGTTATGGATGCGTTATGACCATGGTTATGATGATGGTTAGTATGACGCTCTTTATATCTTTTTAATTGCCTGCAAAGTTTGGTTGCTACTAGATCAATGCTTGCATAAAGATTTTGACTGCGTTCTTGTGCTCGAATGATGGTGCCATTAGCAAAAACAGTAACTTCTGCAGTTTGTTGGGGGACTCTTGGATTTTTTGCTACTGATAGGTGAACATCAGCTTCTTTAACAAGTTCATCAAAATGGTGAATCGCTTTTTCTAGCTTTGATTTTGTGTATTCACGCAATGCTGGAGTCAACTCAAGATTTCGACCATGAATCAGCAATTTCATTTTTTCTTCTCCATATCTAGAAGATATGCATAATTTAGCTATAAATTATTTAACAGAAGATGGATACCCTACGGTTCTTTTTGAACCATCTGAATTAATAGATTTTAAGGTTTCTTGGGATTGGCAAAGAAAATGGCAAGACAAATTAGTTGAGAACCCATTAGGAACACAGGCTGTTTGGATCCTTCAGCATCAAAAATGTTATACCCTTGGCAGGGGTGCAAATGAAAATAATTTGCTTTTTAAAAAAGAAAAATCACCTTGTGATTTGTATCGAATTGATCGAGGTGGGGAAGTAACCCATCATTTGCCTGGTCAATTAGTTGTTTATTTGGTCATAGATCTTCATCGATATAAAACTGACTTGAATTGGTATTTAAGACAACTAGAGAATGTTTTGATTGAGGTTTTGGATGAGTTAGGTCTAAAAGGTTATCGAGTCCCTGGGATCACAGGTGTTTGGTGTAATGGAGAAAAAGTTGGATCTATTGGAGTTGGTTGTAGAAGATGGGTCACGCAACACGGTATGGCTCTAAATGTTAACTGTGAACTATCGGGTTTTAATGAGATAGTACCTTGTGGCCTTCATGGCCAGACAACAGGTCGCATTAGTAAATGGCTTCCTAATGTTCAAATAAATGATGTTCGTTCTCAAATGAATAAGAGCTTGAAAAAGCATTTCGAACTGTTGTGGACGCATGAAAAATCTTTAGTAATTAATAAGAATTACTTTGATGAAAAAGATGATTAGCATTGAAAACAATTGGAGAAAAAGCTTGGAATTAATTAGAAGAATCAAAGATTCAAGAGTTATTGACAATTCTTCGTCTTTAGCTGAGGCAACTTGGGTTCCTAGAAAAGTAGAGCAAAATGCTTTATCAGCTCGAAATTTTGTTAATCAAATCAATCGTGTTGATCAACTCTGGCCATGGTTAAAAAAAAATCATGGAGAAATTTTGGCACTCAATGCGCCTCATCTCACCCCTCCAGAAAGGTATAACTATAAAGAACTTGCCGAAAAAATTTCTATAGCAGCAGCTGCTTTGAATGCGCTAGGTGTTGGTAATGGTGACGTGATTGCATTGTTTGCAGAAAATAGCCCTAGTTGGCTGATCGCAGATCAAGCCATAATGCGAGTGGGTGCCTCAAATGCAGTAAGAGGAGCTTCTGCTCCAGTAGAGGAATTGAGATATATTTTAAACGACTCTCGTTCAGTCGGTTTGATCGTTCAATCTTCACAGTTATGGCGAGATCTTGCTTTGCAAGAAGAAGAAAAGAATCGATTGAAGTTTGTTTTACAAATAGAAGGTGAGACTGAAAATGATTTGCTTGGATGGGAGCAGTTTCTTGCAATCGGTGCTAAAAATACTCCTATTAACTCTTTAGAAGAACTAGGGGTTAGTATTTCGTCTGATTCGATAGCAACAGTCCTATATACCTCTGGCACTACTGGGAAACCAAAAGGAGTCCCTCTTAAACATAAGAATCTTCTTCACCAAATTCGCTCGCTAGCTTGTATTGCTAGTCCTTCTCCAGGGACTTCTCTCCTAAGTGTTTTGCCTATTTGGCACTCTTATGAGAGAAGTGCAGAGTATTATTTCTTTTCTTGTGCATGTTCTCAGACCTATACAAGCATTAAGCATCTAAAACAAGATTTACAGATAGTCCGACCTGTTGTCATGGCTACTGTCCCAAGACTTTGGGAGGCAGTTAAAACTGGTTTTGATGATGCATTAAAAAAGATGCCCAAATCTAGACAAATAATCTTGAAAGCTGCTCTTAAAAATAGCCGATTATTTAAATTTGCATTAAGGAAATCACGAGATCTCTTGTTGTTTAAGGCAAATAAAATGACTAGAACACTTGCTGGTATTGAGGTGATTGTTCGTTGGCCAATGCATGCCCTGGCATCAGTACTTCTATGGCCGAAGGTCTTAAAACAACTTTCGGGAGGGAGATTGGTTTTTCCTATTAATGGAGGAGGGGCAATAGCTCCACATGTTGATGAATTTTTTGAATCTTTAGGGATTGAACTACTTGTTGGTTATGGACTCACTGAGACAAGTCCAGTTGTTAGCTGTAGAAGAACTTGGCGGAATATTCGAGGTAGTTCTGGTTTACCTTTGCCTGAAACTGAATTTCGAATTGTAGATCCAGAGAACGGATCACCAATGAGGTTCTCTCAACAAGGGAGAGTTCTTGTTCGAGGTCCTCAAGTTATGTATGGCTATTTAAGAAAACCTGATGAAACATCAAAAGTTCTTGATAAAAATGGTTGGTTTGATACTGGTGACCTTGGGATGTTGCTTGAAGATGGATCTGTTGTTCTCACAGGGAGAGCTAAAGATACGATTGTTTTGAGTAATGGTGAGAATATCGAACCTGGTCCTTTAGAAGAATTCTTAGTTGCAAGCCCATTAATTAGTCAGGTAATGATTGTG
This sequence comes from uncultured Prochlorococcus sp., assembly GCA_902590775.1. Lineage (GTDB taxonomy): Bacteria > Cyanobacteriota > Cyanobacteriia > PCC-6307 > Cyanobiaceae > Prochlorococcus_E. Next base: position 32,482 of record CACIYC010000011.1, read on the forward strand.
GGGCAAGATGAAAGGCAATTAGGAGCATTATTAGTACCTAACGTTGAAGAGATCTTGATTTGGGCCCAAGAAAAAGGTCTTTCTTTAAGGGAGGATTTGGGATGCCCTATTGGGGATATCAATTTACGAAAGAGTCTTCAACGGGAGGTAAATGAATTGCTGTCTCACAGAATCGGTTCTAGATCCGATGAAAGAGTAGCTGGTATTGCTTTGGTAAAGCCTTTCTCAATAGAGAATGGTTTGTTGACTCAGACACTTAAGCAAAAGAGAGATAAAATTGTTGAACGTGATGAATATGCTATAAACGAAATATTTGGGAGATAAAATTTTGCTGATTGATTACTTTAGTTGACCTTTTGCATGATGCCTGAGAACCTTGGCATGGATACTGTTTTTAAATGTCTGAAGTAGCTACTGTCTCAATTAAGCGCTCTATTACTATTCGCGCTGTTGTTACTCCATCCTGGAAAGAAGAAGCAGAAAAGGAAATAAGTGCTGCCATATCTACCAGTGATCAACAATTAGCACAATTAGAGAAAGAGGGCCAACAAGTTGTTGATGGATTGAGAACACAAAGTGCGAATCCTTTAGATCCAAGAATTCAGGAACAAGTGTCTCAAGTTCAACAACAAGTTGCTGGTAAAAGATCTGAACTCGAAGAACAAAAGAGAAATTTGCTTCAACAGCAAGCCCAGGTTAGGGAATTAGAAATGGAGCAAATTGTAGAGCAGGGGCAGATTGAGAGCTTCTGTGACCTTAAAGTTGGGGATAATTTAGTTAGCAAAATGCAAGTTTCTATTCTTGTAAGAGATGGTGTTGTTGAGTCTATTAATCAAGACTGATTTTTGTTTTTGTTTCTTTTGGCCATAGGTCTTTAAGATTGGAGTAAGACTTTAAGGAGAAGGTATTGGCAAGTCACGACATACTCAAAACTATGTGATACCAGTGCCTTTGTTGTTGGACATCGTGTTGGACACGGAAATTAGAATGAGATAGACTTTGATATAACTAGGTCGCTTGATTGCGGTTGGACAGAACCTTGGACAGTTCTGACCTCAATTCTTTTCATTTATGCCAAAAATCCACAGCAAAGAACCAACGCTTAATGGACAGGCAGATGTTGTTGCTTATGCAGATCGGGAATATCTCTACCTAAGAATCAAAAGAGAAGGCAGAAGATACACAAATGTGTCCTTGGAGACCACTGACATCAGAACTGCCCACAAGAAGGCACTAGATGCTTATACAAAGGCGATTAGTGAACCACCAAGGTCAAGGACAAGGCGGTTCAGTTTTGAGAAGGCGTGTGCTGAATATCTTGAGTACAAGCATAAGCAAGCAGAGCGTGGGCAAATCACACATCGTTCTGCTGGTACTTATGAGCAGCGTGTTTATCAGCGAATAATTCCTTTTGCAAAAAGTGTTGGGGTTGGTTCAGTTGGGGATATCGATAAGGAAAGTTTTTCTGGTTATGGCGAATACTTCCTTGATGTAAAAACAAAGGGGAAGTGGCATAAGAAAACATCTGGATTATCTGCATCAACAATTAACGCTGACTTGGCAACACTGAATGAACTGCTCAATTTCTTGGTTAAGCATGAGGTGTTAGACCCAAGAAAAAAAGGTGAACTTCCAAAAGTAAGGGATAGGAAAAATTATCGAGAAGAATCTAATCCAGCATTTCTACCAGATGAATTTATTCGTTTTAAGGATGTGCTTTATGAATTCGATCAGAACTGTGTAGATGAAATGGATAAATGGAAAAAAAGATGGTTCATTAACTGGGTCTTATTTCAATATCAAAGTGGTTGCCGTGTTCATGAAAGTAGTCAAATACTTCTTGGGGATACTGAAGTACAAAAAAGACCTGATGGAAAAGTAAAGGGAATTATCTCCATTTCTCCTTCTACAAAAACTGGAAGAAGAACTTTAATCATGAATGGGAACACTCTTAGGAAAGTTAAATCGCACCTGAGTAAAGGAATCAAACTTCGCAATGAGCAAATTAAAATCCACAATGAGATGGTGTTGAGTGGCGAAGGTAAGCGTCGAAAATGGACTAAGAACTATGAACTCCCAATGCTTGAACCAGCAGGTAAAGATGACTTTCTTTTGATGAATCCATTCATGGATGGCAGGACTGTTTATCACACAGAACACATCAGGGGGTGGATGAATGAGATCCTTTCCAAGTGTGAGTTCGAGAAGAGATTCACACTGCATTCCTTACGTGCCACGCATATCACTCATGCCCTTCTGAAGGGATATAGGACAAGGGTGATTGCTGACAACGTGGGTAACTCTCAGGCAGAAATAGAACGCACTTATTACCGTTTATCAAATATTCTCAACATCGATGAACTTGGATTTCATAAGGATGCAGAAGAAGGCGTGATGATGAATGAATGATTGTCTACGCAACATCGTCATTGATCTGATGCTCAACCACCTGCCATCCATTGCTCAATAACTCAAACCAAGTTTCATTGGCATCTTCTAGTGCCATTGTTCGGGTGTTCTTGATCTGCGTGGGGATACCTTCAGAAGTGGAGTGCCAAAGTTGAGTAATGACTTTGGGCATCCGCATGAGGGACTTTGGATCTCTGATGAAGAAGAGAACTAATTTTTGCTCTGGGTGCATTAACCATCCACTTGGTGTTGGTACTGCACGACCAAAATCTTCAGTCATAAGTCAATAATTCGAGGCATCAAAAAAAGCACCTACTCACTGGTGCTTCCTTTGCCGTTTGTGATGGGGACCAAACTAATACAAAGATACTACTTTTGTCTATTCAGTCAAGCGTATGAATTTTTCGTTACCTCTAAAAAGACAAACTGATGAGAACCTGCAAAATAGGAATAAGAGCAAAGGATCCAAAGATAAAAAGTGGCGACCTTTGACGAGTTCTACAAATCATTAGATCCCAACGACAACGTTAGGGGAGAGCAGTTTGAAAAGAAATTCGCAAAATGGTTCTTAGAAACTGATCCAACATGGTCAAGTCAAATTGATGAGGTCTGGTTGTGGGATAACTATCCACAACGCTCTGAGTGGGGACCTGATTGCGGAATAGATATTGTTTTTCACCATGTCAATGGGGAAAGATGGGCAGTTCAGGCAAAATGTTTTTCACCCGATAACTATTTAAATAAAGCAGAATTAAATAGTTTTATTGCTGATGCGAGTGATGAGAGATTTCAAGGGAGATTACTTATTTCAAGTACAAATAAAATCGGACCAAATGCAGATAAACTTTTAAAAAGGCACAAAGTAATAAGGATATTATTAAAGGATTTAAGAGATGCATATTTAAACTATCCTTCTTCAATAAAAGATTTATATAAGGTAAATCAACCCGAGAAGTACACTCCTAAACTGCATCAGAGGGAAGCAATAAATGAAGTAACAGAAAAACTAAATTCTGTAGATAAAGGTCAAGTAATAATGGCATGTGGAACAGGGAAAACTCTTACTTCTCTTTGGATTAAAGAAAAGTTAATTGCTAAAAACACTCTTGTATTAGTTCCATCATTAAGTCTTTTAAGGCAATTGCTAAAAAGTTGGAATTCTCAAAAAACTCAGTCTTTTAAATGGTTATGTGTTTGTTCAGATAATACAGTTGCTAAAGATAAAAAGAATGATACATGGATTACAAATACATCTGAATTGGATATTTCAGTGACAAGTGATTTGTATAAGATTAAAGACTTTTTATCTCAATCAGGTCAAAAAGTTGTTTTTTCAACGTATCAGTCATCTGACTTGATTTGTCAGGTACAAAATATAATGAGTAATTTTATTTTTGATTTAACTATTGCAGATGAAGCACATAATTGTACTGGAAGACTTGAGACTTATTTTGGAAATATACTTGATGATAAAAAAATAATTACTAATAAAAAATTATTTTTTACGGCAACTCCAAAAATTTTATCTCAACGAATTAAAAAAAAGTCAAAGGAAAAAGAAATTGAAGTTGCTTCAATGGATGACAAGTCAAAATTTGGCGATATTTTACATAAATTAGATTTTTCGGATGCAATAAAAAAAGGAATTCTGACTGATTATCAAGTTTCAATAGTTGGTATTGATAATAAAGAGATTAGAGAGTCAATTCAAAATAGAGAATTAATTACAACATATGGTGATCATATTTTTGATGCAGAAAGTTTAGGTACCTATATTGCAATCATTAAATCTATAAAAAATTATAATCTTACTAAATTAATTTCTTTTCATAATCGTCTTGAACATGCAGAAATTTTCTCTAATAATTTTCCAATAATATCAAATACTTTTCAAAAAGATGTAAAGGATAAAGTGAATATTTCTTCTGACTTTGTTAAAGGAAACATGAATGCAACCTTGAAGGAGGAGAAAATTCAAAAACTGAATTCAGTAGATAAAAATGATTGTTTTATTTTATCTAATGCAAGATGTTTATCTGAGGGAGTTGATGTCCCTACTTTAGATGGTGTTGCATTTATTGACCCTAAACATAGTCCAACTGATATCGTTCAGGCAGTAGGTAGAGCAATTAGAAAATCTGGTGATAAAAAAAAGGGTACTATCATTATTCCAGTTTTTCTAGATGATATTGATCATATTGATGAACAGATTCTTGCTACAAAATTTACTACTGTTTGGAGTGTAATTCTTGCTTTAAAATCACAAGATAATGAGTTATTGGAGAAAATAGATTCTCTTAGAGTTGAACTAGGAAGTAAGAAAATAACTAAAATTACTAGTAAAGGATTTGAAAAAATACATTTTGATCTGCCTGATCATATAAATCCTAAATTCTATGAATCTCTCTATACAGTTTTAGTTGATAATACATCAGATGATTGGTTAGAAAAATTTGGTCAATTAAAAACATTTAAAAATGAATATGGAAATGCAAGTCCATCAAAGAGAGATAGTTCTCTGGGTGAATGGTGTCAAACGCAAAGAAGAAGTTTTAAAGCAAGGAAGTTGTCTCAAGAAC
>CACIYC010000012.1 GCA_902590775.1 uncultured Prochlorococcus sp.
ACTAAAGTAATAGATACATGGACTGAAACTAATGAAAGATTAGTAGACGCAGTTAAAAAGAATTTCAATCAAAACGACCCACTGAATTCTGTATGGATGATGGCAAACTCTGGGGCTAGAGGGAATATGTCTCAAGTACGGCAATTAGTAGGTATGAGAGGTCTTATGGCGAATCCGCAAGGTGAGATTATTGATTTACCAATTCGTACTAATTTTAGAGAAGGTCTTACAGTTACCGAGTATGTAATTTCCTCTTACGGAGCTCGTAAAGGACTGGTTGATACTGCTTTAAGGACAGCAGATTCAGGTTATTTAACTCGGCGATTAGTAGATGTAGCGCAAGATGTCATTGTTCGAGAAGAGGATTGTGGAACTACTCGATCAATCTTAGTCAAAGCAGAAGATGGACGTTTTGGGAATAGATTAGTTGGCCGCTTATCGGCGGAGGAGATTGTTGATAAAGAAAATGAAGACTCTGTGATTGCAAAAAGAGATCAAGCAATTGATCCAGAATTATCAAAAAAACTTGAGAAGGCAAAGTTAAGTGGAGTAATGGTGCGATCACCATTGACTTGCGAGGCAACTCGTTCTGTTTGTAGGAAGTGTTATGGGTGGGCTCTTGCTCATAATCAATTAGTTGATTTAGGAGAAGCTGTTGGTATTATTGCTGCAGTCAATTGGTGAACCTGGGACTCAATTGACAATGAGAACTTTCCATACCGGAGGTGTCTCGACAGCGGAAACAGGGGTTGTTCGATCAAATGTTGCAGGGAAAGTTCAGTTTGGACCGAAGGCAAGGGTTCGTGGTTATAGAACTCCCCACGGTGTTGAAGCTCAGCAAGCAGAGGTAGATTTTGTTTTAACAATTAAGCCTAGAGATAAAGGGAAGATTCAAAAAATAGAGATTTCAAGTGGCTCATTGATTTTTGTAGAGAATGAGCAAGAAGTTGATGCTGATGTGACATTGGTCCAAATCGCCACAGGTGCAATTAAAAAGAGTGTTGAGAAAGCAACAAAAGATGTTATTTGTGATTTGGCTGGCCAGGTTCGCTATGAAGAAGCAATTCAACCGAGGGAAGTTACAGATAGGCAAGGGAATATAACTTTGAAAGCGCAAAAATTGGGTAGGCTTTGGGTATTAGCAGGAGATGTCTACAACTTACCGCCAAATGCACAACCAGTTGTAGAAAGTGGTGCCAATGTTACGGAATCTCAGGTACTAGCAGAAGCAAGTCAAGCTACTGAGTTTGGAGGAGAAGTACGTCTTCGTGAATCTATAGGTGATTCTCGTGAAGTTCAGATAGTTACAACTTCTATGACTTTAAAAGATTACAAATTATCTGAGGAATCAACTCATTCTGGAGAAATATGGAATCTTGAAGCAACAAATGGGACTCGTTATCGACTAAATACGATTCCTGGAAGTAAGATAGGCAACGCAGAGGTGATCGCAGAACTATCAGATGATCGATTCAAGACTAAAACCGGAGGATTAGTAAAATATGCACCTGGCCTTACTATTAAAAAAGCACGATCAGCAAAAAATGGCTTTGAAGTAAGTAATGGGGGAACTTTGTTGTGGATCCCACAGGAAACTCATGAAATAAATAAGGATATTTCCTTATTAATGATTAAAGATCGTCAATGGATCGAAGCTGGAACTGAAGTTGTAAAGGATATTTTTAGTCAAACTGCAGGTATCGTAACGGTTGCTCAAAAGAATGATATTCTTAGGGAAATAATTGTTAGGAGTGGAGAATTTCATCTTTGTAAAGATACCAGTGCTTTAGAGCGCTTCGATGATGACGGGCAAATAGCTAATGCAGGTGAGACTATTGCAAAAGGGTTGAAGGTAGATTCCATGGTATTTGTAGAAACTGTCGAAACCACTGATGGCAAAGGTCTTCTGTTGAGACCTGTAGAAGAATATACAATTCCTGATGAGGCTCAATTACCTGAGCTGGCTCATGTCAATCAATCAAAAGGCCCTTCTTTAGGCTTGAAAGCAACCCAAAGACTTGGTTTTAAGGATGGAGAACTTATAAAGTCTGTTGAAGGAGTTGAATTACTTAAAACACAATTGATTTTAGAGACATTTGAGACTACTCCTCAGATGACAGTTGATGTTGAGTCAATTCCTGATAATAAATCCAAGACAACACAAAGATTAAGACTGGTGATTTTAGAAAGTATTTTAGTAAGACGAGATACGATTTCAGATTCTAGTCATGGTTCAACACATACAGAATTGCAAGTCAAGAATGAGCAACTAGTCCAGGCAGGTGATGTTGTTGCGACAACACAGATTTTATGTAAGGAAAAAGGACTTGTGCAATTACCAGAAATGCATGAAGGTGAGCCTATACGAAGACTTATAGTGGAGCGTTCTGAAGATACAATTACTCTTAAGACTTCTGGCACTCCTTTAGTAAAGGTCGGACAGAGAGTTATTGATGGAGATTTATTATCTAAAGAAGAACCACTTACTTGCTGTGGGGAGATTGAAAAAGTTAGCGCTAAGGAAGTAACACTAAGGTTGGGAAGACCGTATATGGTTTCACCAGACTCTGTACTACATGTTAAGAATGGTGATCTAGTACAACGAGGAGATGGATTGGCTTTGTTGGTTTTTGAACGACAAAAAACTGGTGATATTGTTCAAGGTTTGCCACGGATTGAGGAATTACTTGAAGCAAGAAGACCAAGAGATTCGGCGATTTTGTGTAAAAGGAGGGGTAAAGTAGAGATAGCACAAGGAGATGATGATGAGTCAGTAGTTATTAAAATTAATAGTGATGATGACATGGTTGAAGAGTATCCAATCCTTCTTGGCCAAAATGTTATGGTTAGCGATTCTCAAGATGTGGAAGCTGGCGAATTGCTGACAGATGGTCCTGTGAATCCACATGAGTTACTAGAGTGCTTCTTTGGAGATTCACGTGACAGAAAGCCATTGATGGAGGCAGCACAAGAGTCAATTGCAATGCTTCAGCATCGCTTAGTTAATGAGGTACAAAATGTTTATAAATCACAAGGTGTATCAATTGACGATAAACATATTGAGGTTATTGTCAGGCAAATGACTAGCAAGGTGCGTGTAGAGGATGCAGGAGATACAACCCTGTTACCTGGGGAGTTAATTGAAATTCGTCAAGTTGAGGACACCAATCAAGCCATTGCAATTACAGGTGGTGCCCCTGCGGAATTTACCCCAGTTTTGTTGGGAATTACAAAAGCTTCTTTAAATACAGATAGCTTTATTTCTGCAGCATCATTCCAAGAAACGACGAGAGTGCTTACTGAAGCAGCAATTGAAGGTAAGTCTGATTGGTTGAGGGGCTTAAAAGAAAATGTCATTATTGGGCGTCTTATTCCTGCTGGCACAGGATTTAGTGGCTTTGTTGAAGAGCTTCGAGCAGAGGCGGGCCCTCATCCAGATATTTTGGCAGAAGATCCTGCTGGCTATCGTCGTATTCAAAATCTTCGTCCTGATTATACGGTTGATATGCCTGCATCTCCAGCGGTAAAGTCAACGTCTGTATTGGATGATCCTAGCGAAGCAGACTTGGAAGCAACTAGAAGCCGACATGGTATTGATCCTTCAACAAGTAATTTTGCAGCTTTTGTACGACCTTCTGGAGATGATCAGTTTCAAGAAGATCAAATGCCAGACCCTGCTGCTTTAGAAGGTCTTCAAGAAGAAGGATTACTGTCAGATGAATAAGTTTCCGACTATAATTTTGTATATTGTTAGAATATTTACATGTTAGAGCCAAAAATTACTCCAAAACGAAAACTTCCTAGTTATGGCTTTCATAACCATACAGAGAATATAAATGGTAGATGGGCAATGATTGGATTTGTAGCACTAGTTCTTTTAGAGTTTAAATTGGGACATGGAATTCTTCTTAGTAAATAATTTCTCCAATATTGGAAAGTCATAACCTTAAGTTGCTAGGCCTAAGCCAAAGTCAACTTGAAAATATAGCTATTCAAAATGGTGAATCTGCTTTTAGAGGAAGACAAATATATCAATGGATATATCGCAGAGGCATTAGTAAAATTGACGATATAACTGTATTACCTAAGAAATGGCGCAATTCTTTACTGGAAAAAAGAATAACAGTTGGAGCTCTGAAAGAAATTAATCGATTGAAATCTGAAGATGGAACGATCAAGTTATTGCTTCAATCTGAAGATAATGAACTGATAGAGACAGTTGGGATACCTACTCGAAATCGCCTAACAATTTGTGTGTCTAGTCAAATTGGTTGCTCAATGGGGTGTCGTTTTTGTGCAACAGGGAAGGGTGGTCTTCAACGTTCGCTAAAGACATCTGAAATTATTGCTCAATTTTTTGCAATTAAGAAAGCTTTTAAAAGGGCCCCATCTCATGTCGTTTTCATGGGCATGGGTGAACCTCTTTTAAATATAGGTCAAGTTTTAGAGTCGATTAGATGTTTTAATAAGGATCTAGATATTGGTCAGCGTAGAATTACAGTAAGTACTGTAGGTGTAATTAACCAATTACCGAAACTTGGAGAGCTTGCGATAGATTGCCTTGGCTCTGCACAATTTACACTTGCAGTCAGTTTGCATGCACCAAATCAAGAACTTCGTGAAGCATTGATACCATCTGCAAAGCAATATACATTAGACTGTCTTTTAAAGGATTGTCGACATTACATACATTTAACAGGAAGGAGAGTTAGTTTTGAATATATTCTTTTAGGAGATTTAAATGATCAAGTCGAACATGCCGAAGAACTGGCTAATCTTGTTGGGGGTTTTCAGAGTCATGTGAATCTAATTGCCTACAATCCTATAGTGGAAGAGACTTTCCAAAGACCTAGTAAGAATCGTATTTATAAATTTATGGATAGATTAGAAGAACGTGGAGTTGCAGTCAGTTTTCGCAAAAGTAGAGGGCTCGATAAAAATGCAGCTTGTGGACAACTGCGACGTTTGCATATCTAATTCAATGATAAGACGTTTAAATAGATTCATTCTTTCATTAACAAGATTATATGGCATTGATAGATTGGTTCATTTTGTTTTTTTATCTAGCTTTCATAGTTGTTTTAGGTATTTCCTTCTCTAGAAGGAATCGTGATGAGGCTGAATATTTTGTTGCTGGCCGCCGATTAACTGGATGGCTTGCAGGAGCTTCTATGGCTGCAACGACTTTTTCAATTGATACTCCTCTTTATGTGGCTGGTTTAATTGGAACCAGAGGTTTGGCTGGTAACTGGGAGTGGTGGAGTTTTGGCCTGGCGCATGTTGCCATGACAGTGATTTTTGCACCTATGTGGAGAAGGAGTGGTGTTTTGACAGATGCTGCCTTTACTGAATTGCGTTATGGCGGCTCTGCTGCGGCTTGTTTGCGAGGTACGAAGGCTTTTTTACTTGCAGTCCCTGTCAATTGTATAGGTATTGGATATGCTTTCTTAGCAATGAGAAAAGTTTCAGAAGCACTTGGGGTTGTAGATGGACATCAAGTTTTTGGACTAGTTACGGACACAATTTTATTGCTTATAATTGTTGCTCTTTTCATGTTGATATATACAGCGATAGGAGGCTTATGGGCTGTTGTAATTAATGATTTCATTCAATTATTGCTAGCACTTGTTGGTGCTTTGACTCTCGCATTTGCTGTTGTGCATGCATCGGGAGGAATGTCGCAAATGCTTTTGAAATTAGAAGAGCTTCACCGACCTGAGGTGCTTTCGTTTGTACCATGGTTTTGGGATGAAGATGGTTTTCAATGGTTAAAGAGTGCAGGAATAAGTACAACAACGTTTATGGCGTTCCTATCCCTTCAATGGTGGAGTTTTAGAAGAAGTGATGGTGGAGGAGAGTTTATACAGCGTTTATTGGCTACTAAAAATGAACATCACGCTCAACTTGCAGGATGGATTTTCCTAATTATTAATTATATTTTACGTAGTTGGCTTTGGATTGTTGTTGGACTTTCTGCACTTGTTTTGCTTCCTTCCCAGCAGGATTGGGAGCTTAGTTATCCCATTCTTGCTGTTCAATATCTCCCACCAGTTGTCTTAGGCATAGTTGTAGTGTCTTTGATAGCTGCATTTATGAGTACTGTAAGCACCTCATTGAATTGGGGGGCGAGTTACTTAACGCATGATCTGTATAAAAGATTTTTGCGGCCTCAAGCAAATCAGGAAGAATTGATTTTTGTTGGTCAAATGACATGTGTATTGCTTCTAATTATTGGGATACTTACTGCTTTAGTAAGTGACAGTATTGGTTCAATATTTCGTTTGGTCATCGCAATCGGTACTGGTCCAGGTGTTGTTCTTGTGTTGCGTTGGTTTTGGTGGCGAATTAATGCAATGGCTGAGTTGGCTGCGATGCTTGCTGGTTTTTTTATTGGAGTTGCAACTTCTATGGTTCCTATGCTTCGGATAGAAGATTATGGGATTAAATTATTGGCCACAACACTTCTCACTGCAATAGTTTGGTTAATTGCTTTAGGGCTAACCCCACCTGAATCCGATGAAGTTTTGGAGAATTTTGTTCGATTAGTAAAGCCTCCAGGTCCTGGTTGGAAACAATTACGAGAACGTTTTGGTGTTCTCCCAGTTGATTCCTTGCAGACTTTAATAATTAGATTCTTTCTTAGTGTTGGAATACTTTTTGGAATGCTTTTTGGATGCGGAGGCTTTTTGCTTCATATGGAAAGAGAAGGTTGGATAGGATTGGTTGTAGCTGTTTTTTGTATGCTAGGGATTAGAAAAAATGCTTTATCTAAAGTTTTTTCTTTGCATTAAGGTTTAATTTTCAGAATGTACAGCAAAATAATTAAATAAAGATTTTTTTCTCTTGACCTTTCTTAGAACCACAATTTTACCGTTAATAATCGTTACTCTCTTTGGACTGGCTTTGTTGGCTGTTACAGCACGCATTTGGCTGCCAGGAGACATGATGGCTCCAGCACCAGTTGGTTAATCAGAAGTGTCTTCTTCTGGCTAATATCATCATATGAAAGAAGAGACCTTCAATTCAACTGATGAGGGACTGAAAAGTCTTGCGATTGATCCTGATGTTCTTGCAAAGGAATTAGCAGCTGAACTTCAGGGGGACCCTTTGGATGAGATTGATTTAGATAGCTTTGATTCAGATAGAAGTAAGATTTTGAATGAATGTCAATTGGGGTTGAATTGGCTTAAGCAGGGCCATGAGGAACGTTTGCAGGGACTGAGAGTCTTTTGTGAGCATAGAGATTCACGTGCACTTGCCTTATTGATTCCTTTGTTGTCAGAACCTTGTCCAGTAGAACGGATGAGTGCTGTTTATGCATTAGGTAGGAATCCTTCTCCACTAGCAATTAATAAACTTCTTGAATTATTAGAAAAGGATGGAAATGCTTATGTTCGAAAAGCAGCGGCATGGAGCTTAGGTAATTATTTAGACTCTTCTGTGATGAAACCCTTAATTAGAGCTTTGCATCATGATGTTGCTGCTGTTCGTTTGTGGGCAGCGAGCTCGCTTGCAGAAGTGGGTTCTATTTCTATTGAAAAGGCTGAAACTGTTGTATCAGAGCTGCTCCTTAGCTTGCGAATAGATCAAGAACCTCTAGTAAGAAGTAATTGTATTTGGTCCCTTGGCCGTCTTTATGACAATTTGCAGTTCTCGCTGAAGGTTGAGGTATCTGAAGGCCTTTTTATTGTTTTATTAAATGATTTAGAACCTTCTGTCAGGTATGAAGCAAGAATTGCGTTGGAACAGATAAAAGATCCTGATGTGGTAATAAGGTTGAAAACCCTTTTAGAAGATGGTTCTTTGTTCTAAAATCAATTCTTAATGTTTCCTTGTATCAATTGAAGCAACTATTTGCCTTGGTTTTCTATATCATTTAGTTCATTTAAATTTCTTTGATGCCTCAACGCACTTTGCGATTCAGAATTCGCCAGGATGGTTTTGTTGAGGAAACTGTCGAAGGGATTGTTGGTCAGTCATGTTTAAAGCTGACTGAGAAGCTCGAATCTGCCTTGGGTAGTGTAGAGCGCACAGAATTGACTTCTGAGGCTTATGCATGCCAAGAAGATCAAGTTCAGTTAATGCCAGAACAAATTAACGCTATTTAAATGTCTCATTTCAGCACAATTAAAACTAAGTTACGCAAGAAAGAACCTCTTCTTCAGGCTTTACTGCATCTTGGTTATGTTCCACAAGAAGGGGATAATCAGGTTCGCGGATATCGTGGCCAAACTGTTAATGCAGAATTAGCAGTGAAGATGTCTGAGGGAGGTGATATAGGTTTTAAATGGAATTCAAACACCAAAGCCTATGAACTTGTTACCGATTTGGATCTTTGGAAACAGTCAATACCTGTTGATAGATTTATTTCAAAGTTAACCCAACAATATGCTTTGAGTACTGTGCTCTCCGCTACTGAGGAAGAAGGATTTCAGGTTGCTGAAAGAAAAAATAATGTTGATGGATCTATTGAGTTAGTTGTGACACGATGGGATTCTTGATTCCTTGACTATTTGTTTTTTTGACTAATGATCCTTCAATAGCTTTTCAGGTAAAAGCTTTAGATGAAAATAGACCGAATGGTAAAGAGCCTGTACTTGGAGGTAAGTTACGTTCAAAAGCCGTTTGGGTAGATGAATCTTTATGTATTGGATGTACTTATTGCAGTTGTGTTGCTACTAATACTTTTGTGATGGAGAAAGTTAATGGTCGTGCAAGAGCAATTCGTCAGGATGGCGATAAGACAGATCTCATTCAGGAAGCTATTGATACTTGTCCCGTAAATTGTATTGAATGGGTTCGATTTGAGGACTTACAGGAGTTGCGTATCAAATTAGCTTCCAAACCTATTAGACCTCTTGGGTTACCTCCATTGAGATAAAACATAACTTAGAAGGAATTAGATATGAGGAAATATCTCCATGATTTGCCTACTCGTCGCTTTGGACGTACCGAGATTAATATGCCTATTTTATCAATTGGTGGAATGCGATTTCAGCAGAGTTGGAAGGACTTAGCAATGGATGAGGTTACTCAAGCTAACCAGAAAAATTTAGAGAAAATACTTAAATTTGCTGTGAAGAATCACCTTGATCACTTTGAAACTGCAAGGCATTATGGTACTTCAGAGGTCCAACTTGGCTATGCCATGAACAGTGTGCCTCATGTAAAACGAATTGTTCAAACTAAAATTCCCCCAAATGAAGATGCCAATGTTTTTGAAAAAGAGCTTGAGCGAAGTTTCTTAAAGTTGCGATGCAAAAAACTTGACCTACTTTCTATACATGGACTTAATCTTCCAGAGCATTTGGATCAGACTATTCGACCAGGCGGATGTTTAGATGTAGTACGTAGATGGCAAGAAAATGATCTAATAGGCCATGTTGGATTTTCGACTCATGGCTCTACAGATTTAATTGTTCAAGCTATTAAGACAAATATGTTTGATTATGTAAACCTTCATTGGTATTTTATCTTTCAGGATAATGAACCTGCATTGGAGGCAGCCAGGAAATTTGATTTGGGAGTTTTTATTATTAGCCCAACCGATAAAGGAGGACATTTACATACGCCATCAGAGAAGCTTCAGAATTTATGCACACCTCTTCATCCAATAGTTTTTAATGATCTTTTTTGTTTGAGTGATCCAAGAATTCATACGATAAGTGTTGGTGTTTCATCTATAGAAGACTTTTTTCTGCATTTCGCTGCAGTTCATTTGCTTCCTAAGGCTCATGACTTTGTACCGAATATAAAGGAACGTCTAACTTCAACCGCTAATTTAGAATTAGGAGAGGATTGGATGAAAACATGGAGTACAGGCCTCCCTATGTGGAATGAGACGCCTGGTTCAATAAATATTCCTATATTGATGTGGCTTTACAACCTCTATAGGGCTTGGGATATGGAAACTTTTGCAAAAGCAAGGTATAGATTACTTGGGAATGGGAGTCATTGGTTCCCAGGTGCAAATTCTGATGGTTTAGATGTCGATGTTACAGAGCATTCTCTGAGGAGAGTTCTCAAGTTTAGTCCTTGGCCAGATCAAATTATTGAACGATTACGTGAACTAAGAGATAAATTTAGTGGAGGTTCATCTGAAAGACTTTCAAGAGCTTAATCCTCTAAAGGCTTTTTATATGGTATCCCTACAGATCTAGGGAATCTTGAGGGACATTTTCCTATGGGAGCAAGACGAATAACATGCCTTATCCCTCGCTTTTCAGGTAATTGAAGAGTATCAATTTTTTTAATGTTGGCTTGAAGCGGATCAAGTGCTTTAAATAAGGCTTGTTGCTCAGTTTTTTTCCATTGTCCTTTGTAAAGAATTGCTTGCCCAGACGGTTTTAATAGAGGGATTAAATATTCAGCTAGAACAGCTCCTGGTGCAACGGCTCTTGCGACACCTAAATCATATTTACCTCGAAAAACCAAGTCCTGTCCTGTTAGCTCTATCCTTTCAGTTCGAATATAGACTCTAGAATTCAGATTAAGCTCTTTTACGATCTCTTTAATTATATTGGTCTTTTTAGACATCGAATCAACTAATGTTATTGAAGAGTGGGGTAAAGCTATAGCAATAGCTAATCCTGGTAAGCCACAACCTGTCCCTACATCAATAATATTTAGATGTTTAGATTTTCTTTGTAGATCATTAGTTATAGGCCAAAGGCTATCAAGAATTTGGGAGATCCAAAAATCATTCCCCTCAATAAGTCGAGTTAAGTTTATTTTTTTATTCGATTCTCTTAGCAATTCTTGAAAATAAGTAAATTGGTTTAGCTGTTCCTTTGATGGTTCCCAATTGAGTTGTTCCCAGATTTGATTTGTTTGACTTTTCAATACAGAATTACGTGACATGGTTAAAAGGATGTTTAATTAGAATTCATTTGATAGAACATCTGATTGATTCTTATTGTAGATGACTGTTTCTAGGAGTGCTTATGAACTTTTGGGAGTTGTGGAAACTGCCGATTTGCAAAATATTAAGAAAGCATTTCATCGCTTAAGTAAGCTTTTACATCCAGATACGACTTTGTTACCTGTGGATGAGGCGGCGTCTCAATTTCGTCAAATCTGCGAAGCATATGAAGTGCTCTCTGATCCTATAAAGAGAGAAGCATATGACAAGACTTTAGAGAAAAGGAATTGGATTATTGACCAGGATCCAGAACAATTAGAAATTTTCAGCAGTTCGTCAGCTAAGTCAATAGTTACTGACGGAAATCGCAGACCTTTTTCAGGAGGTGAGTTATTTTCTCTGTTACTTTTGTGTATTGCTCTATGCATTAGTCTATTGTTAGCAATTATGTTTGCTGTATTAGATGGTAAAGAATTGCAGGTTAGGCCAAGTTGGCTACAGACAAATCAATCAAACGTTAATAGTACAACCACACAGTTTATTAATGATGTCAATTCTACCTCCAGCTAACACACCATTAAATCAGCATTCTTTACGAGCTCTTGAATTGTGGTTGAATAGCCTTGGAGCAGAAAAGAATAATGATAATCCTTGTATTTGGAATTGGGTGATGCCTCAATGGTCAGCTGAAATATATGTCAGACAAGATGAGTTAATGGTTATTTGGGGAGATAAAGAAGGTGAGAGTGACAAAAAGTTTAGTCAATTTAGTTTTCCATATGGACTACCTCGCCAGGATGTGGAAGCAGCTTTAAGGCATGGGCCATAAGACTTAGGCGCTTTCTATGCTTCTAGTGATAATTTTATAGCAATGTTCTAATTGAGTATCTGTAATACAAAGTGGTGGTAATAGATATATGACATTTCCTAAGGGTCGAATAAATACATTATGTTTTAATGCATAGTCTTTGATAGCTTTACCAGCAGCATTTAGATAGCCATCTTGCGCATTGGTTTGTAAATCAAATGCCGCAATTGTTCCTGTCAGTCTGATTTTCTTGATTTTTGGATGCTTTGAAAGCTTTTTAAGATGTGGCAAATGTCTTAACTCAAAGTTTGTAAATGCATTTGGGTTTTTTTCCAAAAGATCTAGGCTGGCATTTGCTGCAGCACAACCAAGAGGGTTGGCTGTAAAACTATGTCCATGCCAGAAGGTTTTTCGTGGATCATCGTCAAGAAAATTATTAAAGATTTTTTGACTTGCCATGGTTACACCCATGGGTAGACATCCACCAGTTAGTCCTTTTGATAAAGCAATAAGATCGGGCGAAAGCTTTCCACGTTTTGAGGCAAATAATGATCCAGTTCTTCCAAAACCAACCATTACCTCATCAGCTATTAATAATGCTTTTGATTGATGAATAATCTTTTGAATTTTTTCTAAAAATTCAGGCCTAACCATTGTCATTCCTCCTGCTCCTTGAATAAGTGGTTCCAGAATTAATGCGACAGTAGGTGTCTCAAGTAAAGATTCAAGTTTTGTGATTGTTTCTTGTTCTCGTTTTTCTACTTCTTGATCATC
Source organism: uncultured Prochlorococcus sp. (assembly GCA_902590775.1). GTDB lineage: Bacteria > Cyanobacteriota > Cyanobacteriia > PCC-6307 > Cyanobiaceae > Prochlorococcus_E. The sequence goes on from CACIYC010000012.1 coordinate 12,444, forward strand.
CCACCATGTTGCTGGCCAAGGAATTCTCCTAACAGGAAAAAGCATTTTTTCAAATGGTTCATTAAAGAGGTTTCGCTCCCCTACGGACATTGCACCAAAAGTATCACCATGGTAAGCCCCCTCAAATGCAATGATTTGCTGCCTAGGCTCTCCTTTGTTGTACCACCATTGGAAGGCAAGTTTTAGGGCCACCTCAATAGCAGTGGAACCGTTATCAGAAAAGAATAATTTTTGAAGACCAGTAGCTTTGCTCAGTCTTTGTGCAAGTTTTTCTGCCTGTAGATGAGTGAAATCTGCAAAAATTACTTGTTCTAATTGCTTCGCTTGGTTGTATATAGCTTCTGCGATATAAGGGTTGGAATGTCCATGAAGAGTAACCCACCAACTACTAATCGCATCAATAATGGGATCACCATTTTCTCTAAAAAGAAGAGCACCTTTAGCACTTGTTATTTGCTGAGGTGGCTTAGATGAGGTGATCTGTGTAAAAGGAGGCCAGATATTTGTGTGCCACTTGTCCATTTTTAGAGTTTAATGACTTTATATGATTTTTCATTAATTATAGTGATTGGTTTTAAAGCTCTGCATTAGACATTATGCAATTAGACATGAAATCGTTTTTGAAAAATATTCTCATCAATCGACGTGATCTCTAATGATATTGGATAGACGTATGCTGAGATTTTGATTTAACCATTGTTCGGCAAGACTTTTTGCTGAAAGATTTCTTAATCTCGGTAATTGCGCAATTATTGGAATTTCCCCAAATTGCTCTATTGTTTTTGGATTGTCTTTATGCAATTCTCCATTAAAGATAATTCCTAGTATTGGAATTTTTCTTTTGTTTAGTGCTTCAATTGTTAGTAAACTATGATTTAGAGTCCCTAAGCCACTTTTTGCTACAAGAATAACCGGTAGCATCCATTCCTTAAGAAGATCAATTTGCAGGTAATCTCGAGTTAATGGGACCATGACTCCTCCAGCCATCTCTATTATTAAAGGTTGATTACTCATAGGTAGACGTATTGACTTAGGTTCGATAACTTTCTTCTCTAGTTCAGCTGCCCAGTGAGGTGAAACAGCAGCTTTAAATTTATATAGCTCAGGAAGATACCTTTCTTTGGGAAGATTTAGTAGTTTGCATACTGTGTTGGTGTCTCCTCCATTTTTGAAACCACTTTGGATAGGCTTCCAATAAATTGCATTTAAGCCTTGCACTAAAAGGCTGCTGATTACAGTTTTACCAATATCTGTATCCGTTCCACAAATTACTATTCTTGACAAATTTGATTTCATTTTTGTGCCAGAAGTATTTGAACTAACCATGTGAGCTTTGGGAAACGATTATTTTGTGAAGTTGACCAAAACTTAGTAACTTTTCTCCACTCGCCAATTGTAAGAGATGCATATGGAGACGTTTGAGCACCAACTTGGACTAATGATTTTAATAGTGCACTAACTTTTGGTGCATCTTGAGTGAAGTTTTCTAAAAGTTGTAATTGAATTTTTTCTTTATTGATGACTTTTGTTAAGGAATCGTGAGATGGGAATGTCATTGCTGTGCAATTTACATTCGCTTTGTTTGATGCTTCATACCATTCAGGGAAGCTTCCTTTTACGGGTAAGGCTATTGCTAGCCATCCACCAGGAGCTAATGCAGCGAACCATTCTTTTAATCTTTCCTCTGGTTTATGAAGCCAATGTAGTGCAAAATTAGAGGCAATTAATTTGGGTGATTCTTTAAAGAGAGGAAGCCCTAAGTTTAAGTCAAAAAGTTTTGTTAACTTATTTGGAGCATGTTGTTTCAGCATCTTTATGGAAGCATCTACTCTTAGAACAGATTGATGGGGATTTTTTCCTTCTAGTGCATTAGCTAATAGACCTGTACCTGAACCTAAATCAAGCCATAGTCCAGGTGGAATAATATGTTGAGAGCAATGTTCTGCAAGTTTGGTAGCAAAGAACTTTTGAAGCAAAGCGTTTTTATTATATTCTGATGAAGCCTTTTCAAAGTTTGGAATGATAAGGCCTTCCCAATTTTTTTCCATTAGTTTGACTTCAACCAGGCACTAATTTCACTTATCAGATCAGTTAAATTATTCATGAAATGACCTTGATCTTTAATTTCCCAATGTATAGGCTTTTTGTAAAGATATTTCTGGAGATCTTCGATTAGTGAAATTCTACTAGAAGAACAAATGATTGCATCATCTGCAGCATTGATTACTAGCACTGTTGAGTGTTTATTGAGACTTGAAGGTAATTTTCTTGTATTGATCAGTAGTTCGAGGTCAGCTTTAAGCCGTTGTCTTCCTTCATGTGATACTCCCGATTGGAAACGTTCTTTCCCTAAAATTATTTGACTATTTAAATTTTTCTTTGCCTTCAGAGCAAATTTTAAAAGCATTTTGTTCTCATTTTCTGTCCCTAGATTTCTTTGCATTCCATCAAGAGCTATCTTAATAGCTCTATTTTCTATGCCCTTTGGTATGAAACGACTAAAACTATTTAGTAAAATCAAATGTGTTGTTTCATATAAGATTTCTGGTGAGACCAGATGAATACCAAGAGAGTGACAAAAAAGGACTCTTTTGATTTTATTGCTACTATTATTAACTTGCTTCCAAGATGGCTCTGATACTTCGATATAACCATAACCTCGCTCAATATTTTGCCAAATCCATCCATGTAGTTGAAAGTCTTGTTGCCAATTCTTCCAAAAAGTACTATCACTGTACCAGCCATGCATAGCTATAACTTGATTCATTTCTTTTCGCCAAGGTGATGAATGAATTTTTTCAAAGTATTGGTTGGTAGGTTCTTTCTGATTACAATTCGCAAACGAGAAGTCCCTTCTGGAACAGTAGGTGGTCTTATTGCAATAGTTAAAAGACCGTTGGCCTCAAGTTGACGTTGTTTTGAAAGAGATTCATTATCAGTGCCGAGTATAAGAGGAATTATGGGCCCAATTCCTTTAGAGGTAGTCCAACCTTCTTTTAGGAGTGCTGTTCTCCAGGAGAGGGAATCCTTTTGGAGTGTTTGCATCCAATGCGGATTCTTTTTTATTAGCTTCAATCCGGCCAAAGCTCCTGCGGCTAAAGGAGGAGCAAGAGCAGTGGTGTACTGAAAAGCACCGCTTGCTTGAATAATTTGCTCACCAATTTCATGGTTTGTAGCAAGAAAAGCACCACCGCTTCCAAACGCTTTACCAAATGTCCCACTTATCATTGTTATTGGATCAGAAATGCCAAAACACATACCTCTACCTTTGTCTCCTAATACACCAATGGCATGTGCTTCATCCACTAAAAGCATGGCTTTATAGCTTCTACAAAGGGCAGCAATTTTTTTTAAGTTAGGGCAAGTCCCTTCCATACTAAAAAGACTTTCAGTAATTACCAAAGGACGATAATTTGGTTTTACTTGGATACATTCTTTAATTAGTTTTTCAAGGTCATTAATATTGTTGTGAGCAAAACGTTTTATTCTTGTGCCACTAGCTTTTATTCCAACTAATAAAGAGTGATGTATCAATTTGTCTGCTATCACAGTCGTATGACGATTTGCCAAGATATTCACAGCAGCAATATTTGCTTGAAATCCACTGGGGAAGAGTAAGACTTTATCGACCTCTAGCCATTCACTAAGCTCTTTTTCAAGTTTATTATGTATAGGTCTGCTTCCAGTTACAAGCCTTGAACCTCCAGCTCCCAATCCTTCTGAGAGCATGGTTGAGTGAGCCGCTTCTATAAGTTCTGGATTTTGACTAAGCCCAAGATAGTCATTGCTAGCAAGATCGATAAGTGAGACGTTACTTTCCTTGTTCTTTAAGGGAAGAACTAATTCACAATCCTTTTTGCCAGGTTGCCAGGTCCTGATTTTACGTAACCTTGTTGCAGAATTTTTTTTCATAGATGTATTTTGCTTCGATATTCATGGATTGTTGTTATTTTTTTGATATTTTTTATTTGCATGCCTTTCTTGAGATGAAATTATTAGTTCAGGAGATTAGATTGTCTCATTAGGATTAGTGAGATGAGCTTTGAGGTAAATAAAACACATGACTTTTGATGTGACTGAAAAAAACTTGGAAGTTGCAAAAATTTTTCCATTTTCATTGGATAAGTTTCAACTCCAAGCTATAGATGCTCTAAATCAAGGTCATTCTGTCGTTGTTAGTGCTCCCACTGGTTCTGGTAAGACATTAATTGGTGAATACGCTATCTATAGGGCTATTGCTCATGGCCAAAGAGTTTTATATACAACTCCTTTAAAGGCTCTTTCTAATCAGAAGCTTCGTGATTTTCGCAATCAATTTGGATATGAAAATGTTGGACTTTTGACAGGGGATCTAAGTATTAATAGAGGCGCCTCAATCACTGTTATGACTACTGAGATATTTAGAAACATGCTATATGCAGCAGGTGATGAGAAGGATGATCCGCTTGTCGATGTTGAGACAGTTGTGTTAGATGAATGTCATTATATGAATGATTCTCAACGTGGGACTGTTTGGGAAGAGTCGATAATTCATTGCCCTTCCACAGTGCAATTAGTTGCACTCTCAGCAACTATTGCGAATGCAGCTCAGCTTACGGATTGGATTCAATATGTACATGGACCTACCGAATTAATTTTTAGTGATTTTCGTCCTGTCCCCTTAAATTTTAACTTTTGTAGTGCTAAAGGGTTGCATCCCTTACTCAATGATTCCAAAACAGGATTACATCCGAATTGCAAAGTTTGGAGAGCTCCTAAAGGGCAAAGAAGAAAAAGTAGATCTTCCAAACCATTACAGCCTGAATCTCCTTCAATAAATTTTGTAGTTAGAGAAATTGCGAGGAGAAAAATTCTTCCTGCTATTTACTTCATCTTTAGTCGACGTGCTTGTGATATGGCTGTGAAAAACTTATTGAAAGAAGTGGATTTGGTTTCGACTAAAGAAAAAGAACAAATTGAGTTCTATTTAAGTTCTTATATGAAAGAACATCCTGAGGGTGTTCGCAAAGGTATACATCTGGATGCTTTGAAACAGGGGATTGCATCTCATCACGCAGGTGTTTTGCCAGCCTGGAAAGAGTTGATTGAGGAATTATTTCAACAAGGCTTATTGAAAGTTGTTTTTGCGACAGAGACTTTGGCAGCAGGTATCAATATGCCTGCCCGAAGTACGATTATTTCCACACTTTCAAAACGAACAGAAAATGGTCATAGACCATTGTCAGGCAGTGAGTTCTTGCAGATGGCAGGAAGAGCTGGTCGACGAGGACTTGATTTACAGGGCGATGTTGTGACTGTGCAAACTCGTTTTGAGGGTTTTCGAGAAGCTGGTCACCTGGCCACTTGTTCACCTAATCCATTAATTAGTCAATTTACGCCAAGTTATGGAATGGTTTTGAATCTCTTGCAGCGTTATGACCTTGCAAAGGCAAGAGAGTTGGTTCAAAGAAGTTTTGGTTGTTATTTAGCAAGCTTAGATATGCTTGATGAAGAAGAGGAACTAGAGGATTTAAGGAATCAGTTGCTAAAACTTGAAGATGTTGCAGGTGATGTTCCATGGGATGACTTTGAGGACTATGAAAAACGTAGAAGTCGCTTGAAGGAAGAAAGGCGCTTATCGAGGATTCTGCAAAAACAAGCATCAGAAACTCTTGCTAATGAGCTGACATTAGCATTGCAGTTTGCAAGCATTGGATCATTAATTAGCTTGAAAATCTCATCACTACAATCCAAAGTTATTCCAGCAGTTATTGTCAAAAAAATTGATGGACCTTATCATTTACCACTACTATTATGCCTTACTTACTCGAATATCTGGGTTCTAATATCCTGTAAGTCGGTAGTTTGCTTACACGCAGATTTAAATTGTTTGGATGTTAAATCTTCAATGCCTCCAAATCTAAAGCGTGTTGGAGAAATTAGTTATGGTGAAATTTCGAGTGAGTCGATTGCTAATTCTATCGCTCAGATTTCTAGAACTTATGATATGACTACACCTCAGTATGATCTTGCAAGCGAGGTTAGTGCACAAGTTAAATTAGTTAAAGATTTAGAAGATGAATTAACTCAGTTACCTGCTCATCAATGGGGTGATCGTAAGAAACTTAAGAAGCATCGTAGACGTATGGAAGAGCTTAAAATTGAAATTAGTGAGCGACAACAAGCAATATATAATCGTTCAAATCGTCATTGGGATACATTCTTAGAATTATTAGAGATATTACAGTATTTCGGATGTATGGATGATCTTAAGACTACAGAAATTGGAAAAACTGTTGCTGTTTTAAGAGGAGATAATGAACTATGGATAGGCCTTGCCCTGATGAGTGGTCATTTAGATGAACTGCAGCCTAAACAGTTAGCTGCAGTTTTGCAGGCTATTAGCACTGAAATAAATCGGCCAGATTTATGGACAGCTTTCTCGAGTTCTTCTAAATCGATAGAAGCTTTGAATAACCTTTCAAGTCTTAGGCGTGAATTAAAGCTCTATCAAGAGCGATTCAATTTAAATATTCCAATTTGGTTTGAACCTGAATTAATGGGATTAGTAGAGAAATGGGGCACTGGCATTACATGGGATGAATTAATTTCCAATACTTCACTAGATGAAGGTGACGTAGTAAGGGTTATGCGCAGAACCATTGATTTATTGGCTCAAGTTCCTCATTGCATAGCAATTAGTCAGAAGCTCAAACGTAATGCTGCTATAGCGTTGAAAGGATTGAATCGTTTCCCTGTACGTGAACTCGACGATCTTCTGAAAGAACAAATAGAACCTGACAGAAAATCTAATCCAGCGACAGAACGTTTGAGTAATAAAAGAAAAAAGATAAATATTGTAGATGACAATTCTTATTGATCAATATTCGTCATTAAATCGGGATTGACAATCTCATCAAACATCTCCTCACTTATATAGCCTAGGGTTTGTGCTGCTTCACGAAGAGTGATATTTTTTTTGTGAGCATAGTGTGCAATTTTGCTGGCTTTTTCATATCCAATCGTTGGAGTTAAGCTTGTTACAAGCATTAGAGACTGTTGAACATTATTTGTGATTTGGTCGATATTTGCTTTCATGTTTTTTACCATTGAGATTCTTGAACTCTTGCAAGCATTCGTAAGAAGCTCAATACTTTCTAAAAGGTTAAATCCAATTAAAGGTTTGTAAGCATTCATCTGCAAATGACCAGCGCTACCGGCCATCGTCACAGCAGAATCAAGAGCGATAATTTGAGTACAGACCATTGTCATAGCTTCGCATTGTGTAGGATTAATTTTCCCAGGCATTATTGAGCTACCAGGTTCATTCTCTGGTAGCAATAGCTCTCCAATTCCTGTTCTTGGCCCACATGACAATAGACGTATGTCATTGAATATTTTCAGTAAGGAGACGGCCAACATCTTTAATTCGGACATTGTATGAACTAAGCCATCATGACTAGCCATGATGGCAAATTTATTGGGAGCCGGTTGAAAAGCAAGTTTTGTTGAGGTGGCAATTTCGCTGGCAATTTTCTCTGAAAATCCTGACGGAGCATTTAAACCAGTTCCTATAGCAGTTCCTCCTAAAGGTAGGAGGTAAAGTTCATTAAGACTTTCATTTATTCTATTTTGAGCTGCTAATAGTTGATCTCTCCAAGCAGAAACTTCTTGACCAAGTGTGAGTGGTACGGCGTCTTGTAGGTGTGTGCGCCCAGTCTTAACAATATTTCCCCATTCTAAAACTTTATTGTCAAAGGCTTTAATAAGTTGACCTAGCTCTGGTAAAAGGTTGAAAATTATTTCTTGTACAGTGGCTATTTGAATTGCTGCTGGGAATACATCATTTGTTGATTGCGAGCAATTTACATGATCATTGGGATGTAATGGTTGATGACTACCGATAGGATAACTATTTTTTTTTGATGCAATATTACTAATTACCTCATTAACATTCATATTTGTATGTGTACCGCTTCCTGTTTGCCAGACACTTAATGGAAACTGTTCGTCATGATGACCCTCGCTTATTTCATTGCATGCATTGATTATAAAATCTTTCTTTTCTTTGCTAAGTACTCCTAGGTGCCAATTTGTGATTGCAGCAGCACTTTTGATTCTTACCAATGCATATATTAGTTTTATAGGGATTTTATTTTTTCCTATTGCAAAATTAATAAGAGATCTTTGTGTTTGCGCTCCCCATAGTGCATCGTTAGGTACTTCTATTGTGCCCATGCTGTCATTCTCTAGCCGAAATGATTCAGTCATTTAATTTTGGTTGAAGGTATGACAAGTATCATTAAACATGAGATTCAGTAACTGTGTATAACTATCAAAGATCAAGACGTTGCCAAATCACATCTAGATTTAATTGATGTATTTCTGGACTAAAGCAATTATTGAGTTCTTTCGTGGAGAGGATTTCGGTAATATCTTTATCAGAATCAAGGTTGGCTCGAAAATCACCTGTTTCTGTATTCCAGGCAGCGTGTGCATGTTTTTGGACTAATTTATAAGCATATTCTCTTTGCATTCCTTTTTCAACAAGAGCTAAAAGGACACGTTGACTAAAAACAACTCCACCATAAACATTCATATTTTTTGTCATATTGTTTTTATAGATTCCAAGTTCTTGAATAATTTCACTCATCTCTCTCAACATAAAGTGAAGAGTAATAGAGGTATCTGGCAGCATCATTCTTTCTGTAGAACTATGGCTTATATCCCTTTCGTGCCATAGAGCAACATTTTCTAGAGCGGCAATGACATAACTTCTCAGTACTCTTGCCAGACCACTAATTCGTTCACTACGAATTGGATTCCTTTTATGGGGCATAGCTGAACTTCCCTTTTGTCCTTTTGCAAAACCTTCTTCTACTTCAAGCACATCTGTTCTTTGAAGGTTTCGAATCTCTGTTGCAAATCTATCTAATGAAGAACCTATCAAGGCAAGTGTTTGTACATAGCTAGCATGGCGATCTCTAGAAATGACTTGAGTGCTTGCTATATCAGGTGTTAATTCCAATTGAGCACATGCAATTCTTTCTATCTCAGGATCAGTATTTGCATAAGTTCCCATGGCCCCACTGATTTGTCCGACTGAAATATCTTTTTCTAATTGTTTTAGCCTTTCTTGATTTCTAATAGTTTCAGCTAACCAGCCAGCTAACTTAAATCCAAAAGTGATTGGTTCTCCATGTATGGCATGCGATCTACCAATCATGACTGTGTTCTTATGTTCTTGTGCTTTTAATCGGATTGCATCCTCAAGTACTTTTGTTTCTTTGATTAGTAATTTTACAGAGGCTTTTAATTGCAAAGCTAGTCCAGTATCTAGTACATCACTACTTGTCATTCCAACATGAATGAACCTGCCTGAGTCTCCAATATTTTCATTTAAATTGGTGAGGAAAGCGATAACATCATGTCGCACTTCTGATTCAATCTCAAGAATACGTTGAGGGTTGAACTTGGCTTTTTCGCGAATGTCTCTGATCCCAGTTTCAGGAATTTTTCCGAGTTTAAAGTTGGCTTCGCAAGCAGCAATCTCAACATCAAGCCATGATTGGAACTTGGCTTGATCAGTCCATATTGTTCCCATCTCAGGGAGTGTGTAACGATCAATCAAAGGAACTTAATTCTTTTTCTTAAGCTGATTTTAGTCGCTCATGTTCAACTTCCCAATGAATATATTGGCCCCAAGTTTGTTGTCTTACTAAACAGCGCCCTCCTTTACAAGAAATTAATAGAAAAGGTGGCAAATCATTGGGTTGATTTTTTAATATGACAAAACTGCCTGGTTGAAACAACTCAAGGATTTTGGCCGCTTTTTGCTTTGGAACTAATTGCAGAAGCCTTGCAGCAGTTCTTTCCATTTTTTGAGGTTCTTAGAGTTGTACTCAATACGTCCTTAAGGGATGTATAGAATAGATCTTCTATGAGATTTTGGAAATTCCCTTAGTTCTGCGGTTTTTATTCGGTTTTTTGTTTGCTTATATGACGGTATGAGCAAAAAACACCGACTTGATGTTCACTTGCTGACCAAAGGATTAGCTTCATCGCGCGAACAAGCTCAGAAACTTATACGCGCTGGAAAAGTGAGAGATGATGCAGGTAATATTTTAGATAAGCCTGGGAAAATAGTTTTAAAAGACTTGGGCATTCGAGTTAAGACTTCTTCAAGATATGTTTCGAGAGGGGGAGATAAATTGATTGCTGCGTTAGATCAGTTCCCTATAGAAATTGATGGAAGAGTTTGTATTGATGCAGGAATTTCTACTGGTGGATTTACAGACTGTCTTTTGCAAAGAGGAGCTTCTCTTGTATATGGAATAGATGTTGGATATGGACAAATAGCTTGGTCACTTCGCAATGATCCAAGAGTTATTTTGAAAGAGAGAACAAATATTCGTAACTTACAAAGCTCCCAGTTATATAAGCCAAATGATCCTGTCCCTACTTTATGTGTGGCAGATCTCTCATTTATTTCCTTGAGGCTCGTTCTTCCTGCAATTAGATTGCTTTTGAATCAGTTTGAACATGAGCTATTACTTTTGGTAAAACCTCAATTTGAAGTTGGCCGTTTAAGCGTTGGGAAAGGTGGTGTTGTTAGAGATCCCAATTCTCACTTGGATGCGTTAAATTCAATTATTCAATTTTCAAAAATTGAAGGGTGGATTGTTAAAGGGTTAATAGCTTCTCCTCTGACGGGGCCAGCAGGTAACCATGAATATTTCCTTTGGTTGGGGAATCAAGGGAGCGAGCAAATCCCAAACCTTAAAGAACTTGTTCAGAGAACTTTGTCATTAAATAGCTGAGTCACCAGATTCACCTGTCCTAATCCTAATAACAGATTCTATTGGTGTTACGAAAATTTTCCCATCTCCTATTTCACCTGTCTTTGCTGCTTCTGAAATAGCTTGAATAACCCCTTCAACACTTTCATCAGAAATAACAACTTCAATTTTAAGTTTTTGTAGAAATTCAACAGTAAATTCAGAGCCTCGATATCTCTCTACTTGCCCTTTTTGGCGACCAAACCCCCTTACTTCACTAACTGTCATTCCAACAACACCTAAGTTGACCAAAGCTATTTTTACATCTTCAAGCTTAAAAGGTCTGATAATGGCCTCTACTTTTTTCATGTACTTTTTCTGATTTTCATGATTAGTTTAATAAGGTTTTCTCAGATTTTGCTACAAGCTGTAATTGAAGGTACGGAATTTATTATTAATCCAGCCTGATTTGCATCATTAGCAAGCATTTCTGCATCGCTTTTACTTAAAACAACCTTTTGAGATGAAATATTTTCCCAATCGCTAGTTTCGAAATGAGTTTGTAGCCAAAGCATTCCATGAATGCTGGTAACCCTTATGTGAGTTTGATTAGCAGAAGGAACTAGCCAAAGATCCATGATTTTTTTTTTACCTTCTACCATTAGTAGTCTTAGGGAGATTATTGTTTGTAATTGATGATACAGATTTGATTATTTTTTTGAAAAAGATTTCTTTTAAACAGTTGGCTGGTTAAAAAAAATTAATTTGTTTTTAAACTTGTAATTGAGAAATAAAGAATTATCTTTTATAAAGTTCTTCTGCTGTAGGGGTTTTCGTGGAGAAAAATGATACCGAGCTTTATGGTGAACGATTAATTTCTGAATCAGATATTAGTTGTTTTCCTAATCCAGCTATGGAGAGAGACTATGAAATTTCAATAGTATTTCCAGAATTTACTTGCCAATGTCCTTTTTCAGGTTATCCAGATTTTGCTGAAATTCGCTTGTCATATCAGCCATTTCAAACAATTCTAGAGCTTAAGTCTTTAAAGCTTTATATCAATAGCTATCGTTCTATGAAAATTTCGCATGAAGAAGTTGCAAACAAGATACTGAATGATTTTGTCGTGGCGTCAAACCCTTCTTGGATGCAAATTGAAGCTGATTTCAACCCTAGAGGTAATGTTCATACCGTTGTAAGAGTAAGTCATGGCTCTAGAAAAACTGTTTAACTGGTTACAATTACTTTTAAAATTGATGGGAATTGAGTAGCAAATCCTGATAAGTTCCTATTAGATAAACCACCAATATGAACTATATTATTATCTTCCTCAGCAATTATCCAAAGTTGCTTTGTTGAGATAATACTAAGAATACTTCCAATTAAAGTAATAGAAAAACCAAGATAAACTATTGGAACACCAGGATCATGCTTTATAAGTATACCGCTACTTGGTAATACATTTATGATTTTTAGTTTTTTCTCTCCAATTGGGATTGAATCACCACCTGGCCTTGTTACCCCAATAGAATTTCCTTGTTGATTGAAAATCGCTATTGGACCTTGTTCATTTGAAAGTGTTAATAAAAATGGTTCAAATGTTTTATCAATTGTAGGAACTAATACTCCCCATACCTGTTGACCAAGCTCATCAATTTTTTGAAGTGGAAGTTGCAACTTTGGACTATTATCTATTTGAATTGTTATTGCAGCAAGTGACCAATCAGCTTGATAAATAGTTATTCCTTGAAAGCGCAATGGATGATTGACGCTTATTTCTTTCTTATAGATCTTCTCATTAATATTGTTACTTATAATAAGATTTGATCTGAATTGTTCTGCCTCACCATTTGGTCCTCTATCAATTTCAAATTGATTGAGTTTTAAATTGATTTTATTTATTCCGTCAGGACTTAAAAGGCTTAAAGATCTATCTGGTGCGAGAAATTTTTCTAATCTTTCACCTTTTAAAGCACCAAAAGTAGCTCCAAACATAAGTAGTATTAGACCAAGATGAACTAAAGGAGGTCCTACTCTTCCTATAACTCCTTTTCGAGCTGCTAATCTAGATGAATTCTTTTTCACTTGCCATCCATAGTTGATAAGATAATTTTCAACTTTACTTATATTATTAGAAGGTTTATTAACTTTGAAAGTTTGCGAAATCACCAATCTTTGTATTTGCTTAGGATCTTTATAGTCAACCCAAGCGATTGCTTTTTTTAGTGTTGGCCATTGCCTTCTCCAGCTGCATACTATTAATGATATTGAAAGCCAAAAAATAAGACCTAAAAACCAAAAGCTTGAATAGACATGATCCAATTGCAGATCAATTAATAAATCACCATTTATCAATCCAAGGAATTTATTGGTTGCAAATTTTGATAAGTAGATTGATGATGGTTCGTTTTGAGGAATTGCTGTGCCAATGGCACTTCCAATTGCAATTAAAATAAATAGGACAATGGCCACTTTTAAACTTGCTAACCAATTAATTAGCCTGCTTAAACCTTTCATCTTTTTATATCCATCTTGAAAAAAGGCTTAATAATCCAATTGTTAAAAACATAACCCCGCTTAATGTTGGCACCCATTGACTAAATGCTCGCATAGATAACATTTTGGGAATTGTTGCAGCAGTTGTACCTGCAATTAAAAGAGGAATCACTTGCCCTGAGCCAAATGCTGTAAGAAGTATTATTCCTGTTGCAGGATTCCCATTTTCAGCAATCCAAGTAAGCAGAACTGCTAAGACTGGTGTTGTGCATGGTGAGGCTGCTAACCCAAATGTCATTCCTGCTGCAATTGGGGCTAGAGGCTTTGGAGTTTTCTCTTCCAAAAAATTTAGACTGGGTCCATTAGGAAGTCTTATTTTAAAAATCCCAAGAAGATTAAGTCCCATGAGAATAGTTATTATTGGTACAAGAAGTCCTATAGCCGAAGGCATTTTTCCATATATTTTTCCAAATAAACCACTCAAACTTCCTAAAATGACTAAAGAGAGAACAATCCCACTGCAAAAAATTAGACTTCTTATGAACGGATTTTGCTTTTGATTAAAACCTGCTAGATATGCAACCGTAACTGGTAATAGTGATAAAGAACATGGGCCAAGACTAGTTAGTAGACCACTAATGAATACAATTGCTAGTGTTAAAGCATTCGGATACTCTAATCCATGGCTGATTAATTGCTCGCTAGTGCGAGCTAGATCAGATATCGCAAGTTCTAAAGAAGTAATAGCTGCTAATGGAACATGGTAAAAATTTAAGCTTTAAAATCTCTAGTTGAATTTCTTTTTTATTTTTAATCCACCAATTAATCCAGTGGATTCAAGAGCACATCTAAGTAATAGTCCACCGATGAGAAAGCTCGAAAGTAAAGAGTTTCCGCCATAGCTAATGAAAGGGAGAGGCAGGCCAGTTGTTGGCATTGATCCAGATGTAACTGCTAAATGCATTATTGATTGTCCAATAAGCATTGTAATGCAACCAATTGATATTAGCTTTGTGTAATTGTTCTGACTTCTTAAAGATATTCTCAATCCCAGAAAAGCAATCAATATTAAAAATGTCATAAACATGAATGAACCTGCAAATCCAAATTCTTCTGCAAAAACAGAAAATATAAAGTCAGTATTTAAGAAAGGCAAATATAAAAGTTTTTGGGTAGACAGTCCATAGCCTTCACCAAACCATCCACCAGAACCTATAGCTAGTAAACTCTGAATTAGTTGATATCCATTGCCTTGAGGGTCTTCCCATGGATTAATGAATGATGTAACCCGCTTTAGCTGATAAGTATGCCTTGCAATGCTATATCCGCCGATGGCTATACCTAGAAATGCAGCTGAAAAAAGATTTTGAAACTTGATTCCTGCAGCTAAAGCAATCATCCATATTAGGATGCCCAATAATGCAGCAGTACTAAGATTTGGTTGCTTTAGAATTAAAAGAATTAAGAGGCCAAAAAGACTTAATTCCATAAGCTTTTGGCCATTTTTTATTCGTTCCCATTGTGCAAAAAGATATGCTGATTGCAGAATTATAAAAGGCTTAACTAATTCAGAAGGTTGAATTTGAATTGGGCCAACAATTAACCAACGAGAAGCACCATTAATAGTACTTCCAAATACAAGAGTTGCTCCAACTAAGATTATACAAAAAATTAAGCATAATTTTGAGACCTTAAGCCATTTTTTTAAATTGATTGAAATGGCTAGCCATGCAATTGTCCAACTTGCTAATAGCCACAAAAGTTGTCTTTTGATGAAATAACTTCCGTCCCCCATTTCTCTACTTGCTACCCACCAACTAGCAGAACCAAGTATAAAAAGACCAGCAATACTCCAAAAAACCATAAGAGCTAATAATAATCTTGCTTCAGAAGGCCAAACTTCCCATGGAAGTGGGATAAGTCTTTGCCAGAAGGGAATCTTTTCTACTTTTCTTGCAAGGTATGCGTTAGATATCGTGGCATAGTTATCGCCTGGACCAATTCTTTTTGCTGAGGGGCTTCTCAAAGCCTTTTATAGAAATAACTTTTCCTATTGAGCCGTCTAAAACGCATTTTGCCAAGTCCTGAATAAAACAATATATTTTTTTATATAGATTTGAAAAAAAAATTAATTAGCTCGAAAATATTAAAATTTTTTATTGCTTTAATTTTGTATGCAATATTTTTATTGCACCCTTAAAAGTATTTTTTGTTAGCTCTTATAGTGAAAAATTTGTTTTTTTAATATAAGCATTATTTTTGCAAGGAGAACTTTTGGCTTTAATAGCTCATATTTTCGAGGAGCAACGTAAAAGATAATGATGTTTTTAAAGCAGTTTTAGCTTATATCACGGTTTTTTTACCTACTGCATGGTAGATTCCGCGGGCCTTTGGAGCATTCAGCCCTTGCTGGTATCCAAGTTTGTTTCTTTTAGAAAGCACTCTCCTGATGGGGAGAGCTGTATTAGTGCAAATTTAGAAACCACTAAGTCATTAAAGCCTTCAATTGAACTTGAATCGACCCAGAGAAATTCTGGTGATTACATTAATGAATATTCGTCGCTTCAGCTGCGCATATTCAGGATTACTTTGTTCTTAACAGTATTTTCATTTCTGTTTACGACCATTGTTTTTGACTTTTCTGCCGCTATTAGTCTTTTAATAGGGGCTTTTTCAGGGATACTGTATTTTCGGCTTTTAGCTAAAAGTATTGGTTCTCTTGGAAAAAATTCTTCTTCAGTCAGCAAGTTTCAATTGATTGTTCCGGTATTACTGGTTTTGGTAGTTTCAAAATTGCCTGACCTTCATTTGATACCAGCTTTAATGGGTTTTTTGCTTTACAAACCATCTTTGATTCTTCAATTTTTGCTTGAGCCGAAAGCTTAAACAAATAAAGAAAACTTTTTAGATGGTTTTGGCTTGACTTAGACACAATGTCGCTTTAGCGACTTTTAATTTTTTTAAAATGGGTACCTCTCCATTTGATTTACCTTTTGCTGCATTAGAGGTTGGAAAACACCTTTATTGGCAATTAGGGAACATAAGGATTCATGGACAGGTCTTTATGACCTCATGGATTCTTATTGGTGCATTGTTGACTCTTGTTGTAGTTGGCACCAAGAAGATGGAACGTGATCCAAAAGGTGTTCAAAATCTTCTTGAATTCCTTTGGGATTACATACGTGACTTGGCTCGCACTCAGATTGGAGAAAAAGTCTATAGAGACTGGATGCCATTTATAGGGACTCTTTTCTTGTTCATTTTTGTGAGCAATTGGGGAGGTGCTCTAATACCTTGGAAGCTAATTGAACTCCCTAGTGGAGAATTAGGAGCTCCTACGGCGGATATTAATACAACCGTCGCGTTAGCTCTTTTGGTGTCACTTTCATATTTTTATGCGGGCTTGAGCAATAAAGGATTGCGTTACTTCGAGTATTACGTACATCCAACGCCAATTATGCTCCCATTTAAAATTGTGGAAGATTTCACCAAGCCACTTTCACTTTCCTTCCGTTTATTTGGAAATATTTTGGCAGATGAACTTGTTGTTGCTGTTCTAGTTTTTCTAGTACCTCTTGTTCTTCCTGTTCCAGTAATGTTCCTTGGCTTATTTACTAGTGCTATTCAAGCCTTGATTTTTGCAACTCTTGCTGCTTACTACATCGGTGAAGCAGTAGAAGAGCATCATTAATCAAACTTTTGTTGCTAGAAAATTTTTTTGTTCTGGCAAATCCCTTGCGATTAGGTCCGATTTCTTTCGAGCCCATCTTTTGAACTATGAGATGTCCCCCTCGCAGGTATAAACTCCCGGTTTCTCTTAATACGCCCTTATAAGGCGCTTCACATCGTTAGCTCAATTATGGATTCCATTACCACCGCCGCTTCTGTTGTTGCCGCTGGTTTAGCTGTAGGCCTTGGGGCTATCGGCCCTGGTATCGGTCAAGGTAGCGCTGCACAAGGTGCAGTAGAAGGTATTGCTCGCCAGCCTGAAGCTGAAGGCAAGATCAGAGGTACCTTGCTTCTTTCGTTCGCTTTCATGGAATCGCTAACCATTTATGGTCTTGTGGTTGCGTTGGTTCTGCTTTTTGCTAACCCATTCGCTGGCTAAAAAATTTCTTATCAAACAAGAGGATGATCTTTAATCAAAGTTAATTGTTTTTGGATCTTCCTCAAAACTGATTTGAAAATTAAGTTTCCTAGCTCTTAAGACCCTTTAAGATTTTTTCAATCTCACTCACCCCTGATAGATGACCAGCTTGCTTTTGTTTGGTGCTAGTGAGGGAGGTCTATTCGACTTTGATGCAACCCTGCCGCTTATGGCTGCTCAGGTTGTTCTCCTCACATTCATCCTTAATGCTCTTTTCTTCAAACCCGTTGGTCGGGTAGTTGAAGAGAGGGAAGATTATGTTCTTTCTAGTCGAAGTGAAGCTAAGAAACAGCTTGCAGAGGTAGAAAAGCTTGAAAATGATTTAAAAAATCAGTTAAAGGAAGCTCGAAAGGCTGCGCAAAAGGTTGTTACTGAGGCAGAAGAAGATTCTGAAAAGCTTTATAAAGAAGCTTTGTCCTTAGCCAATTCTGAAGCTAATGCTTCTAGAGAAAAAGCTAGGCGAGAGATTGACGCGCAAAGAGACTCTGCTCTCAATCAGCTCAAGTCAGATGCCGACAAACTCGGCGATTTGATAGTGAAAAGATTACTAGCAGCTAAATGAATTACTCTCTAATTTTTGCAACTGAAGGCTTTGGTTTAAATCTCAATTTATTTGAGACAAATATTTTGAATCTTGCTGTTGTTGCTTTTGGACTCTATAAATTCCTTCCAAATTTCTTGGGAAGTATGCTTGAGAGGCGTCGTTCTGCGATATTGCAGGATTTAAAAGATGCTGAAGATCGTTTATCAGAGGCATCAATTTCTCTAAAACAAGCAAAAGAAGATCTTGCTTCTGCTGAAAAGAAAGCAGAACAGATTAGAAAAGATTGCAAAGAAAGAGCTGAGGCAATTCGATTAGAAAGTGAGAAAAGAACCGTTGTTGAAATGGCACGTGTCAAACAAAGTGCTGCATCAGATCTTAATTCAGAGGCAGCGAGAGTAAGTGATCAATTACGTAAAGAAGCAGCCAGACTGGCTATTGAAAAAGCCCTCTCATCTCTTTCGGGGAGCCTCGATGAAAAGGCACAAGATAAGTTTTTAAGACAATCCATCAAAAATATAGGAGATAATTGATGCCACTTCTAAATACTATTACTACTCCTTACGCGGAAGCATTCCTTCAAGTCGCTGAGAGTCGAAATGAAATTGAAGATGTAGTCGCTCAATCAAAATCAGTATTGGATCTTTGGAATCAATCTTCAGATTTTAGTGAGGCTATGTCTTCGCCGATTATTGAGATTGCTACTAAGAAGGCGATACTTGAGAAAATTTTTTCTAAGGAAGTTACTCCTTCTTTCCTTAATTTGCTAAAGCTATTAGCTGATCGCCAAAGAATAGGGTTTCTCAACTTTGTGCTTGAGAGACTTCTAGAGCTTTATAGAGAACAACGAAAGATTGCTCTTGCTTCTGTTACTTCAGCTATTGCTTTAACTGAGGAGCAGCAGACAGAGATCCTAAAGACGGTTCAATCTGTTGCGGGCACTGACAATTTGGAATTAGACCTAAAAGTTGATTCCAGTTTGATTGGTGGATTTGTTATCAATGTTGGCTCTAAGGTCATTGATGCAAGCCTATCTGGCCAGGTGCGAAGATTGGGTCTTGCGCTGGCAAAGGTAAGCTAGCCAGAACATCTCTCCCTTCTAAATTCCTTACCTCCTTTTTCCACTCTCCTCCTAACAATTACATTCTCTTCTCATGGTTTCCATACGCCCCGATGAAATCAGTTCAATTCTGAAGAAACAGATTGCTGATTATGATAAGTCTGTTTCAGTAAGCAATGTAGGAACCGTTCTTCAGATCGGTGATGGAATTGCAAGAGTCTATGGTCTGGAACAGGCTATGGCTGGAGAGCTAGTTGAGTTTGAAGATGGTACTGAAGGTATTGCGTTAAACCTAGAGGATGACAATGTTGGTGCCGTCTTAATGGGTGAAGGCATTGGGATTCAAGAAGGCAGTACTGTGAAAGCAACTGGCAAGATTGCCTCAGTCCCTGTTGGTGATGCCATGTTAGGAAGGGTTGTGAACCCTCTTGGTCAACCTGTAGATGGTAATGGTGAAATTGCTACAAGTGATTCTCGTCTTATTGAATCGTTGGCACCGGGAATAATTAAAAGAAAATCGGTACATGAACCGATGCAAACAGGCATTACTTCTATTGATGCAATGATTCCTATTGGTAGGGGGCAGAGAGAATTGATTATTGGAGATCGTCAAACAGGGAAGACAGCTATTGCTATAGATACAATTATCAATCAAAAAGGACAGGATGTTGTATGCGTATATGTAGCAGTTGGCCAAAAGTCTGCATCAGTTGCTCAAGTGGTTGAAGTTTTGCGTGAAAAAGGAGCATTAGAATACACAATTATTGTTAATGCAAGTGCTTCAGAAGCAGCAGCATTGCAATACCTTGCACCTTATACAGGAGCAGCTATAGCCGAACATTTTATGTATCAAGGTAAGGCAACTTTGGTTATTTATGATGATTTAACTAAACAAGCCCAGGCTTATCGTCAAATGTCTCTTCTCCTTCGTCGTCCACCTGGTCGAGAGGCTTATCCTGGGGATGTTTTTTATTGCCATAGTCGTTTACTTGAAAGGGCTGCAAAACTTTCTGATGCGATGGGTGGAGGTTCTATGACTGCATTACCTATCATTGAAACACAGGCAGGAGATGTATCTGCATATATTCCTACTAATGTGATTTCAATTACCGATGGTCAAATCTTCTTGAGTGCTGATCTTTTTAACTCAGGTTTAAGACCTGCTATTAATGTTGGTATTTCAGTTAGTCGTGTTGGTGGCGCCGCGCAAACTAAAGCTATTAAGAAGATTGCAGGTACTTTGAAATTAGAATTGGCTCAATTTGATGAGCTTGCTGCCTTTTCACAATTTGCATCTGATTTAGATGAAGCTACTCAGCAACAACTTGAAAGAGGTAAACGTTTAAGAGAACTTCTTAAGCAAGCGCAATTTACGCCATTAAACCTTGCAGAACAGGTTGCAGTTGTTTATGCAGGTGTTAAAGGATTAATAGATGAGGTCCCTGTTGAACAAGTCACTCAATTTGCTGCTGAATTACGTGAATATTTAAAAACTAGTAAACCAGATTATATAAGTAAGGTTTTAACGGAGAAGAAGCTTAGTGATGAGATTGAGTCAGACCTTAAAGAATCAATAAACGAGGTTAAATCCTCGATGTTGGCATCAATTTAATTTAAGGGTATCCAGGAGATTTTAATTTAATGGCAAACCTAAAGGAAATTAGAGACAGGATTGTTTCTGTAAAAAACACACGCAAGATTACAGAGGCAATGCGTCTTGTCGCAGCCGCAAAAGTCCGTCGTGCTCAGGACCAGGTGCTTAAAAGTCGTCCATTTGCTGATCGTTTAGCACGAGTTCTCGAAAACATACAGTCTAGGATGCAATTTGAGGTTGCAGACTCTCCATTGCTTAAAACTCGAGATGTGAAAAATGTCACTTTGGTTGCAGTGACTGGTGATCGAGGCTTATGTGGAGGCTACAACACAAATGTTATTAAGAGGACAGAACAACGTTATGGAGAGCTTAAAGATCAGGGCTTCGAAACCACTTTGGTTTTGATTGGTCGGAAAGCAATAACTTATTTCCAGAATAGAAGTAACCAGTATAAAATCCGAGCTTGTTTTCAGGATTTAGAACAAGTACCTACATCTATAGATGCTGAAGAAGCTACTAGTGAAGTTTTATCTGAATTCCTTTCAGAAAGCACTGATAGGGTTGAGATTGTTTATACAAAGTTTATTAGCTTAGTTAGTTGTAATCCAGTTGTTCAGACTCTTCTCCCTCTCGATCCTCAAGGAATTGCTCAAGAAGATGATGAAATCTTTAGAATTACTACTAAAGATAGTCGTCTTGTAATTGAGAAGGATGTTGCTCCAGCAAATGAAGAACCTAAGTTGCCTTCTGATGTTGTATTTGAGCAAAGCCCTGATGATTTGCTAAATTCTCTTCTCCCTCTTTATTTGCAGAACCAGCTTTTAAGAGCATTGCAAGAAGCAGCTGCTTCAGAATTAGCTAGTAGAATGACTGCAATGAATAATGCTAGTGACAATGCTAAGGAATTAGCTAAGACTTTGAACCTTACATATAATAAAGCTCGCCAGGCTGCAATTACTCAAGAGATACTTGAAGTTGTTGGTGGAGCTAGTGTATAAGAGATTGATTTTCTATCGTAAGTCTAGGTGTAAATGTGAGACTTAAGTCTCTAGAAATAAATATTGAATGGCCTGCCAATGTGCCATTAGCATCGTTACGATCTTTTGTAAGAGATAAATTGAGAGAACTTGGGGAACCTTTGAGATGGGCAATTACAGATATTAGTATTTCGAAAGAAATTGATGGTTCACGAGAATTGCATATAGAAGCTGTTGTGATTGTCTAAAATCTTGAATTTTTCCACCCCATTGCCCACTCTTTTCCTGATTCCTACTGGAATTGGTTGTGAGATTGGAGGTTACGCTGGAGATGCTATTCCATTTGCGCGCTTGCTCGCTGCTGCAAGTGGGTGTTTGATTACTCATCCAAATGTAATGAATGGAGCTTCTTTATATTGGAATGATGAGCGAATTCAATATGTTGAAGGATATGGGTTGGATCGATTTGCTTGTGGTGAATTCTTTTTACGACTAGTTCACCGACAAAAAGTTGGTGTATTAATTGATGCAGGCCTGGAACCGGAATTACGTCAACGACATATGCAAGTTATTGATGCTTGTAGGGCTACTTTAGGATTGGACATTGGACCAGTGGTTACGACAGAGTCGCCTCTTGAAATATCTATAAAAGCTTATTCAAGTGGTGCAAGCTCTGGGGAGATAGATTGCTTAGACTCATTATTAAAAGCAGGAGATAAATTGAAAGAAGAGGGTGCTACTGCTATAGCTGTAGTGACAAGGTTCCCTGAAAGTTTAGGATCCAAAGCATTAGATGCCTATAGAGAAGGGGAAGGCGTGGATTTGCTCTCTGGTGCTGAGGCTGTCATTAGTCATGCATTAGTGCGACATTTGTCTATTCCATGTGCACATGCTCCTGCTTTAAACCCATTACCCCTTAACAACCTTTTGGACCCTCGTGCGGCTGGAGAAGAATTGGGGCATACATTTTTACCCTGTGTTTTAGTTGGGTTGAGTCGTGCTCCTGATTTGATACCTAAAAGTTCTCATCACATGATGACTGCTGGCTATCAATCAAATTTGATCAGTATTGATGATTTATGTGCAGTGATTGCACCTAAGGGAGCTCTTGGTGGAGAGGCCGTTTTAGCATGCATTGAGAGAAGTATTCCATTGATTGTTGTATCTAATCCTGGAGTTTCAAATATTGACTTGGAATCTTTAGGCTTAACAACTGAAAATGAAACTTCTAGTTCTAGGCAAATTTTTTCTGTAGATAGTTATCTAGAAGCGGCTGCTCTGTTGATTGCTTTTAGAGAGGGTTTAGCTATTACTTCTTTAAGAAGACCTATAGCTAAAGTTCCGAAGATTTAAAAATGTGTGATCATTTTAAGCATGCCATTGGATGTCTAGGATGAAGACCAAGTGCCTTTGCAACACCAGGATGACATACTGAACCACCTATTGTATTAAGTCCTGAAATCAATTCAGGCCTTTCAGTTATTGCTGATTCAAGACCACGACCTGCAATACCAAGAATATATGGCAGGGTTACACTAACTAGTGCTTCGGTCGAGGTGAATGGTACTGCACCAGGCATATTGCTCACAGCATAGTGTTGTATGCCTTTAATGTTTATAGTCGGTTTTGTGTGTGTGGTTTCAACACTTGTTGCAATACAACCTCCTTGATCAATAGAAACATCAACTATTACAGAATTGCGTTTCATTTGTGCAACCATACTTTCATCTACGAGTGTAGGGGCTCTGTCTCCTGGAGTTAGGATTGCTCCAATGATGAGATCAGCTGAGGGAATTAATCTTTCTAATAGACCTCTACTGCTAACTATGCTTTCTAGTCTACCCCTTCTGTAGGCTTCTAGTTTTCGTAATCTCTCCGGTGATCGATCTAGTAGCATTACTTCTGCATCCATTGCAGCCGAAAGTCTTGCTGCATTCCAACCTACATTTCCTGCTCCAAGAACAATAACCCTTGCAGGTCTTACGCCTGTACATCCTCCAATGAGGATACCTCTTCCACCATTTGGCTTTTCAAGTAAATGAGCCCCAATTTGAGCAGCTAATCTTCCCGCAATTTCACTCATTGGAGCAAGCAATGGTAGACTTCCATCCTCCATTTGCACTGTTTCATAGGCTATACTTGTCGTACCTGCTTTTAACAAAGCCTCGCCAACATTTGGATAAGCTGCTAGATGTAGATATGTAAATAGGACCATATCTTCACGCAGGAGATCAAATTCTTCTTTTTGAGGTTCTTTGACTTTTACGATTAGATGAGCTGCCCAAGCTTGATCCCGATCGACAACTTTTGCCCCTGCCTCAGTAAAAGCTT
>CACIYC010000013.1 GCA_902590775.1 uncultured Prochlorococcus sp.
TAAAAAAAATTGGGCTGAACTTGAAAAATTACCTAATGTAATACCACTATTACCGTCTCAAGGCCTACTTGCTTGTGATCGAATAGGAGATGGTCGGATGGCTAGTCCACAACTAATACAACTAGCGATTGAAAGTACGAGCATTTTAAGTAAAAGAAATTACTCACTTCAACAAGACTTAAAAGGGTTAAAACTTCTTATCACTGCAGGACCAACAATAGAAGATATTGATTCAGCAAGGTACATCACAAATAGAAGTAGTGGGATGATGGGAGTTTTGCTTGGTTAGGATCCCATTGATCTTTATCTTGATAAGAACGATTTCTACTAAGAGTTGATAAGGATAAGGGGCTAACTAATTTAGATGCACTATTTGTTATTACACACCTAACTTCTGCTTTGTTTTTTATTAAATTGCTAATTAATATTGGAGTTTTTATTGCTGCAATGCTCCCAGTAGCTATTACTAGGATTTTTTTGCCAGTTAATTGCTTTGTTCCATCAATCTTCATCAAATGGTTCCTGGTCAATTAAGTGATGATAATCAAGAGTTAATTCTGGGCGATGGATTGCAAGAGACCTTAAAAGATGCCAATCATCTAAACCCTCGAATGGGCTTGGATAATCATCATTTTCAAGTCTTTCAGCAAGTTTAGCTGTTGATTTGTCATCAAATGTATTTAGAAGTTCTTTAGTGATTTTTATCTTAGAACACTGATTAGGTTGAATATTATGCGATTTCATGGAGCTTGTTTTTTCTCTAAGATCTTCTTTCTTCTAATTATTCTATTAAAAAAAGTATTTTGTTAGTTTTTTAGACGAAATTAAAAATTCCAATAGTTTCATTTTTATGTGCAATTGCTTGGTTGATCCAGCGAAAATGAAATTAATGAGGTAAAAGAAACTATTAGATAAGTAAAAGGAATTTCATGTCTCAGTCAAAAAGAGAGCAAGTTGTTAGTCACCTTAGATATATAAGGCAGGAGCTGAGGGAAATGAACCAAGGAGTTTTGGATGATGGTCTCCTTCCTGAGCCAGGGGAAATTAGAGGTGTCATGGCACAAATGGAAGCTTTGTATGAATTGCTTGAGGGTAAAGCAAAAGCAAAAGATACCTCATAATGAATAAAGGATCTTTATATGCTTCAGAGACAATTGAATAATAAAAAAAATCTTTATTATTAGTTAAATCAAGTAATTTTAAATAAAATCTCATTTTAAAAAATGAAATATCAATCAACTGCTTTAAACCGCAATCTAATAAATTTTATTAGTCGATTAGAATTATGGACTACTAACCCTTGGAGGAGATATTCATTTTTATTAATCATTTTCCTTTCTGCATTTTTTTTAGGTAGTTCAGTCGGCATGATTAATGGAACATTGGCTCTAATGGATCCTGTTGGAGCATTCTTTACAATTATATTGATAGAGTTTCTTGTAAGAATTAGGCGGTCAGAGTTTAATAAAAAAAAACCTTCTATTTCTTTCAGAATTATTGATAGTTTTCGTATGGGTTTTATATATGGTTTATTTATGGAAGGATTTAAATTACTTTAAATTATAATTTTTTGTAGTTGCAAGAAGATATAAGAGAGCCATTCTCACAGTTACGCCATTTGAGACCTGCTGGTCCACTAGACAAATTGAATGATCATCCAGTAATTCGCTGCTCATTTCAATACCTCTATTAACTGGTCCAGGATGCAAAACCGGGACATTTTCTTTACATAATTTCAAACGTTCATGTGTAATCCCATAGTTTTGATGATATGTCTCTAGGTTTGAAAGAAGATTTTCGTTCATTCTTTCTTTTTGAAGTCTAAGAGTATAGATAGCATCTGCATCTTTTAAGGCTTCTTTAAGTGATCTTGAAATTGTGATTTCACCACGATTTTTTATTGGATCTTTCTTTTGTCCTGGCGGAGGATTTTTGACAAAGTCTGAAAAATTATTAGGTAGCAATGTTGGGGGTCCACAAAGAACAACATTTGCTCCGCAAGCTGTCAGGCTCCACAAATTTGATCTAGCAACTCTTGAATGAATTATGTCACCAACAATTGCAATTTTCTTGCCTGCAAGATTCTCAATTGAAGGATCTTTCTTATTGAAGAAATGAATTAAGGTATATAAATCTAGAAGTGCTTGACTTGGATGGCTATGCAGTCCGTCTCCACCATTAAGAATGGAAACTTGTTTGTTTTTTTGATCCAAAGATTTCGCAAGTTGATCAGGAACTCCTGAGCAGTTGTGTCGAATGACTAAAACATTTGCACCCATAGCTATATATGTCATGACCGTGTCTAAAGGTGACTCACCTTTCTTTAATGAGCTTGTTGAAGGAGAAAACGATTGAACATCAGCCGAAAGCCTTTTTGCTGCTAGTTCAAAACTACTTCTAGTTCTTGTACTTGGTTCAAAAAATAAAGTGGCTATTAGCTTGCCTTGTAAAGCAGGTACTTTTCTTGATCCAGAGCTTGGGATGGTCTTAAATCGATGTGCAAGTTCTAGAACGGTTTTATAGTCCTCAAATGAAAAAGAGGATAAATCAATAATGTGTTTATGGTTCCAATTCGTCATGGACCTTCCTTGGAGGAAGGTGACCATGCTTCAGATGGTTTAGGGGATCTATCCCCCAAAGCCCTTTTGCTTACGCTTCGACTATTTTTCATATACCAACGCCAAGGGAGATTTTTTGCTTGGGATATTCCAATTCTTGTTGTTTGGATAATAGGACTCATTTTTGTGTCTGCTGAGCTTTTTCTTAGCCATATACCATTCTCTACTGAGATTAGAGAATTGTCATGGTTTCTGTTTAATCCAAATCTCTTGGCTAACAACCCTGGACCTGCTGCAACACGGTGATGCTCATTAGGCATAGCTATTGCTCGAAGAAGGACGCCGCTAGCCCATCCTTTTTTTTCAGTCACTATATTTACACAGTGATGTATGCCATAGGTTAAGTAAACATATAAGCGACCTGGCTCTCCAAAAAGTGTTTCGTTCTTAGCTGTTCTGCTTTTGAAGCCATGGCAGGCAGGCTCTAATTCTGCATAGGCCTCTGTCTCTACTATTACTCCCCAAATAATTCGATTATTATATTCACGTTTAATCAATAAGCACCCAATTAAATCAGGAGCAACTAATTCTGATGGCCTGGAGAAGAAATCAATAGTCAGAGATGAAAAAATTCTTCGATTTTCAGAATCATGTAATAAGGCTATTTGATTTTTTTAATAGTTCTTCTAAGACTATTGCGAAATTTAAGCCATTTGATGCAATCATAATAAATAAAAGAAATGTCTAATAACAGGGACGAAATTTTGCCATCTAAAGTTCCTCAAGATTCTTCTATACGTTTAGATCTTTTTACTTGGACTGAGGTAGAGAAATATCTTTCTAAATGTAAGGGAATTATTTTACCTCTTGGTTCAACTGAGCAACATGGTCCTACTGGTGCAATAGGCACAGATGCAATTACTGCTGAATCAGTAGCAAGAGAAGTTGGGAGAAGAACAGGAGTGCTTGTGGCGCCTACTCAATCATATGGAATGGCTCAGCATCATTTGGGTTTTGCTGGAACTATGAGTCTTCAACCTTCTACTTTGTTGAATGTTATTCATGATCTTGTTATATCTCTTGCTATGCATGGCTTTGAGAGAATATTCATCATTAATGGGCATGGCGGAAATATTGCAACTGTGAAGTCTGCGTTCCCCCAGATTTATAGCAGCGCTTCAAGCATGCAATTATCAGTTGCCAATTCTTTAAAATGTAAGTTGGTAAATTGGTTTATGACTCCGGAAGTGTTTCGTGAAGCTAGAGCTCTATATGGAGACAAAGAAGGTCAACATGCAACTCCTAGCGAGATTTCATTGACCCTGCATGTAGAACCAAGTTTATTAAGTAAGCAATATGAATTACCTGATCCGCCTCCTGCTGGGCCAATATATGACTATAAGGATTTCCGCAGAAGGTATCCTGATGGTCGAATGGGATCAAATCCATTCTTAGCTAAGGCACGCGATGGAAAAACATTTCTTGATCAAGCCGCTTCTGCTTTAACTAAAGATCTAAAGAATTTTCTTAATGAGTCATGACTAGAATTACTGCCGAGGATGTTTCTAAGGTTGCAAAATTAGCAAGATTAGCTATTTTGCCCGAGCGCGTTGAAATTTATGCTAGTCAGCTTGAGAAAATTTTGGAATATGTATCGCAATTAGAGAAAATAAATACTAAAGATATTACTCCTACATCTAGAGCAGTTGAGGTTGTTAATGTTTTAAGAGATGATGTTGTAGAAGAATCAGAGATTAGAAATGAATTACTGGGATTAGCTCCTAAAATAGAAGGAGAGTTTTATAAAGTACCCAAAATTATATCTGAATAAATATAATTTAGACCTACTCTTTTTCTGGAATTACGGCAGTATTATGTAATAGATATATCCATTTCTTCCTCCATTTTTTTGTTGGTATTAGATTTGCCAAAGGTCTCATTTTGCTTCTACTTTTTTTATGACTCCTAACACCGATGAAAATATCATAAATAAAATTAAAACTGTCTTCTTTGGTTTCGAAAATACCCATTCTTTGAGGAGATCCTTTTTGATCTAAAAGTGGTTTAGTTACTTCATAAGCAGGTTTGTATTCAAACCAAGGAATAGAAGGCCATAAATGATGAACAAGGTGATAATTTTGACCCATAATTAGAATATTCATTACTCGACTTGGATAAACTCTTGCATTTTTCCATTTGTTGCGGGCTAAGAAAGGTCTGTGCGGTAGGTAATCAAAAAAGATTCCAAGAGTAACTCCTACCATTAGTGCTGGTCCAAACCAAAGATTATAAATAATGTTCATAAAGTTATATTTTACTCCTGCAATAACAATTGTTATAAAAATAGAACGCTCTATTCCCCATTGGATTAACTCGTATTTTCTCCACAGTTTTCTTTGAAAAAAGAAATATTCGTGATAAAAAAATCGAGGGGCAATCAACCATACAGGTCCAAAAGTGCTAACTATATGGTCTGGGTCATTGTTGGGATCGTTTACATGCGAGTGGTGTTGGAGATGAACTCTTGTAAAAACTGGAAAGCTAAATCCTAATAAAATTGCAGCACCATGCCCCATTGCTTGATTTATCCATTTGTTTGGATGTGCAGCTTTATGACATGCATCGTGAATTACAGTGCCCTCCATATGTAGAGATAGAAAAGCAAGCCCGACTAACAACGGTAGAGGCCATACCCCTTGGTACCATTGCCAAATTGCTAGAAATCCTATTCCATATCCTCCGAGAAATAAAAATACAGTTGGATTGAAAAATCCTGGTGGATCTAAGTATTGTTTAATGCGCTTTTGCCAGAAAGCGGAACTTTGAAATCTTGAAGTTAATTCTTTTTTATCAGGGGAATTTATTGTCTTTTTCATTTGATTGTTGAATTACAACATCGAAAAAAAATCATCTCAGTTGGCCTTGAAAATTAATGCCCACCGGGAGACTTGAACTCCCACGACCGAAGTCACTGGTACCTAAAACCAGCGCGTCTACCAATTCCGCCAGATGGGCCAATGGATCTCAGCTTTTTTTGCCTTGATTTTAACCATTTTAACAGTTTAAAGGTGATCTTTTGGATGGTTTGCTGATGCGATTCTTGAACTGTGAGATAAAAAGCTATTACTTAAACACTAAATAAATGAACTTATGTAAGACAGATGATATTTATGGACTTCTTTTAGTCTAATTAGACACAATATATATATCTACTTTGATTTGATAAATCATGATAGCCGTAGTTATTGGAAACTTTTCAATCGTTTTGGGCTTTTTGATTTTGTCTCTACCATTGTTAATTAGGGAATTAAGCCGTCCTAGAGATTCAGTATGGGGAGCACTAATTATGATCTTAGGTTTAATACTTATTACTAGTAATGAGCGATTTAATGGCTCTCCTATGATTGCCGTTTTATTAAGTACATTTTTGGTTGTGAGGTTATTTTCAGAAGTTTCTCAAAATAGATGGCAACAACTTACTGTCCAAGAACAGGCTGATTTAAGAACTTTTGTTCGATGGAAAAGTAGCTTTAATCAAATAATCTTTGCTTTTAGCAAATTAGGATCTATTATTCTTGAATTTTTTGTGCTTTTCAAGTCTAAAGCTAAACCTAGTTCAATTGGCAAGAAATGGATTCGGCCAGAACACAATAATGAAATTGCTGAATCCGAGTCAAAGCAATTTGCATCTCTTGAGGCTAATATTAAAGAAAACAATTTAGTGCAAAATCAGATTGTAAAACCAACTTCAGGAAATAATCCTTCCGACGCTTCATAATCTTTTTCATTGAGCTTTCATTGTGAATAACGAGAAAACAAAAAACAATGTCAACCATTTTTCATATAAAGACACCCTAAATCTTTTAAAAACAAACTTTGGAATGCGTGCAAATTCCACTGTTCGAGAGCCTGAATTGCAAGAATTTTGGCAAAAGAAAGGAATAGATTTTACTCTTGGTTTAGAAAATAAAGGCCCAAATTTTACTTTGCATGATGGTCCCCCTTATGCAAATGGCACTCTTCATATGGGCCATGCACTGAATAAAGTGCTTAAGGATATTATTAATAAATATCAGATTCTAAGAGGAAGAAAAGTTTGTTTTGTCCCTGGTTGGGATTGTCATGGATTGCCTATTGAATTGAAGGTCCTTCAAGCATTAGATCGAAAGGAAAGAGAAGCATTGACTCCTATTAAATTGAGAAAGAAGGCGGCAGCATACGCTTTTAAACAAATCTCAAATCAAAAAGAAGGCTTCCGTAGATGGGGAGTATGGGGAGATTGGGATAATCCATATCTAACTCTTCAAAAGGAATATGAGGCTTCCCAAATCAACTTATTTGGACAAATGGTCCTTAAAGGACATATTTATAGAGGACTTAAACCAGTACATTGGAGCCCTAGTTCACGAACAGCTTTAGCAGAAGCTGAGTTGGAATATCCAGAGGGTCATACAAGTCCAAGTATTTACTTTACTTTCCCTATTGTGAAAATTTCGAAAGATTTGCATGAAAATCTTTCGAAACAGGGAGTTCATTTACCATTAAATGAGGATGAATTAAGTGCCACCTTAAAAGTTGCAATATGGACAACAACTCCTTGGACATTGCCAGCAAATGTTGCTGTAGCAGTTAATGAAAATATTAATTATCTTTTTGCTAAAGATGACAAGAAAAGCTTAATAATTCTTGCATATGATTTGTTTGAAAAAGTTAGTCAAGAGATTAATTACACCTTAGAAAAAGTAGCTGTTGTAAAAGGAAAATTTCTTAAAGGTGCTTTTTATAAGCATCCTTTATTTAATAGAACTAGTCCTTTTGTATTAGGTGGCAGCTATATAACAACTCAGTCTGGAACAGGAATTGTTCATACAGCACCAGGGCATGGAATTGATGATTTTAAAACAGGTATTAAGTATAATTTGCCTGTAATTTGCCCTGTTGATGAAAAAGGAAATCTTACTAAAGAAGCAGGGATATTTGCTGGTTTAAATGTTTTAAAAGATGCTAATAAAGAGATTATTGATGCATTGAAAAGATCGGGAGCTTTATTAAAAGAGAAACAATATCTACATAAATATCCATATGATTGGAGAACTAAAAAACCTACAATTTTCCGTGCAACAGAACAATGGTTTGCCTCTATTGAAGGCTTTAGATGTGATGCTTTGGATGCAATTGAGAAAGTGCAATGGCTTCCTAAAACCGGTAAAAAGCGTATCAAAGCTATGGTAAAAGATAGAGGAGATTGGTGTATTTCTAGGCAGCGTATATGGGGTGTGCCTATACCAGTATTTTATTCAAAGACAAGTTCAGAAATTCTTTTAAATGAAACTACTATTTCACATATATCGAATTTAATTAAGGAACATGGTGCTGATATTTGGTGGGAATTTCCTGTTTCCAAGCTTTTGCCAAGTGATTATGCCTTAGATGCTGATAATTGGGAAAAAGGTACAGATACTATGGATGTTTGGTTTGATTCTGGTTCAAGTTGGTCAGCGGTTACTTCTTCAAGAGATTTTCTAAGTTCTCCTGCAGACCTTTACTTAGAAGGCTCAGATCAACATCGAGGTTGGTTTCAATCTTCATTGCTTACTTCTGTTGCAGTAAATGGTAATGCTCCCTTTTCAAAAGTTCTTACGCATGGTTTTGCATTAGATGAAAAGGGGAGAAAAATGAGTAAGTCATTGGGAAATATTGTAGATCCTCTGGTGATTATTAATGGTGGTAATAATAAGAAATTAGAGCCAGCTTTTGGCGCAGATGTATTGAGACTGTGGGTTAGTTCTGTTGATTACTCTGTAGATGTACCAATTGGTGAAAATATTTTGCGTCAATTGTCAGATGTTTATAGAAAAGTAAGAAATACAGCACGCTATCTTTTAGGCAACTTGCATGATTTTGATCCAGTCAAAGATTCTGTAGAAATTCAAGATCTATCCATTCTGGATCGGTGGATGCTAAATAGAACAGCTGATGTTATTGATCAGATATCAGCTGCATATGAAAACTATGAATTCTCTAAGTTCTTTCAATTATTGCAAAGTTTTTGTGTTGTAGATCTATCAAATTTTTATTTAGATATAGCTAAAGATCGTCTATATGTCAGTGCTCCTTCTGATAGAAGAAGACGAACTTGTCAATATGTAATGTCTTTAATTATAGAAAGCTTGGCAGGTTTAATTGCACCAGTTTTATGTCATATGTCAGAGGATATTTGGCAGAATATTCCTTATTCTTTATCTGAAGATTCTGTGTTTCAAAGAGGTTGGCCTAAAATTCCTGAATCTTGGAGAAATAATTCTTTAAATGAACCTATTGAAGAAATTAGGAAACTAAGAAGTTCTATCAATAAAGCATTAGAAGATTGCAGAAATAAACAATACTTAGGATCTTCTCTTGAATCTAATATTAGGATATCACCTAAAAAAGATTTACTTTTTAATGCTATTAATTTTCTTCAAGAAAATGGAGATAGCGAAGTTGATAACTTATATCAATGGCTAATTGTTTCAAAAGTACAGATTGAAGGCGAACCTTGGGCGGAGGTTTTATTGAGCAAAGAAGATGAAATAGCAACTATTGAAATAACAAGATCAAGAGGAACTAAATGTGCAAGGTGTTGGCATTACGAAATGAAAGTTGGTTCTGATCCTGAGCATAAAGGTGTATGTGAAAGGTGTATTGATGTGATTCATCGTTTAGTATAATAATCTTAATACTTAGCTGTGAAAAACTGATATTAACTATTAATTTCTATACTTTTTAATTTATCTTATTTTTAGAAATCACCAGCTACTCTTCCTTGCTTAGGTAATCTAATTAAAGCCCACTGTATTAATCCAACTATGTATATTAACAATGCTAAATAACCAACAAATGCAGATAAAGTTTCAGTCCAACTTGCACCGAATAGAAAATTAAAAATATTTTTTATTATTAAATTTAGGCCTAAAGGCGCCTCTCTCCAATAAAGACAATAATTTCCTTGAACTTTATTTATACATTCAAGGCTTGCAAAGGATATCACTGTATAGAAACAGCAAAAAAGACTAATTGCTAATCTCCATGCTTTTAGAAGAAAAGGCAATGGTTTCCATGATGGTAATTCCAGGAGCTCCTCATTAAGATCTATCCAAAACCATATAGAAACAAAAATCATCAGAGGTGACAAAAATGAAGTTAAGTAACCAATAGGCCTATTGCCAGTCAGAAGAAGCATGCTGATGACCATTAGGCTTGCAACCTTCCAATAAATCGATAAAAGCCTAACTATTGAAGATTCTTTTTTCAGAGATGACCATATAAAGAGAACTAATGGAATTCCAAATGCAAAAGTTGCTCCTAGCCGATAGATCAACCAAACAAGAGAGCGGTATGAGACTTCTGTCACAGAGTAAGCTTTTGAATTTACTTATTATCAATCTATAACATCCTTATATAAACTGGGCTTTGAAATTATCTAAAACGCTAAATAGTGCGACAGCATGTCAATCCACTGAGTCGCTTCTTTCAAATAGAAAGTGAGCTTCCTCAACCAAGTGAATTATTTGAAAATCATTCCTTACCTATTCATTTAGATCTTGGATGTGCTAGAGGGAGGTTTTTGTTAAATATGGCTTCTGCACATCGAAATTGGAATTATATCGGCTTTGATATAAGAGAAACTTTGGTTGTTTCAGCTGAAGAAGAAAGAAATCAATTAAATCTTGATAATTTAAAGTTCCTATTTTGTAATGTAAATGTTAGTTTAGATCCTTGGCTTTCTCGCATAAAAAGTAATTCAGTTAAAATTGTTTCAATTCAATTCCCTGATCCTTGGTTTAAGATGAGACATAAAAAAAGAAGAGTTTTGAATTCTTCTTTGTTATTTTCTTTGGCAAAAAATTTAGACGAGGGTTCTAAGTTATTTCTTCAGACTGATATTTTGGATGTTATGGAAGGAATGAATAATTTTATTGACGCAAGTAATTTCTTTGAAAGAAAGGACAATGATAAAAAACTATTTTCAATGGATAATCCTTTCCCATTTTCTACAGAAAGAGAAAAATATGTCATAAAAAAAGCTAAGCCAGTTTATCGTCAAATTTATTTTAGAAATTCTATTAAAGTTTAAATACTCTTTTATGCTTATTTCTTAAAGTTATATAAGTTTAATATTAGCTAAATTCATCATAGATTATTTGAGAAATTTCAGATAAAAAAGAATTTACCAATAATTTATCTTTTGCTTCAACCATTACTCTAAGAACAGGCTCAGTTCCACTTTTTCTAATTAATATTCTCCCATCATTACCCATTTGTAATTGGGCATTTTTAATTGAATTATTTAATCTTTTGCAATTTTCTAATCTTTTGCTTGTTATATAATTTGATAAAGGAATATTTATTAATTTTTGAGGATAAGGATCGAAACTTTCATTTCGCCATTCAGAAAGAGATATCTTTTTTTGAGCACATATTTTAGATAATTGGAGTGCAGTCAAAAGACCATCTCCACATAGACCATTGATTGTTGATAAAATATGTCCTGATTGCTCCCCTCCTAGACTTGCCTTTGTTTTAACCATTGCTTTATGAACATATTTATCTCCTACTGATGTCCTTTCTAGCGTCCCTCCATTTTTTATCCATGCTTTTTCAAAACCTAAATTAGACATTACTGTGGCAACTAATCTTTGTTCTCTTAGAGCATCTTTTTCTTGGAGATTTGAACCCCATAAA
This sequence comes from uncultured Prochlorococcus sp., assembly GCA_902590775.1. GTDB lineage: Bacteria > Cyanobacteriota > Cyanobacteriia > PCC-6307 > Cyanobiaceae > Prochlorococcus_E. The sequence goes on from CACIYC010000013.1 coordinate 11,283, forward strand.
TAAAGAATATGGTCTCCATCAATAATCCGACCTCTTCTATCGATAGCAATTATTCGATCTGCATCTCCATCAAATGCAAAACCCATCTCAGAATTAGTTTCTAGAATGGCTTTTCTTAGAGCTTGTAAATGAGTTGAACCACAGTTGACATTTATTCTTTCTCCATTTGGCACGCTATTAATACTTGTTACTTTGGCCCCAAGTGATTGGAAAATTTTTTCGCCACAAGAAGTAGCTGATCCCCAGCAAAGATCTAAAACAATAGGAATATTATTAAGAATTTGTGTATCAATATTTTCTAAAAGACTATTTTCATAGTCTTTTAGAAGTGTTTGGCGTTGTTTGCAGAAATCTCCCTTTTGGGAAGGAATTTTGTTTTCTTCTTGAAGTGAGGTGTCTATAATTTCTTGCTTCTTTACAGAAATCTTTTCTCCGGTAGCATCAAAAATTTTTATTCCATTATCTTCAGGTGGGTTGTGGCTGGCAGAAATCATTATTCCACCTGCAATATTATGTTTTTTAATTAGCATAGGAATTGCTGGCGTTGGACATAGACCTAATAGCCAGACTTCCCTGCCTGCAGAAGAAAAACCACTAGTTAGAGCAGAAGAAATTCTCTCATTACTCGATCTTGAATCATGACCTATTAAGACTGGACCATTTTTAGGGAGTATTTGACTACAAAAAAAACCAATTTTTCTAACGAGTTGATTTGTTAATAGAGTTTCTGCATTTCCACGAATACCATCTGTTCCAAAAAAAAACAAACCTTTCTTTTTACTTTGATTACCAATATGAGCCCCGTCCTTTGCGACCATTACAAAGCTAAATAAATATTAAATCGATTATCACATTAGCTCAAATAGAAACATTTTTCACCCAAACCATTAGAAAAATGGCAAAGTAAGAATAAATATTATTTATTTTGTGGACAGTTCTTCATCTATTCAACTAGGAAAAATTCAAAGAATATTATTACTAATTTTCTCTGTTGTATTGGCTGCAATTCTTTTGATTATGAGAATTGGTCTGAATTCAACGAAGCCATTAGATTCTCTTGCTAGAAATTCACTTCCCCCAGAAATTGCATTGAATAATGGCTCTCCTACCATTATTGAGTTTTATGCAGATTGGTGCGAGGTATGTCAAGAAATGGCCCCTACTATGCTTAGTTTAAAGAATAAATATGAAAATCAGATTGATATTGTTCTTTTAAATGTAGATAATGATAAGTGGTCAGATCTTTTGGAGAAATATGAAGTTAATGGTATACCCCAATTAAACTTATTTGATCAGTTTGGCGTTATGAAAGGTAAATCAGTAGGTAAAAAGAATATCGATCAACTTAATGAAATAATGAATTCATTATTATACGATAAACCTCTTGAAAACCTTTTATTAATTAATAGAGTTAATGAAGAAAAGGTTTTAATATCATCTCTTAATTCAAAGAAGATTGTTAAAAATACTATGCCTAGAAGCCATGGTTAAAGTATTTACCAATCAAGAGCACTAGAAACCGTTGGGAATTGCTTTATAAAGATTTGCTTGCACTTTTCTGCAATAATTAAATGCTCTTTCTGAGTTCCATGACCAGATCTAAGATTTATATAATGTATCCAGGACCGGCATGATCCTGACATATATATTCTAGTTGGAGTAGCTAATGGAAGAACGAATCTTGCACATTCTTTAGCTATTCCATTGTCAAGCATTTCTTGATACAGCTTTAATGAGTTTTCGAATTGAGACTGTATTTTTTTTGTGAATATTTCAGAGATATTGCTAGGTAAATCAGATGTTGAATTTTGTCTATTTTTGCTATCTTGTCTTCTTAGTTCTGGAATTGGTATATTACCTAATTGTGTGCTATCTGCGTATCTTTGAGAAAACTCTTGAAAAGTAAATGATCTATGTCTAAGAATTTGAGCAGCGATACCCCTATTTGTTTCTATTTGAAGTGTCATATAGGCTTGCTCAAATACACTCCAATGTTCGTGATTTATACAATATTTTATTAACTTTTTGAAGTCTTGATTATCTTGATTCTTAGGGTTACTTACTCTGGCAATATATGCGATAGTTTTTTCTGCATTAGGGGTTACAGAAATTAGCTGAACTGGATCTACATTAATCATTTCTAAATCTTTGCAAGAGTAACTTTTTCTGGTTGATTTTGATACTTTCCTTTTCTATCGCTATATGTAGTTTCACAAGGATCACCTTCGAAAAATAATAATTGACAAATCCCTTCATTTGCATATATGCGACAATCTGCACCTGAACTATTACTGAACTCAAGGGTTAAATGTCCTTCCCAACTTGCTTCTGCTGGAGTTGTATTAACAATAATGCCTAACCTTGCATAAGTGCTTTTCCCTAAACAAATGACAGTGATGTTTGGAGGTACTTTCATTTTTTCTAATGCAACTCCTAATCCATATGAATGTGCAGGAAGAATGAAATATTCACCATCTTGGTCTCTCTGAATTTCGGTTGATTCTAAGTTCTTTGGATTAAATTTTTTTGGGTTCATTATTGTTCCAGGCACATGTCGGAAAATCAGGAATTCTTTTGATGAAAGTCGTAAATCATAGCCATATGATGAGCATCCAAAACTTAGAACAGGCTTCTTATTAGAAGTCGGTTCGAGATGTCTTACTAGATTTGGCTGAAAAGGGAGGAGCATTCCTTCTGCAGCTTGTTCAATAATCCAGCGATCATTTTTGAGCATTATTTAGAGTTCCTCAATTGTGTAATTTGATCAGCCATTGAAAAAACCTTACTGGGTATTGAAGGTCCTGTGAGAATTAAATCAATGGACTCATGGCGATTTTCTAAAACAGTTATCAAATCTTTTTCATTGATATAACCATATTCAACGGCTAATCCAATTTCATCTAGAACTATTTTATCTAATGAATTGTTCTGAAGGAGTTCTTTACATAAGTTCCATATTTGTTTAATTGCTTCGCAATTCTTTTGTGATTCGATTGATTTTAGTTTATTAGTTCCTGCATGTTCATTTATGCATCCATAAACATCTGGTCTTAGCCATTGAAGGTTTGCACAAAGACTAATTGTATTGCTAGGACCCTGAGCGACACCACCTTTTAAAAATTGAGCTATTAGGACCTTGCTCCCTAACCCTGCTGAACGAAGTGCTTCGCTAAGAACTACAGAAAAACTCCCTCTATGAGGTGATGCATAAACTTGTAACTGTCCTTGAGAGGAAATGATTTGCAGTCTGGATTGAGCAGGTGCCGAAGTGATAGAACTTGAACCAAATTTATTTTTTCTTCGATACTGCTGAGATGAGCTTGGACTTGCTGTCATGAACTGGTAATAATCATGTTGATCAATATCTGTTATAAATCTAGCGGAGGAGTCGAGCTTCACAACCATTTTAACACTATCTATAGTGTTAGCTTATTAAAGTAAGAAATTTTTCATAAAGAGCTTGGTTTTTTCGAAAGATCTTTAAAAGTTTTTATTTTAAAAAGTTGTTATTGCTACAAGTCTATTTGAATGCAATCCTTATGGTCTCTTTAAAGTAGTTTGCGAAGATGATAGCTTCAGCTCGCTTGCTCAATAGTTTTTTCGAATCAATCCATTGAGATGCAATCTCACAATAACTTAAACGAGCACTCACAAATAAAGAAGACACTTTTGGATGTCATTAGAGGCCTTGATGGTGCTTCTAATGAGGCTGTGGAGAGGTCGAAAACCATCTTTTTCCCTGGTGATCCAGCTGAAAGGGTGTATTTAATTCGTAGAGGAGCAGTTCGTCTTTCCAGGGTTTATGAATCTGGAGAAGAGATAACGGTTGCTTTGTTAAGGGAAAATAGTTTATTTGGAGTACTTTCTTTATTAACTGGCCATAGGTCTGATCGTTTTTATCATGCAGTTGCTTTTACTAAAGTAGAAATGAGCTCTGCTCCAGCTGGCTCGGTCAGGAATGCTATAGCTGCTGATAGTGGTGTTGGATTACTACTTTTGCAAGGTTTATCTAGCAGAATTCTTCAAACAGAAACCATGATAGAAACCTTGACTCATCGTGATATGTCTTCTCGTTTAGTTAGTTTTTTGCTTGTTTTGTGTAGGGATTTTGGTGTGCCTACTGACAAAGGGATCACAATTGATCTTAGATTGTCTCATCAGGGTATAGCGGAAGCTATTGGTTCAACTAGGGTAACTATTACTAGACTTTTAGGTGATCTAAGAAACTTGGGCTTATTACAGATAGATAGAAAAAAAATAACTGTTTTTGATCCAATTGCACTTGCAAAACGTTTCAACTAAAATATCTGATGGTTGAGGTACTAAATTGGATACAATATTAACTTTAGTAAGATTAATACTTTATTAAGTGACGGGCTGGGAACTGATTATTTTTTTGCTTGTACTTGGGGGTATCCTTTCAACCCTAGGCGATCTTTTGGGGAGCCGAATTGGGAAGGCTAGATTAAGTATTTTCAAATTAAGACCTAGGAGAACAGCTATTTTAATAACAATTTTTACTGGCAGTTTAATTAGTGGTATTTCCTTAAGCCTAATGCTTTTTGTTAGCAACGAGTTAAGAATTGGTTTATTTGAACTAGATGATTTACAAGCTAAATTAAAGGAAAGTAGAGAAGCATTACTTCCTCTTCAGGAGCAAAGAGAAGCGCTAGAGCTAAAAATAAAGAAAGCTGAAGAAGAGTTGGTAAAAATGAGTAAGGGCTTATTTGCTTTTCGTAAAGGAGAAGTTGTGATTACTAGTGGCCAAAGCCTTGCTACTTTTAATATTAAATTGCAGGAAAAAGCTAATATCAAAGAAGAAATAGAAAATATTATTAGAAAAGCAAATTTCAATGCATTTTTAAGAGTTAGTCCTGGTAAAACACCAGATCGGAGAATGCTCTTAGTTAAACGAGATCATATAACTCGTTTAGAAGAACTAATTTCTGATCAGCGTGAATGGGTAGTTGTTATACGTTCAGCAGGGAATGTTTTATTAGGTGAAAAGTATGTTTATGCATTCCCTGAGGTTATTCTTAACAAGAATATTGTTCAAGAAGGTGAAGTTATTTCTAGTTTAACAATCAGCAATAATAAGATTTCTCAAACTTCATTTCAACAGCAAATAAAAATTTTACTTGCATCAACACTAGCTGAAGTCAAAAGAAGAGGCTCTCTTGTTACTGAGATTCAAGTAGATTCAAGCTCTATGAAAAATCTTTTAATTCAATTAAAATCTACAAAAAAGATGCGTTTAAAAGTAGAAACTATATCTCAAATTAAGAGTGATACAGCAGAAAAAGTTGTAGTAATTTTAAGGATTGCAGAAGCTCCTTTAAGTTCTTAATGGAATTAATTGATTAATGAATAAGGTAATTTCAATTGATCCAGGACATGAAAAATGTGGATTATTATTAGCAGATATAGATGAATTAAAAGTTATATCTGGAAAAATAGTTAAAAAATCTTTTGTTATGGAATTATTAACTTCTTGGATGAAGAATTATTTGATTGATTTGATTGTACTTGGGAACGGAACTACTAGTAACTATTGGCAAATTAAGATGCAGAAATATCAAGCTTATCCTATTAAATTAGTAGATGAAAAGATGACTACCTTGCGTGCAAGGTCAAGATATTTAGAGTTATGTCCCCCAAAATTTCCTATTAGTTTGTTTCCAAGGTCATTAATTTTACCCCCAAAGAATTTAGATTCAGTTGTTTCTTTAATATTGATAGAAGATTATTTTGAAAAACAATTTGAATGGAAGGGTCCTATCGAAGTTAGAACCTGGCCTTAATGGTAAACATATAATCCCCTCCAGGTTCTAAGTAGTAATCAGCTTTAATTAGAAAACGTAATAGCGCATCTTGAATTAGGGCTCTCCCAAGTGGTGGCTCAACTAATAGTTCTCCATTGCTGAATTGCCAATTAAATTGCCAATTAAAATCTCCTGCAGAGATTTCACCTTCAATTGATTGCGATGAGAAGTCTTGGCTATAAATCCTTAGGTGAGCAGTTGTAAGAGGTTTATCTTTCATAAGTTCATATTTTCAGATTTCTTCTTTTGAATTCAAAAAAGTAGTTCCTTTTTTTAATCCAAGATTTTTAATTAATTCCAACCCTTTTATTATTTTTATGATCATTTCTTCTACTATTAAGCTTTCTTCTTTATTAAATTTTCCTAGTACATGCGAAATAGTTTTCTCTTTTCTGTGCAAAATTTCTGACGATGGTGAGCCGATCCCAATTCTTAATCTACAAAAGTCTTGTGTTCCAAGTTGCTGGATAATGTCTTTGAGCCCATTATGACCTCCAGAGCCTCCTTTCTCCCTTAACCTTACTTTCCCTAAGGGTAAGTCCATATCATCAACAAGGACTAAAACCTGATTGATCTCAATTCCAAACCAGTTAATAGTTGCATTAATTGATTTACCACTTTCATTCATAAAAGTATTAGGCATTAAAAGTATTTGCCTGTTTGCTCCTATTCCTATATTTGCAACATGACCAAAAAGTTTTTTGTGCAAATTAAATTCAACTGACTCTTTTTTTGCAATTCTTTCAAGAGCCATGAAACCAATGTTATGACGAGTTCTTGTGAATTTTGAGCCAGGATTACCTAGTCCAGCTATTAACCGGAAATTACCCGATCTCATTGGACTTTAAAAAAAGAATTGCTTTAATTATATTTTTTATTTGGTTTCATGAGAATTCTCTTGATTTCCTGATGTAGGAATCTCTTCATTGCCATTTTCATCTGAATTGGCAATTGCTTTATTGAGCTCGCTCTCAAATTCAGAAGATGCTTTTTGAAGGTTTTTAAGTGTTTTCCCAAGATTTCTTCCAAGTTCAGGCAGTTTCTTGGGGCCAAAAATTACTAAACCAAGGGCAACTATGACTGCAATTTCAGGCAGACCTACTCCAAAGATGTTCATGAGCTCAATTCTTAAGTCAGTTCAAATGACTTAATTAGCCATTCCAGTCAACAGAGAAACCTTGCAATAATAGTGATTGGTTGTAAATCTGAAGAAGAATTACTAGAAAAACAAGCAGCAGCACACCAACAAGTGCCATTACTGGAACAGCTCCCCAGCCTGATACAACCTTGCCTTGGCCTGAATTTCCAATGGATTTAAGGAGAGATCCTAGAGCAGTTTTTTGTCCCATTTTTAGTTTTTAGCCTCAGTTGAAGAATGATTTTGGATATTGTATGAGAAATACCCGCTAAGGTTTACAACCTGTAGAAAGATTTGATGGAAAATTCATCTCCAGCCCTTTCAATAGCAATAGCTATGTTAGTACTTTTGATCTCTTTAACGGGTTTTGGGGTTTACACAGCCTTTGGGCCACCTGCAAGGGCACTAGATGATCCATGGGATGAGCATGATGACTAATTGCTTGATGGTCAGATTAGAAACTGCTTCATTAAACTTAATATCATAGAAACATTTCAATTCAAGGTAATATTTGGAGCAATTTGGGCACAGTTGCCCATAAGATACTCTTGTTTCCATAGAAGATTTAGCTAGTCATGCTTGCCCTAAAGATTTCCGTATATACGGTCGTCTTCTTTTTTGTTGGTGTTTTCCTCTTTGGCTTCTTGGCTAGTGACCCAACAAGAACTCCAGCTAGAAAAGACCTGGAAAGCCCACAAGACTAAGCAATTTGTCTTAAGTCTTATAAATCGCTAGTAATATTGGTCCAAAACAAGACCAGCATTATTAGTTCAATGCACTTTACATTTTCGTCGACTATCAGATTTTGGCGACGATAGTTTCTAGTGGATTGCTGACTGGATTATTTTCTGTGAGCAATCTTATTTTTTCTCCATTAGGATCAGGCTTTGCTTCTGCAAGCTTCCCTAAGGTTTTCTCATCAGAAGACAATTTATCAAGTATTCAAAAAGAATTTAAAAAGAATATCTACCAAGCTTCTCAAGTTTTTCATAGTCAATCTCAATTGAGATTTTTAGATAAAAAAAAATTTTTTCCTACAGATCTGATTTCTGATGAAACATTTGATTTGGTTCAAAAGAAGGAGCCTTCTGCAAGTTTGAAAAATGATCCTCTTGTAGGCTTAAAGGTTACAGCGGATATACAATATTGGGAAGATAATAATATTTTTGTTGCAGAAGGAAATGTACAAACTCTCATCAATGGGGCACAATTGAAAGCGGATAAGATTGAAGTTAATCAATTAAATAAAACTCTTATAGCAACAGGAAATGTTGTATTTACAAATGGATTGAATTTCTTTACTGCTAGTTATTTCAAATATAATCTACAAAGTAAAGAAGGAAGATTGGATAATGTGTATGGAATAATAAATATTAAATTAATTCCAGAAGATCTCAACCTTTTGGAATATTCAGATTCAAGTGAGAAAATAATTGAAGAAGAAGTTAATTCTACGATTAGAGATGTTGAATTAAAAGATGGATTTATTCTTGAAGGTAGTTTTGATCCAGCAATGAAAATACTTTCAAATGATGAAAGTCAAAGTAATTCAATTAATAAATGGCGCTTAAAAGCCGCTAATATTTGGATTAAGAAAAATGGATGGGAAGCTAAAGAAGTTAGTTTTACTAATGATCCATTTAATCCTCCACAAAGTAGGATTTATTCTTACAAAGTTGAACTTAAAGGGATTGATGATGGCTCAAGTAATTATGTTCTTACCGCTCAAAGAAGTTATTTAATTCTAGAAGAAAATTTTAGAATTCCATTAGGTAATAGAAAGATTTCAAATTATGGTTCGTCTGAATGGAAGAGACTACATAAATGGATTTTAGCTATTGACGGCAAGGATAGGGATGGAGTCTTTATTGGAAGGCAAATGAGGCAAATAAAATTATCTAAAGACTTTCTTCTTTCATTACAGCCACAATACTTAATTCAAAGATCAATAGAAGGTGAAACAAATTCATACCCTAAGCACAACGATTCAGTGCATGGTCCAAAAATTAAAGATTCGACTAGTTATATGGATAATTTTGGATTAGAAGCCGAAATAAAAGGTAGGATTTTTAATTGGGATGCAAAGATAAATTCCGATATAAGTAGTTTGAATGTAGATAGACTTACTAGTGGCTCTAGACACTCTATAGATTTCACTAAGAAATTAGATTTAATTAATAATAAAGGAATAGAAGCTAATATATTCGGTGCTTATAGGCATAAGATTTGGAATGGATCGATAGGAAATGATGATATTTATACTGCCTATGGTGTGAAATTTGATAATAATGGAACCTGGGAATTAGGAGATTTAAAGTCTTCTTATGATTTAAGAGTTGGACTTGGAAAATATCAAGCACAGAAGAAAAATAGTAATTCTGAATATCTAGATTTATGGCGCTCAAATGTTAATGCAACTATAGATATTAAATTTCCACTAAAGTTTTTTGAGAAAAAAGAAATTAGTAAATATAAAAGGTCTCCTTATTCCCCAAAAGTTATTTCCCCTGGTCTTTATTTAAATAGTCAAATTAGTTCTTCTCATTTTCTTTATGAGGATAACAACTATCAATCTACTTTAGGATTTGGACTTGGCCCTGAGTTAAATATAGGTAATTTGCAAAGACATTATTTTGATTATACAAAAATATCTATCCTACCTATTGTCACAATAAAAAATGGTGATAGCCCATTTAGCTTTGATAATGCAGGAGATTTAATTACTCTGAATCTTGAGCTTTCTCAACATCTTCTTGGACCAATTTTGATTAAGACTTTAAATCAATGGAATATTGATTCTACATCAGATAATTATGGAGACTCTCTAGCTTCTAAGACTGCGATAATGTTGCAAAGAAGAGCCTATCAGTTGGGATTATTTTATGATTTTGAAAATAAAGCAGGTGGAATAAGTTTTAGTCTAAATGGTTTTGATTTTAAAGGAATACCCGATCCATTTTGAATGAATTAGCATTCAAAATTTTGGAACTTATTTAGATAAGGAAGATTTTCCATTGTTATATTAATCTTATTCGTTTGACTAATTAGCTTAGATGTAGCATCCCATTCCCCTGAAAGAAGCATTTCTCTTGATTCATTTCCAATTTCTATATTCCATGATTGATCATTAGTTAATATTTTCTGTAATTGTATATTTATTGAAAGATCTTGCATTTGATTACTTTTTATAGAATTAATTAATGAAAGTATTTCTGGTTCAGGAATTTGCACGCATGGAATCCCAAGTGCTAAGCAGTTTCCATAAAAAATCTCTGCAAAACTTTGACCAATAATACCTCTAATTCCCCATCTCATTAGAGCTTGAGGTGCATGTTCTCTACTTGATCCACAGCCAAAATTTTTATCAACAATAAGAATAGATTTATTTGTGTTTTTAATATCATCAAAAGGATGATTTTTATTGGGTTCTTTTCGATCATCAGCAAAAACATGATCTCCTAGAGCATCAAAACTTATGCATTTAAGAAAACGAGCAGGAATAATTCTATCGGTATCAATATCATTCCCAGATAGGTGGAAGGACATACCAGTTATTGTTTTTATTGGACCTTTAGGGAATTTGCTGTTTTGGTTCATAAAGCTTTCTAATCCATTAAATCTAATGAAGTAGTTTCCTTACATCGATAACTGAACCTGTTACAGCTGCAGCCGCTACCATTGCAGGACTCATTAATAAAGTCCTTCCTGTAGAGGATCCTTGTCTTCCTTTGAAGTTCCTATTGCTGGAACTAGCACTAATTTGATTGTTCTCTAACTTATCAGGATTCATTGCTAGACACATCGAACAGCCAGGCTTTCTCCATTCAAAACCTGCTTTAAGAAAAATATGATGTAATCCTTGCTCTTCTGCGTCCTTGGCAACTTTTTCTGAACCAGGAACAACAAATGCCTTGACTCCTTGAGCAACATGCCTATCTTTTGCTATTTCAGCCGCTGATTGAAGATCACTTAATCTTCCATTGGTACAACTACCAATGAAGCAAACATCTATATCTAGTCCTTCTATAGAGGTTCCTGGTTTTAGATTCATATATTTGTATGCATCTAAAGCAGTTTGTTGATCACTCTTATTTAATGATTCAGGCTTTGGAAGTAAAGCATCAATCTCTATAGCTTGACCTGGGGTGATTCCCCAAGTGATTGTTGGGGAAATTTTAGATGCATCGAATTTCGTCTCTTCATCATATTTTGCATCTTTTCCACTCGCCAATGTTTTCCACCATTGAATAGCTTTATCCCATTCATCTCCTTTAGGTGAATAAGGCTTTTCTTTTAAATAATCAAAAGTTTTTTGATCTGGATTGATATACCCACATCTTGCTCCACCTTCAATGGCCATATTGCAAACCGTCATTCTTTCTTCCATTGTTAGTCTTTCTATTGCTGGTCCAGCAAATTCATAGGCAAAGCCCACGCCATCTTTAACTCCAAGTTTTTGAATTACATGGAGAATTAGATCTTTAGCAAAAACCCCTTTTTTGAGTCGTCCATCAAACCAAAGTTTTTTAACCTTAAGTTTTTTCATACTTAAGGTTTGACTTGCAAGAACATCTCGAACTTGGCTTGTACCTATACCAAAAGCAATAGATCCAAAAGCTCCATGAGTAGAAGTATGAGAATCTCCGCATGCGATAGTCATCCCAGGCTGAGTTAAACCTGTCTCAGGAGCAATTACGTGAACAATGCCTTGTTGACCAGATCCGATATTAAAAAAATTGATTGAGTTTTTTGAACAGTTTTCTTCTAATGTTTGTAACATTTGTTCTGCAAGAGAATCAGAGAAAGGTCTGCTCTGACTAGTTGTAGGAACAATGTGATCTACTGTTGCAATAGTTCTTTTGGGGCAGAAAACTTTTAGGCCTTTCTCTTCTAAAGCTGCAAATGCCTGAGGACTTGTAACCTCATGAATTAAATGCAAGCCTACAAAAAGCTGCGTTGAGCCTCCTGGGAGTTCACTGACTGTATGCAGATCCCAAATTTTGTCATAGAGCGTTTTGGTGCTCAAAGTTTCATTCCATTAGATTTTGAGATTAGCTTTTATTAAGCAGAAATAAACGAAGTCGATCTAGAGCTCTTACAACACTCAATTTTTGTATTTGGGTTCTTTGCCTATATATCCCAAAGTTTTCTTGAATTGATTCTGATGATGTTTTTCCTTCAATAAAAATTTCAACCAGACCTACTTTTTTGTCACCAGTGCTTCCAGTTGGACCTGCAATTCCACTTATTGCAATTGACCAGTCAGTTTTAAAAGATCTCCGTATGCCTGATGCCATTGCTTTGGCAACTGGTTCAGATACAGCACCATATTGATTTAATAGTTCATTAGATACTCCTAACAATTCTTTCTTGATTTTATTGTTATACGCAATTACTCCACCCAGAAAGACATCCGATGCTCCAGGAATAGCAGTAATAGCTGCCGCAAGGGAACCTCCTGTGCATGATTCAGCAATAGAAAGTGTTTCTTTGCGTCTTCTTAATAAATCAATGACTACTGAAGGGAGTGTTTCATTATTGCTTCCATAAAAATAATGTGATCCAATTATTTTTTTTAATTGTGTTTCAAGAGCACTAATTTGCGTATTGGCTTCATCAATGGTTTTTGTTTGTGCAGTGATTCTTAATTTGACTTCTCCTATAGATGCATAAGGTGCAACGGTTGGATTTTTATTTGACAATAATTCTGGAATTTTTTCTGCCAGAGAGGATTCTGTAATTCCAGTAAATTTTAAGATTTTACTTGTAAAAATTTTTTCTGAAGGACAATTTTTAACAAGCCAAGGTTTAGCTGATTCTTCCCACATTTGTTTCATTTCAGATGGGACCCCTGGGAAAGTAATTACAGTGAAATTTTCTTTTGGAGTCCAGATGATTCCTGGAGCTGTACCTAATGGGTTAGGAAGAATGGATGCTCCTAAAGGAACTAGTGCTTGCTTCCAATTGTTTTTAGTTATTTGAGCATGGGATTGAAATTTACTTTTTAGATCTTTGACAATACTTTTATCTTCAATGAGTTTATTATTAAAAGTTTCTGCGATTATTTCTGTTGTTAAATCGTCGGGTGTAGGACCTAAGCCTCCTGTTGTTATTAAAATACGACTTCTACGTGAGGCATCTAGAAGGAATGCTTTGAGTCTATTAGGATTATCTCCTACAACACTTTGTTGATAGTGAGGAAGGCCTATTAGAGCAAGTTGCTCTGCAAGCCATTTTGCATTGGTATTTAATATATTTCCTAGAAGAAGTTCAGTACCAATGCATAGGATTTCAATCCCTTGATTTTGTAATTTTATAGCCAATATTTTTTATTTAGTTCATCTATAAATAAAGAGGGAAGCGATCACAAAGCTCTAATACTTTTTCTTTGCATTTGCTCTTAATAGATAAATCGTTTGGATTTAACAGACAATCAGCAGTGATATCAGCAACTTCTAGAAAAGCAGTTTCATCAAAACCTCTTGTAGTTAATGCTGCTGTGCCTAGTCTCAACCCACTAGTCACAAAAGGCGATTCAGGATCAAAAGGTACTGTATTTTTGTTTGCAGTGATGTTTACTTCACTCATAAGAGAATCAGCTTTTTTACCTGTCATGCCAATACTTCTGAGATCAAGTAAAACAATGTGATTGTCTGTACCTTTGCTTACCACTAAGATTCCTCTTTCTTGCATTCGCTTTGCTAAAGCTTTTGCATTGGTAATTACTTGACGACTATATACACGAAAGTTCTCCTGTAATGCCTCTCCAAATGCAACTGCTTTAGCTGCAATAACATGTTCTAAAGGACCACCTTGATTGCCAGGGAATACTGCTTTGTCAAAACGTTTTCCAAATTCTTCATCCTTGCATAGGATTAGTCCTCCTCGAGGGCCTCTAAGTGTTTTATGAGTAGTAGTAGTGACTACATCACAATAAGGGACAGGATTGGGATGTAGTCCACTAGCAACAAGTCCAGCTACATGAGCTATATCTGCCAACAAATATGCCCCCACTTCATCTGCTATAGCTCTAAAGGCTGGGAAATCTATAGTTCTTGGATAAGCTGAATAACCGCAGATGATTAATTTAGGTTGATGTTTGATTGCAATTTCTCTAATTCTTTTCATATTTAAAATTTCTGTTTCTTTTTCGACACCGTAATGAACTGCTTTAAACCATTTGCCACTTACATTTACAGGCGAACCATGTGTTAAATGACCTCCATGTGAGAGATCCATTCCTAGAATTGTATCTCCTGGTTTTAGAAGTGAAAGAAATACTGCAAAGTTTGCTTGTGCTCCACTATGTGGTTGAACATTTGCCCAGGCAGCATCGAAAAGCTTTTTTGCTCGAGTAATAGCTAGTTTTTCAATGGCATCTATATGCTCACAGCCTCCGTAGTACCTTTTACTTGGAAGACCCTCGGCATACTTATTTGTTAATACAGAACCTTGAGCTTGCATAACCGCTTTGGATGCAAAATTTTCACTAGCAATTAGCTCTAAATGAGTTTTTTGTCTCAAAAGTTCCTGATTTATTAATATTGATATGTCTGGGTCAGTTGATTGAAGATCTGAATTAATCGAAATCAAGGTAGTAGCTCTCTTTTAATTTACCTGATGGGATAGTAAACAAAGCTTTGCTTTAAATGAAGAAAATACGTTTTAATTTTGATGTTTGTGTTGTTGATCACATTAATAGTTTAAAAAGCGCGCCTGGAGAGATTCGAACTCCCGGCCCTCTGATCCGTAGTCAGATGCTCTAATCCGCTGAGCTACAGGCGCATGAATTTAAATTAAGAGTTTGAAGATACTCGTTGTCGATTATAGGATGGCTTGAAAATCACATTAATACAAAATCAAATGCCTCTTAGGTGGTATGGCAATGGAGATCCTACTGATCCCATTTATTTGCATTTTTCACGGATTGTAAATTTTACTATTCATGGAATGGCTTTTGCTGCGGTTAATAGCGGACTGTGGCTGGTTCATGAGATCCGAGATCCTTGGCCAAATTTGCAATGGTTTTCTGGAATTTGGCTGTTTTTCCTTCTTTCTCATTTGACATATGTTGTTATTCGAAGACCACTTTCCTCTTCTAAAGACTCTCTTTTGGGAGACTGATCAAAATTATTTTTAATCTCTAGTTAGTGGTTAATTATGACTCTTATTAGCACAGCTCAATTGAGAGAGTTGCAACTTTCAATAGCTGATCGAATATATATTCAAGTTGAAAACTGGCACCTTTATTTAGGGGATGCAGGCTTGTCCGAAGCCTTGGCAATTGAGTGTCAGGCACATTTGAATAGTGGTGCAAGCCTTGCAGCTAGAAAGGCATTTGAAGGAGTTCAAGTCCGCCTTGGTGGAGGTAATACAAAAATGCCATTGTCTAGATTGATTTCTTCTGGGCAAATTTTTGAATTAGAAGAGATTTTGGACCCCTATTGCAGATAAGGTTGTTCTGTTGGGGTTTTTCATGTGCTTATTATTGAGGTTACTAATGCTAGAGAAGTTGTTCGTAAGGAGATAGGGCAACTTGGTGCAAGATTAATTGGAAAAGTTTCTGATGCAGAATCGCAAGTTGAAAAAGCCTTGATTCATGAAATGGAAACTGCTTTTCAAGAATTTGGTATCGAAGCAAGAATACTTTCAGTTAAGGGACCAAGGCTGGGAGAAGGAGATTCTCTTCAAATACCTCTTCATATTCGGGAACATAGAGATGTAACTCTTAGCGATGAATAAATTGTTTCCTAAATATGATCCAAATATCATTGGCTTCTTTTAACCTCATTGATTTAGCAAGATAGAAAAATGATATTATGCTTGTAAACATTGAAATAGATATTTTACATATTTGGAAGACGATACTATTAACTGGAATTAAGTAAATTGAGTTTATTTTCCAAGCTATTATCCCTGATAATACTCCACATAGAAGTATTTTTAAGAAGTCTATAACCCATTTTTTCAAAGGTATTTGAACTATTTTATGTTTTAATTTTAATAATAATACTATGCAGGTAAAAATATTTACAAATACTGTTGCTAATACAAGTCCTTTTGCTCCTAAGTCTAATGACATTTGATTACCTAAAGGTATATTTTTTGTCACTAATAACCAATCCAATAATATGTTAAGAAATATTCCTACAGTTGAAATTTTAAAAGGTATCTTACTCTCTCCAATAGTATAAAATATTCGAACTAATAAATCTCTTAAAAGGTATACTGGCATTCCAATACCATAACAAATTAGTAAACCTGAAACTAAATTAGCTGCATTTTGATCGAAAACTCCTCTTCCAAAAAAAAGGTTTGTAAAAGATGAACTAAGTGCAATAAATATTGCCCCTAAATAAATCATGCTTAAAGAAGAATATATAAAACCTTGTCTTATTTTCTTTATCAGATTGTTTGTGTCATTTTGATCACTAAGTTTTGAGAATGTAGGAATTAAAGGTAATAGGAGAGAGTTTGATATTAATCCTAATGGTGCCTGTATTAGATAATTTGCATAACTTAACCCTGCCGCTGCTCCCAGAATATTTGATGCAAAAAATAGATCAGTAAATACATTTATTTGTAACATGCCTGAGGCAAGGGTTGCAGGAATAATTATTTTCCATACTTCTTTTACGCCTGGATGCTTTAAATCAAATATTAGTTTTAATTTAAGAAGTCTTTTTTTTCTTAGTAATGGTAATTGAATTATCCATTGAATTAGAGCACCTAACAATGTTGCTTTTGCTAAAATAGATCCTCCTTTGATTGCTGCCAAGGTAGGACTAAGTGTTTGGGATTTGAATAACCAAAAAGTAATTACTGAAATTGTTAATATAAAGCTAGAAAATATTGGAGATAATGAAGGAATTAAAAATACATCTCTTGAATTTAATGCCCCAAACCCAATGCCAATAAGTCCTGATAAAAGAACAATAGGAGACATTATTTTTAATTGATTCACTGCAATTTCATGAGTATTTAAGTCTAGCCCTGGTCCAATTATTCTTATAATTGGCTCGGCTGCAAAGAATAAGAATCCACTAAAAAGTAAAAATAATAAAAGTATAGATGTGTTAATAGAGCATAAAATATAAGCAGACTCTTTTTCTGTTTTACGGCTCAAAATGGTTACTATCCCATTATGCAATGGACCATTTAGCCCTCCAATAAGAATTAGAAAAAAGCCAGGCAAAATATATGCATAGTTATAAGCGTCATATGCTGCTCCTACCCCGAAAACTCCAGCTATTACGATTTGCCGGACCATCCCTCCAGATTTACTAAGAATTGTCCCAAAACTTATTTGGGATGAAATGCTCTTAAGAGACCTTCTCATGGCGTAGGTCTACTCAATTTCATGAACTTTTGAATATTGTTCAAATAGATTCTTTAAATGTATTTAGGAAAACTTTACTTTTCATGCTTGGCAAGACAATTACAACTTTCTCTTCTTTGACTGAAGGAATCTTATTAAAAAGGTATAAACGTTTTTTAATTGATGTTGAGTTAGATACAGGACAGGTTGTCACGGCTCATTGCGCTAATACAGGACCAATGAAAGGAGTTTTACATCCAGGAGGGCTTGTGAGATTAAGGCATGTAGTTTCTACCACTCGCAAGTTGTCTTGGACTTGGGAGCAGGCTCTGGTCCAATCAGCAAAAGGGAATTGTTGGGTTGGAGTGAATACTTCCTTACCAAATAAGCTTATTAGACTTGCTATTGAGGCAGGTTGTTTAAAAAAAGAATTAGGAGAAATATTAGAGATAAAAAACGAAGTTGTTTATGGAGCAAAAAAGAAGAGTCGCATAGATTTGTTGTTAACGCCTAAAATGAGTAGCCCAGATCAGCGAAAAATTTTTGTTGAAGTTAAAAATACAACTTGGACTAAAGGAAGCAAAGCTTTATTCCCTGACACAGTAACTACACGAGGCCAAAAACATTTGAAAGAGATGATTGGCGAATTGCCTTCTTCAAGGGCAGTTCTTGTCCCTTGCATTAGTAGAAATGACGTGGATAAATTTGTTCCTGGTGACTCAGCGGATCCAACATATGGAGATCTTTTTCGACAAGCTTTGAAATCAGGAGTTGAGGTACTCCCTTGTTCTTTTGGATTTTATAAAGACCATATTGTTTGGGAAGGTACTAAGCCTTTTGCTTTAAGAGAATAGGAAGAACAGTTTTTTATATTGGTAATTTTGTGCCAATGACGAAAGTTAAACTCAGTATTGATATTGCAGCTAAAATTAGTCCGCTAAAAATCATTAGATTAGATTTCTTGATTGCTGGGTGAGTGTTTTTTGGAATCATTTGTAGAAATATGTGCAAGTCATAGGAACCAATTATTGATTATGTATTAATTATTACCAGCAATGTCTAGCTATTTCTCCATATTGATATTTGTACGAACTGTATTTCTTGAATTCAGTTCATCTTGCAGATTTCATTTTTCGCAGATTCCATCTTTTATGACTGCTTCTCAATCTTCATTAAGAAGACCTATGAGGCGCCTCCAAGAGGCAAGCCTCTTGGATGGCCCAATGATGCTTTTGCAAAGCATTAGAGGATTTAGTTCTCATCGATCTTTGCTTTGGTTGGCTTGTGTCCCTTTAGCTCTTCTAGGATTAGGTGTATTTAACCTTTCAGCGCATGCATCTGAATTACCAGAGCTGAATGCTGCTTTTTTGGCTAACAATCTTTGGTTATTAATAGCAACTATTCTGGTTATTTTTATGAATGCAGGCTTCGCAATGGTTGAAGCAGGCATGTGTCGTTCTAAGAATGCTGTAAACATTCTTGCTAAGAATTTATTTGTTTTTGCTCTTGCTGTTACAGCCTATTGGTTTGTTGGTTATTCAATAATGTATGGAGATTCCATCATGGGAGGATTTCTCTTTTTTGGTGGACTTTTCTTTGATCCAACTGTTACTGCTGAAACCGTTGCAGAGGGAGGACTTGTCCCAACTGTAGATTTCCTTTTTCAAGCGGCTTTTGCAGGTACTGCAGCCACAATTGTCTCAGGGTTAGTTGCTGAGAGAGTTAAGTTTGGAGAGTTTGTGGTTTTTTCTTTAATTTTAACTGCTTTTATTTATCCAGTTGCAGGTAGCTGGGAATGGAATGGAGGATGGTTAAACAGTATTGGAGATCATGAATTTATTGATTTTGCTGGATCATCAATTGTTCACTCTGTAGGCGCATGGGCAGGTTTGGTTGGTGCAATGTTGCTAGGACCACGTCTTGGTAAATATGTTGATGGAAAACCACAAGCAATGCCAGGCCATAACATGGCTATTGCAACTCTTGGAGCATTAATTCTTTGGATTGGTTGGTATGGATTTAATCCTGGGTCTCAACTTGCAATGGATCAGTGGGTTCCTTATGTAGCTGTGACTACAACTCTTGCTGCTGCTGGAGGGGCAATTGGTGCCACTGTTGTTTCAACTGTTTTTTCTGGTAAGCCTGATTTGACAATGATCATTAATGGAATCCTTGCTGGTTTGGTAAGTATTACTGCAGGATGTGCAAATCTCACTCTCTCAGGGTCTTGGCTTGCAGGACTTGTTGGTGGTGTAATTGTAGTTTTTGCAGTTTCTGCTCTTGATTCTGCTGGTATTGATGATCCTGTTGGTGCTTTTTCAGTCCATGGTGTTTGTGGTGTTTGGGGAACAATTGTGATTGGTCTTTGGGGCTATGACATTCAAGGTACTGGAGAAGGACTTGGCTTGTTTACTGGCGGTGGCATCTCTCAGCTAGGTGTTCAAGCTGTAGGAGCAGGAGCTTATGCAATTTGGGCAGTAGTCACTTGTTGGATTGCTTGGTCTGTTATTGGAGGTTTCTTTGGTGGTATTCGCGTTAGCGAACAAGAAGAGACCCAAGGACTTGATATTGGAGAACATGGTATGGAGGCTTATCCTGATTTTGCTTCTTCCAATTAAGGTTTTTGCTAAACCTTTTCTTAACAAAAAGCCTGGCATTATGCTGGGCTTTTTGTGCTTTTTGGCTCTTGCGAATAGAGTTATTAATGAAAGCAGCTTAAATTTCAATGGATACTCAAGCTTTTAAGAGATCGCTGCATCATTCTGATCGATATAACCGAAGAGGTTTTGAGTCTCCGACAAAAAGAGCGCAGGCTTTAGAGAAGGCTTATCAAAGTACCTTGATAGCCTCTATTCGTGATAATGGATATTTATTAGAGCATGGAAGATTAAGAGTAAGACTTGCTGAAGCATTTGGATTTTGCTGGGGAGTAGAACGTGCTGTAGCAATGGCTTATGAAACAAGAAGACATTATCCATCAGAAAATATTTGGATAACTAATGAAATTATTCATAATCCCTCAGTAAATG
Organism: uncultured Prochlorococcus sp.; assembly: GCA_902590775.1. Taxonomy (GTDB): domain Bacteria; phylum Cyanobacteriota; class Cyanobacteriia; order PCC-6307; family Cyanobiaceae; genus Prochlorococcus_E. Next base: position 31,590 of record CACIYC010000013.1, read on the forward strand.
ATCATTTGAGGAATATGAATGTTCGGTTTATATCAGCTGAAAAAGGAATAAAAGATTTTTCTGATGTACGCGACGGTGATGTTGTTATATTGCCAGCTTTTGGGGCAACAGTTCATGAAATGAAACTCCTTCATGAGAGGGGTTGTCATATTATTGATACAACATGTCCTTGGGTTTCAAAGGTTTGGCATACGGTAGAGAAACATAAGAAGCATGAATTCACTTCTATTATTCACGGGAAAGTTAAGCATGAAGAAACACTAGCTACTAGCTCCTTTGCAGGAACATATCTTGTTGTTTTAGATCTTCAAGAGGCGCAATATGTTTCTAATTACATACTTGGTAAAGGTGATCGAGATGATTTTTTAAGAAGGTTTTCTAAAGCTTCTTCTCAAGGATTTGATCCAGATCAAGATCTGAAGAGGCTAGGAGTTGCGAATCAGACAACAATGCTAAAAAGTGAAACAGAGGAAATAGGAAGACTTTTTGAAAAAACGATGCTTAGAAAATATGGACCTTCTGACTTAAATGAGCATTTTTTAGCGTTTAATACTATTTGTGATGCAACAGAAGAAAGGCAGGATGCAATGTTTTCTTTAGTGGATGAATCACTTGATTTATTAGTTGTAATTGGTGGATTTAACTCTTCTAATACTACTCATCTTCAAGAAATTGCTCTTTCAAAAGGTATACGTTCTTTTCATATAGACACCCCAGAGAGAATTGGTGAAGAAGATAATTCTATTACGCATAAACCCCTTAAAGATGAGTTAACAAAAGAACCGAACTTTTTACCTCAAGGAAATATTAATGTAGGAATTACTTCTGGAGCTTCGACTCCAGACAGGATCGTTGAGCATGTCATTCAGAAACTTATAAATCTTGCAGATAAATAACACTAAACTTTATTAATATAAACAGTAGTAGCTACTAAAAATATATTTTATTATCAAGCTTTGAATATTAATTTCAGTATTTAATTTACTGCAAATTCAGCTTTACTAATGGAATTTGCAGATAAACAACTACTATAGAAGCCTAATGCTTATAAAAGATGGCTGACTCAGACAAGTTTGATTCTCAGAATTCTGATTCTTCTAACTCTAATCAGACGCAGAAGCTAGAAGTGGTTGTGGCCAATCCATCTGCAGGAGAAGTAAATATCTTAGGGGAACTTTCGATTTTTATTTTGAGAGTAGGTTTTAGCCTCTTTATGATTCATCATGGACTAGAAAAACTACAGGATCCTCAAGGTTTTTCAGAATTTGTTGTAGGAAAATATTTTTCTTTCCTACCTGGTGATCCAGTGATATGGACTTTTGCTGCCGGGATAACTCAAATTGTATGCCCTATAGGACTTGCATTGGGAATATTTACAAGAGTGGCTGCTCTTGGACTTTTAAATACTATGTTATTTGCAATTTATTTTCATCTATTGGATACAGGATTAGAAGGGTTCCCATTAGCTGTAGTAGAAGATCATAATTATGCATTTGAATTGTCTTCAATTTATGCTTCAATTTCTTTATATTTCTTATGCGCTGGTCCTGGAAGATTATCTGTTTTTCGTAAGAAAAATAAAGTTACTTATTACCCAACAAGTGGCAAAAGCTAGAAGGAATATTAATTTGATAATTAGGATGAAAATATTAGTGCAAGAAATGTCTCTTACCTGTGAAGATCATAGATATATTTAATTCATTACAAGCTTCTATTGATAAATTATCTCTAATACTTCCACCAGGTTGAATAATTGCATTTACTCCATATTCTGAAGCAATCCTGACAGTATCGTCAAAAGGGAAAAATCCGTCACTTGCTAATACGCCATGTTTTGCTTTTGAACCAGCTGCTTCTAGAGCTATCTTTGCAGATCCAACTCTATTCATTTGACCAGCTCCTATACCAATAGTTTGTCCTAAACTGGCTATTGCTATTGCATTTGAGCGAACATGTCTAACTACTTTCCATGCAAAAGCTAAATCTTTTTCCTGTGAAATAGTCGGTTGCTTTTTAGTAACTACTTCCCAATGACTTTTATTAATTAATTCATCATCACTTTGTTGAACTAGTAAACCTCCAAGAATGCTTCTGATGTTATTTTTTTCAGCTTGATTAATACAGTCCTTTTTTAACTCAATAAGGCGTAAGTTTTTTTTCTCAGCAAGGAGAGACTTTGCCTCGTCTTCGAAAAAAGGTGCAACCACACATTCTAAAAATAGACTTTTTAATTCATTTGCTGCATTGATATCTACAGAAGAATTCATTGCAACGATTCCTCCAAAGGCACTTGTTCGATCTGCATCCAGTGCTTTCTTAAGAGCACAAGAAATAGAATCGCCAATGGCTACTCCGCAAGGATTTGTATGTTTGATAACTACAGCAGCTTTTTCATATTCTGAATTTTTAAAGTCCTCTGCATAGCCAAATTCTCGGATAGTTGATAACGCAGCTTCTAAATCTAATAAATTGTTTGCACTAAGATCTTTTCCTTGCAATTTTTTGGCTCCGCCCCAGCCTTGACTTTTAGAGCTAAACCAAATGGCTTTTTGATGAGGATTTTCACCATATCGAAGAGTTTGTTTGATAGGGATAGAATCAATCCATTGAGTCGGTTTGGTTATTATTTTTGATTGCATCCATTTACTAATAGCAGCGTCGTAGCTTGCTGTATGTGTAAAAGCTTCTAGAGCAAATTCTTTTCGTAGATCTTGGGTAAGAGTATTATTCTTTATTGCATCAAGGAAAAGTTGGTATTGTGATGGTCTAGTTAGAATCGTTACTGATTCATGGTTTTTAGCGGCTGCACGAACCATTGCCGGCCCACCAATATCAATATTTTCAATAGCTTCTTCCCAAGAAATGTTAGGGATTTCTATGGTTTCTTTAAATGGATATAGATTTACAACGACTAAATCAATCCCAGTGATATTTTGTAGATCAAGATCTTTTTGATGAGATTTATCTTTTCTATTTGCAAGAATTCCTCCATGAACTTTTGGATGAAGAGTTTTTACCCTTCCTCCTAAAATTTCAGGTGATCCAGTGTAGTCAGAGACCCTTGTAACTGGGATTAAAGCCTCCTCTAAGGTTTTTGCAGTTCCTCCACTGGATATAATCTGAAATCCATATTGGCTTGTTAGAGCCTTTGCTAAAGGAATTATTCCTTCCTTATTGGAAACGCTTAATAGTGCAAGTGCTGGCATAGGAGAAAATTAAAGGCTTTCCAAGAGTTAACTTACGCATGAGTGTGCAAAATTGCTTTATGGGAGAAGAAGTCTTTTGTTTTCCTTTTGAAATGGCTACTCATCGTTTAATTTTGCTTCATGGATGGGGTGCTGATGCAGAGGATTTAGTCCCTTTAGGGAAGTTTTTAATTGAGAAGATTGATAAGAATATTGAATTAGTTTCTCTTCGTGCTCCTGATGAGCATCCTCAAGGCTTAGGAAGGCAGTGGTATAGCTTATTCCCTGCAAATTGGTCTGAAGCCAAAAAGGCCGTAAATGATCTTAAAGTTCGTTTGAAAAAAATTTCAACTTCGCAAATACCTTTAGAAAAAACAGTATTACTAGGATTCTCTCAGGGAGGTGCAATGGCAATTGCTACTGGTGCAAGCATGCCTTTTGCTGGATTGATTGGTTGCAGCGCTTATCCACACCCTGATTTTATACCTCCTGAAATATCTCCTGATATATTCCTTACACATGGTACAAACGACTCTTTAGTTCCCATAATTGCATCACAAGAACTTTTGAATTTATTTGAAAAAACTAA
>CACIYC010000014.1 GCA_902590775.1 uncultured Prochlorococcus sp.
GAAGTGATATAAGGTTCTTCAGCAATATTGTTGAATAGCGTTCGACATTTATTTTGAATACGCTTTCTTAAACGAAATAATAAATTTTCAAGTTCTTTACCTTCAAAGCTGCCTTGAACAAGCCATTGCTCAATAAAAGGAGCGGTTTCTTTGGCTTGAGTTCCAAGAACTAAAGAATTAACAGGAACTTCTCTCCATCCTTGAGAGGATAAACCAAGCTTTTTGGCTTCTTCTTCGAAAATTAATTCTGCTTTTTTGCGTTTTTCTAAATTCTTGGGCATGAAAATCATTCCCAATCCGTATGAATTGGTGCATTTTTTAGTTTGAGGCCAAATTGCTTCTAATAAATTCCAAGGAATACCGCATAGGATTCCTGCACCGTCCCCTGAATCGCCATCGCCTCCACATCCCCCTCTATGCTCCATACATTCGAGTCCTCGAAGAGCTTGTTTCAAAATCCAATGACTTTTTATTCCATCAATTTGTGCTAAAAACCCAACTCCACAAGCATCTTTTTCTCCAACCAAGGAATTAGGAGCATTACTGTCACAGTATGGCCAATCAGGAATATGTTTTTTGTGAGGCATGAATGCAACCAAACTTTAGTTTCGCCTTGGTAAATTAAAAAGCAGTGCTTATAGGTATCAAAAATTATCCTATAATGCTTCTTTTGATTGTTTTAAAACGCGAAGAGGTAATAAATCAATTGATCTAGACCATTGTTTGTCTAATTGGTTCTTAATGAAAAAATCCTTTTAGACAAAAATTCTTCTAATTGCGCTCGAACTAGTAGAATAGAAGATTATAGATTAGGGTCCAAATTTTTCTGACCCAGTCAGTCTTCGATGCCAACTATTCAACAGCTAATTAGAACTGAGCGACAGCGACTTACTCGCAAAACAAAGTCGCCAGCATTGAGATCATGTCCAGAAAGAAGGGGTGTTTGCACAAGGGTTTATACCTCAACTCCCAAAAAGCCTAATTCTGCTTTGCGCAAAGTTGCTCGTGTTCGCTTAACTTCGGGCTTTGAAGTTACAGCTTATATCCCTGGTATAGGTCACAATCTTCAAGAGCACTCTGTGGTCCTCTTGCGCGGAGGCAGGGTAAAAGATCTGCCAGGAGTTCGTTATCACATCATTCGGGGTACATTGGATACTGCAGGGGTTAAGGATCGTCGCCAATCAAGATCCAAATATGGTGCTAAAACTCCCAAATAATAAATAAAACTTAATCAACTATTAATTTACTTTAATTAATCTTATGTCCAGACGTAACGCAGCCGAAAAAAGACCGGTTTTACCTGATCCACAATTCAATAATCGTCTTGCAACTATGATGGTTGCAAGACTCATGAAACACGGGAAGAAATCAACTGCTCAAAGAATTTTGTCCAAGGCATTTGGATTGATTAATGAGCGAACAGGAGGAGACCCTATAGAACTTTTTGAAACAGCTATTAAAAATGCAACTCCTCTTGTAGAAGTTAGAGCAAGACGTGTTGGTGGCGCTACTTATCAGGTTCCTATGGAGGTGCGTCAGGAAAGAGGAACTGCAATGGCTCTTAGATGGTTAGTTAATTTTTCAAGGGCTAGAAATGGCAGAAGCATGGCTCATAAACTTGCAGGTGAATTAATGGATGCTGCAAACGAGGCTGGGAGTGCAGTACGCAAGCGTGAGGAAACCCATAAAATGGCAGAAGCTAATAAAGCATTTGCTCATTATCGTTATTGATTTAATTAGAGATAACACTAAATACTTTCACTTTTTCCTGTTCACCTGTAGAGTCACTTCCGCTTTAAACCCTTGCAATTGGAGAAATAGCTGTGTCTCGTGCTTTTGCCCTAGAACGTGTAAGAAATATTGGTATTGCAGCGCATATTGACGCTGGGAAAACCACTACTACAGAAAGGATTCTCTTCTATTCCGGAGTTGTTCACAAGATTGGTGAAGTCCATGACGGTGCTGCTGTGACTGACTGGATGGCTCAAGAGAGAGAGAGAGGTATAACCATTACCGCTGCAGCGATTTCAACAAGTTGGCAAGATCACAGAATCAACATTATTGATACTCCTGGTCACGTGGATTTCACTATTGAAGTGGAAAGGTCCATGAGAGTTTTAGATGGAGTAATTGCGGTTTTTTGTGCTGTAGGAGGAGTGCAACCTCAGTCTGAGACTGTGTGGAGACAGGCTGACCGCTATTCCGTTCCTAGAATGGTTTTTGTGAATAAGATGGATAGAACTGGAGCTGATTTTTTAAAGGTTTACGGACAAATTAAAGATCGATTGAAAGCTAATGCTGCACCAATTCAACTTCCAATTGGAGCAGAGGGGGATCTCAGAGGCATAATTGATTTAGTTGGCAATAAGGCTTATATCTACAAAAATGATTTAGGAACTGATATTGAAGAGACTGATATACCAGCAGAAATGGCAGAAGAGGCCTCTGTATGGCGCAGTAAATTAATGGAAACTGTTGCAGAGACAGATGAAGAATTAATAGATCATTTTCTCGAAAATGGAGAATTAACAATAGAACAGCTGAAAAAAGGTATTAGAGAAGGTGTTCTTAAGCATGGTCTTGTTCCAATGTTATGTGGTTCAGCTTTTAAAAATAAAGGCGTTCAGCTTGTATTAGATGCGGTTATTAATTATTTGCCAGCACCTATAGATGTCCCTCCTATTCAAGGTCTTTTACCAAGCGGTAAGGAGGATGTAAGGCCTTCCGAAGATGATGCACCTTTTAGTGCACTTGCTTTTAAGGTCATGTCAGACCCTTATGGAAAATTGACTTTTGTAAGAATGTATTCAGGAGTTCTTGAAAAGGGAAGTTATGTACTTAATTCAACTAAAGATGCAAAAGAACGGATTTCACGTTTAGTAGTACTAAAAGCCGATGATCGCGAAGAGGTTGATCAATTGCGAGCTGGTGATTTAGGCGCAGTCTTGGGCCTTAAAAATACAACCACTGGAGATACTTTGTGCTCAACTGATGATCCAATAGTGCTTGAAACACTTTTTGTTCCCGAACCAGTTATTTCAGTTGCTGTTGAGCCGAAGACAAAAGGTGATATGGAAAAACTTTCCAAGGCATTGATTGCATTAGCAGAGGAAGATCCGACCTTTAGAGTAAGTACAGATCAAGAAACAAATCAGACTGTCATAGCTGGAATGGGTGAACTTCACTTGGAGATCCTTGTTGACAGGATGCTTCGTGAGTTCAAGGTTGAGGCAAATATTGGGGCTCCTCAAGTTTCTTATAGAGAAACTATTAGATCAAGCTCAAAAGGGGAAGGAAAATATGCTCGTCAGACTGGAGGAAAGGGACAATATGGTCATGTTGTTATTGAAATGGAACCTGGAGAAGCTGGATCTGGATTTGAATTTGTAAATAAAATTGTAGGAGGAATAGTTCCCAAGGAATATATTGGACCTGCTTCAAATGGAATGAAAGAAACTTGTGAATCAGGAGTTTTAGCTGGATATCCTTTAATTGATGTAAAAGTAACGATGGTTGACGGTTCTTTTCATGATGTTGATTCATCAGAAATGGCCTTCAAAATTGCTGGATCGATGGCGTTTAAGGATGGAGTTAAAAAATGCAATCCAGTTCTTCTTGAGCCAATGATGAAAGTTGAGGTTGAAGTCCCTGAAGATTTTCTTGGATCAATAATTGGGGACCTTTCTTCTAGAAGAGGACAGGTTGAAGGTCAATCCATAGATGATGGTATTTCTAAGGTTCAGTCAAAAGTTCCTTTAGCCGAAATGTTTGGTTACGCCACTCAACTTCGTTCTATGACTCAAGGTAGAGGTATATTCTCAATGGAGTTTAGCCAATACGAGGAAGTCCCTCGTAATGTTGCTGAAGCAATCATCTCTAAGAATCAGGGCAATTCCTGATATCTTCGACATCAATCGTCTATTATTAAATTGATTCTTTAAACAAATGGCCAGAGAGAAGTTCGAAAGAAACAAGCCTCACGTCAACATTGGGACAATAGGGCATGTTGATCACGGCAAAACTACCCTTACTGCTGCTATCACAAATGTGTTAGCCAAAAAAGGGCAGGCTGAAGCCCAGGATTATGGTGATATTGATGGTGCTCCAGAAGAAAGAGAGCGCGGTATCACAATCAATACAGCTCATGTTGAATATGAGACTGAAGGTAGGCACTATGCCCATGTTGATTGCCCAGGGCATGCTGATTATGTGAAAAATATGATCACAGGTGCTGCTCAGATGGATGGAGCGATTTTGGTTTGTGCTGCTACTGACGGCCCAATGGCTCAAACCAAAGAACACATACTTTTGGCTAAACAAGTTGGTGTTCCAGCTCTAGTAGTTGCTCTGAATAAGTGCGATATGGTTGATGATCCTGAGATCATTGAGCTTGTCGAAATGGAAATACGTGAGCTTCTAGATAGCTATGATTTCCCTGGAGATGAGATTCCTATTGTTCATGTTTCTGGTTTAAAGGCTCTTGAAGGAGATTCTGAGTGGGAAGGTAAAGTTGAGGAATTGATGAAAGCGGTAGATGCATCAATTCCCGAACCTGAAAGAGAGATTGACAAGCCTTTCTTAATGGCTGTTGAGGATGTTTTTTCAATTACAGGTAGAGGTACAGTTGCTACGGGACGAATTGAAAGAGGCAAGGTAAATGTAGGAGAGGAAGTTGAAATAGTTGGTATTAAAGATACGAGAATGACAACCGTTACTGGAGTTGAGATGTTCCGTAAACTTCTTGATGAAGGAATGGCAGGTGACAATGTAGGTCTTTTGCTTAGGGGAATTCAAAAAGAAGATATAGAACGTGGAATGGTTCTTGTAAAGAAAGGTTCAATCACTCCGCACACTCAATTTGAGGGTGAGGTTTATGTTTTGAAAAAAGAAGAAGGTGGAAGACACACTCCTTTCTTTGCTGGATATCGCCCTCAGTTTTATATCAGAACTACAGATGTAACTGGTCAAATTACAGCTTTTACTGCTGATGATGGAAGTAGTGTTGAAATGGTTATGCCTGGAGACAGGATTAAGATGACAGGAGAATTAATTTGTCCTGTTGCCATTGAGCAAGGTATGAGATTTGCAATTAGAGAAGGAGGAAGGACTATAGGAGCTGGAGTCGTTTCTAAGATAATTAAATAAATCTTGCTTATTGGCTGGATTCAAATTCAAATCCAGCCAATAAGCAAGATTTAAAAGTTGATTTTTGTACCCTAATTCAACTCATTGAACCTTGAAAATTAATTTTCAAATTTTCCTTTTGAAGTAACTAACTTATTTAGCATTATGTCAACGGCAATAGTTCAGCAAAAGATAAGAATACGCCTTAAGGCTTTTGATCGGCGTATGTTAGATCTTTCATGTGAAAAAATCATTGAAACGGCAGACAATACATCTGCTACAGCCATAGGACCTATTCCTCTTCCTACTAAACGAAAGATCTATTGTGTTTTGCGTTCTCCTCATGTTGACAAGGATTCTAGAGAGCATTTTGAAACGCGTACTCATAGACGAATAATTGATATTTACAGTCCTTCAGCTAAAACAATAGATGCTTTAATGAAACTGGATTTACCTAGTGGAGTTGATATTGAAGTTAAGCTTTGATGATGGAAATGCTTCAATAAGCCGCACATTTAAGTAGTATTTGTATGTGTTTGGGAGATTCCCGTGACCGATATATCAGTCAGGGAGTTACCTCTGTTTCCACTTCCTGATGTAGTTCTTTTCCCGCAAGAGGTTTTACCTCTTCATATTTTTGAATCAAGATATCGAATAATGCTTCAATCTGCTTTAGAAGCAGATAGTCGCTTTGGAATAGTTAGATTAAATCCAACTACTAAGAAGTTTGAAGACATTGGTTGTTGCGCACAAATAATTAAACATCAAACCTCAGAAGATGGGCGTAGCAATATTGTGACACTTGGTCAGCAACGCTTTCAAATTCTAGAAATTATTAGAGAAGCACCTTTTTATACTGCAATGATTACATGGATTGATGATGAACCTATTGAGAATCCAGATGAATTAAATCAACTTTCAAACTCTGTTTTGAGTGCATTACAAGACGTTGTAGCTTTGACTAGTAAATTGACTGATTCAGAAAGAAATTTACCTGAGAGGTTGCCCAATATCCCTAGAGAATTGTCTTTTTGGATAGCTTCACATTTAGGCGGACCAGCTGCAGAAGAGCAGCAAAAATTGTTGGCAATGTTAGATACTGAAAAACGTTTGAAACGAGAATATGAGATGCTTGATCATACTAGAAGACAATTGGCAGCAAGAACAGCATTAAAAGATACACTCTCCAATGTAGACCAGGCTAATAATTGATGTTAATTTACTTTCTTTTCTTTAGTTTTTTTTTCTGTACATTAATATTTTTAATATGGTTTTTTAATGATAGAAAGTTTATATCAAGTCAAAGTGTCTCTGCTTCTTATGATTCATGGACAAATGATCAATTATTGGAAGCATTATGGGGAGAACATATCCATCTTGGTTATTATGAGAAATATTATAAAAATAAAGATTTTAGACAAGCGAAAATTGATTTTGTTCATTACTTAGTTCAATGGAGTGGATTAGATCAACTGCCTAAAGGTTCAAAAATTATTGATATTGGATGTGGAATAGGAGGGAGTTCTCGTATTCTTGCTAAGGATTATGGATTTGATGTTTTAGGCATTTCTATTAGCAAAGAGCAGGTTAAAAGAGCAAATCAACTTACTCCGAATAATTGCTCATGTCGTTTTGAAGTGATGGATGCACTTAAATTGAAATTAGATGACAGAAGTTTTGATGGTGTTTGGAGTGTGGAGGCAGGAGCTCATATGCAAAATAAGCAGTTATTTGCTGATGAAATGCTAAGAGTTTTAAAACCAGGTGGTTTATTGGCTTTGGCTGATTGGAATAGAAAAGAATACAACAATGGGAAGTTAGGTTTCATAGATAATTTAATTATGAATCAGCTTTTAAATCAATGGTCTCATCCTGCATTCTCAAGTATCAATGGTTTCAAAGGAAATTTAAAAAATAGCATTTATTGTTTAGAAAAAGTTGATGCAGATGATTGGACAAAGTTTACATTACCATCTTGGAATGATTCTATAATTGAAGGTTGTAGGCGCCCTATGATTTGGATTAAACTAGGTCCAAAATCTTTTCTGAAAGGTTTGAGAGAAATACCAACAATTCTTTTAATGAGATGGGCATTTTCTAAAAAGCTTATGCAATTTGGTGTTTTCCGCTTCAAAACTTTTAAGTAGTTTCAATCCTCTGAGTATTTTTATAAGATCCAAAGTAAATAACATTCTCACATAAAGGTTCTAATAATTGGTTTAATTGATTTTTTATATTTACAGATTCTATTTCAAGCTCTATATCAATAAAGAATATATATTCTCCTAATTCTCTTTTTGAAGGTCTTGATTCAATACGACTCATATTTAGACCTAGTTTGGCAATACATTCCAAGGCTTTTAATAATGAGCCAGGTGTATTGGCATGGAGTGAGAATGCAAAACTAGCAATGTTACTTCCTTCAATGTTTTTTTCTTTATTGGCTAAAAGCACAAATCTAGTGCAATTGCCTGCAACGTCATTTATGGGATATGCAAGAGCTTCTAGACCTTTGATATTAGAGGAATCCTTGGAAGCAATAGCTGCGCGAAATGTGCTGCCCTGGACCATCCTGACTGCTTCTGAGGTCGAATTGGTTGGCAATTGAATGGCCGTTGGTAGATTCTCGTTTAGCCAGTTGCTGCACTGTGCAAGTGCTTGTGGATGGGATAGAACTTCTGAAATATCGGAAATGGTGCCACTACTAATTAAGGCATGACGAATTGGCAAGACTAAAGCTCTTTGAATAAATAATTCTGGATATGTCCATAGAGAATCTAACGTTCCTGTAACACCTCCTTCTACAGAATTTTCAATTGGTACTACAGCAGCTTCACAATCTTTATTGGCAAGATGTTCGATTACTGATCTAATTCCAGAACAAGGGATAAAGATAGGCTCAGAGAGAGTTTCTAGCTTTGCTAAAGCACAAGCTGCCTGCTCTGCATAGCTTCCTGTAGGTCCGAGATAGGCGACTTGAGTTCGCATTATAAAAAAAAGAGTTCATGTGTCGATAGGATCATGTCGCTTCAGTTGTTAATTATGTCTCTGGCTTTTAATGCTAGACAGAACATTGACTTACCTGTCAAAAATAATATTCAGCGACTTCCTGATTATCTCTTACAACAGGAGAGGGTTGTTGGAGCAATGCTTGATCCGAAAAAGCTTGTCTCTTTAGGTCAAGGACAGTTTCGCTATAACGTTACTAGTTTCAAGGTATTTCAGTTAGAAGTAAATCCAGTTGTTTCAATTGCTGTAGAAAATAGTGAAGGAAATAAATTGCAAATGCATGCAACTGATAGTGAATTGGATGGCCTTGGAATAGTTGATGATTTTGAGTTAATGCTTGATGCAACATTAATTGCATCAGAAAGAGGCTTGATGGGGGAAGCTTTCTTAGGCGTTAGCGTGAGTCAACCTTCCTTGCTAAGACTTATCCCTCCTAAGTTACTTGAGTCCACAGGACATTCTATTCTTAATGGAATCTTGATAGGAATAAAGGCTCGTGTAGAAAAACAGCTAATACACGATTTTTCAGCTTGGTGTGAAGAAACAATAGGTTGAAAATTTTTTTTATTTGATTCTTGAGATAAATGTTTTGCGATGAAGAGGTGTTGGGCCTAATTTTATTAATCTTTTACGATGAAACTCTGTTCCATACCCCACATTTTTTTCTAAACCATAGGAAGGATATTCTCTAGCTAATCGATTTAAAAGAGAATCTCTAGTTACTTTTGCTATAACACTTGCAGCAGCAATTGCCGGGGATTTATCCTCACCTTTTATTAAAGTTTCTTGCTTCCCTGTCCAAAGTCTTAAAGGTAAATTCCCATCAATTAGCAGTTTTTCTGGATGTGGGTTTAAGCGGTGAACGGCCCTAATCATTGCTTTTTCTGTGGCTAATCTTATGCCAAAGCAATCTATTTCTCGCGCAGAAGCTTGACCGATAGAGCAATTTACAGCGATTTCTTTGATCATTGGCATTAATAAAGCTCGTTTTTTGGGCGACAACTTTTTACTATCTTTTAGACCTGCTCTAATTAAATCAATCTCAGCTTTCTGACTTAATATTACTGCTCCTGCAAAAACTGGTCCAAAAAGAGCACCTCTCCCGACTTCATCTATCCCTGCAACATTAGAGATCATAAAGTATTAATTAGTAGCGGAAGAACGACGTCTTCTTCTTCTTGGATCTTCACTTTCTTCTTCTATATTTTTTGAGGAAATTTCCTCTTCTTCTATAGAATTTTGTTTTTCTTTTATTCCTATTATAGATTCATTATCTTCATTAGCTAGATCAATATCTTGAAGACTATCAATATTATCTTCAGTATGCTTAATTGTTAAAGATTTCTCGTCTTCATTGTTTATTTCTAAATGAGTGATCGATTGACTAGAATCTGAACTTTTTCCTGAAATATTTTTACTTGCTTCACTTAGTACCTGAATAGAAATGTTTTCTGATTTAGGCTGTGAATCTAGTAATAATAGAGGATTTAGACCTAAATTACTATAAACATATTCTTGCTCTTCATTCATATTTACAGTAATCTTTACTTTCTCTTTCTTGATATTTACATTCTCTAAATTACTTTCAACAAGACTTTCTTTTTTTGCATTTAAATTTTGAGTATTCTCAAGCATACTCTCTTTATTTTTATTGCTAACTCCATTCACTAAAGTTGTCTCATTTGATAGAATTTTTTCGTTATTTATCACACCATTACTTAAAGCTAATGGTTGAAGATTTCCTTTCTCAGGAATATCTGAAATATGACCTAAACCAGAGCAATTTGAACATTCTTTGCTAAACAATTCATAAATATTTTGACCTTGTCTTTTTCGTGTAAGCTCAACTAAACCTAATTCAGTTAATTGAGAAATTTGTGGTCGTGAGGAGTCATCTTTGATAGCCGCTGTAAAATACTCTAAAAGTTGTAATTGATCTCTACGTGATTCCATATCAATAAAATCAATAATAATTACCCCACCTATATTTCTAAGTTTGAGTTGTCTTGCTATCTCAACGGCTGCCTCGCAGTTAGTCCATAGAACGGTTTCTCTGGAATTAGCAGAACGAGTAAAAGATCCAGAATTGACATCAATTACTGTTAAGGCTTCAGTTGGCTCAATGATGACATAGCCTCCTGAAGGTAGCTCCACTCTAGGCTTTAGAGCATTTAATATAGCTAAATCAATTTTGAAATCTTGTAGTAGGTTTCCAGATTGGTTTTGTTGGCTAATTCTTATATTTGATTCTTCAGGCCCAAGAAAACGGATTGTTTTTTCTTTGCCTTCAGATGACTCAACAACAATTTCAGAAATTTCTGAATTTATATTGTCACGAAGAACTCGGTGAACAAAGTCTTCATCCCGACTTAAGAGAGTAGGTGGCGTAGCACGTTCAGCTGCTTGTTGAATTACTTCCCATTTTTTAAGAAGATTTTCTAGATCATCAATTATTATTTCTTCTGAAATTTCCTCGGCTTCTGATCGGATAAGAATTCCCGTGCCTGGAGGTTTAATTAATACCCCCAATGCTTTTAATCGATTACGTTCATTTTCAACATTTATTTGTCGCGATACGTTCACACCTTGTCCGTTGGGTTGTAGGACAAGATATCTTCCTGGGAGTGCAATATTTCCGGTGAGACGAGGACCTTTATTCCCTGTAGGCTCTTTCATTACTTGCACCAACACCGTTTGACGAGGTTCTAGTAACTCTGTAATGCTTGCAGCGATTTTTTTGATTCTTAGTGGACCTAGATCTGTGACATGAATAAAGCCATTTTTTTCACTAGCACCAATGTTTACAAAAGCGGCATCTATACCAGGCAATACATTCTCGATTGTTCCTAGATAGATATCTCCAATTTGGTAACGACCCTGTGCAACGATCAGTTTGTCTACTCGGCCATCGGAAAGCAAAGCGGCTATACGCTCTTGCTCTGCAATGATAATTTTTTGGGGCATATAAAAAAGTTAGAGCTAATATGCTCAGTATTTAAATAATTTGCAGTAAAACTGCTATGAGTTAGTTCAAAGTTAAAGTCTAAGTTTTTGGAAGGAATAGTTTAGAGCGCTAGCTCTTTTTGAAGTTGATTACTTGTGATCCGGATATGACTTGCCGGATATTTTGAATGGTAACAGGATTCTCTTCCAAAATAACTTAGGTTAAATGAGCTCTGCTGAGCTTTCTGCTAACCCGTTTTGATTTTAGCACTTTTCAAGACGAGCTCATTTCGTTGTATGTTTTTCAATTCTAAAGTTTCCTCAAGAGCTTGAGCTAGCCAATGTTTGATGTGGAGTGGTTTAATACTTTGACCGTTTAAAGATATTAAGCTCTGCAACTCCATTGACATTATTTCTTTAGGCGATGATTTAGCAGTATTTGTTATTGATAAGGTTTTCAATTCTGCACGTAAATCTCTTTCTCGATGGCGTCCTTTTTTATCAGTATCAATCCAAATTAATTGCTTTGAATTGACGATAGAACGTATACCATAGTTCCATTTTTTTAAAGAAGGTTTGAGTGCTGAGTTACATTTCAAATCAAAACTCCAATTGGCTTGTATAAGTTCTTGTGAGAGGCTTTTTTTTCTTACGGGTACAGACCGTACTTCGAGAATAAATATTCCCTTAGGTAAAGAACTTTGAAGTTTCTTTTTCATAGATAACGGATTGACCTCTTGAAAGAAGTCAATATCCATCCATTCCCCTAGCCCTTCTATTCCAAGAGGTAATGCAAGCCCAATCTGCACACGTGGAAGTGGGTGAAATCCACCCGAATAACTTACTGGTAATTGACTTCTTCGTAAGGCTCTTTCTAATAAGCGAATGAGATCTAAATGACTTATTAGGTGCATTGGGTTTGTTTTTGCGAATTTAACTCTTAACCGACATTGCTTAGCTACTTTTGCTAACATCGTCTCTTCTTTTTTAGGTATTGAATTAGATTGAGGCATAATAACTTTGTTATGGCCAAGTTCGGGACCACATACACCACAACTGCTACATGCATGAAATGAACAGTCTGGAACTATTTGTTTGTTAAGTGCTTGTTGAAGATCTTTTATTAACCATGCTTTGTCTACCCCAGTATCGATATGATCCCAAGGCAAAGACTTTGAGCAAAAGTTAATGAGATCAGCTTTTGTGAGTTCATGGGCTGACCCCCAAGTCCCCATTTCTAGTTGTCTAAGCTCTTTAGTAAGTCCTGCTTTCGAAATTGCATGAGACCAGGCTTTATATGCCCGATCTTGTGATTCAAACCATGCATCCATACCAGCTCCACTTCTCCAAGCAGATTCAATTACTGGAGCTAATCGTCTATCTCCTCGGCCTAGGAAGTCTTCTATAGCAGATATTCTTGCATCTGTATAATTAACTTTTAAATATCTTACTTTTAGATTGAAAAATGCTTCTTTTAAAAGTTTTTGTCTTCTTATAATTTCAGAAGTGGAGACACTATGCCATTGAAAAGGAGTATGAGGCTTTGGAGTGAAGTTGCTAATAGTTATATTTAACTTTAATCTTCCTAAATCTTGGCATTTTTCTTGAAGCCATTTACATGTTCTTGCGATTGCTATAATGTCGTCTTCTTCCTCTCCAGGTAGTCCGATCATAAAGTAAAGTTTGACTTTTTGAAAATGATGCTCCATGGCTTTTCTTATCCCAGACAAAAGATCAGCATCTGTGAGACCTTTATTGATTATGTCTCGTAGACGTTGGCTTCCTGCTTCTGGTGCAAAAGTAAGTCCTGGTCTGCGTCCTCCACCTAGGATATGAGCAATGTTACTATCGAATCTATCTACTCTTTGACTTGGCAATTGCAGCGTAATATTTTCTCCATTTAATTTATTCTTAAGTTTAATACCTACTTCAGGTAGTGATAGATAGTCACTACAACTAAGAGATAATAGGGAGAAATCACTGTAACCCGTCTTTTTCATCCCTGTTTCTACTGCTTCAATAACTTTTTCAGGAGCAACATCTCGGGCTGGTCGCGTAAGCATTCCTGGTTGGCAAAAACGACATCCCCTTGTACATCCCCTTCTAATCTCAATTGTTAACCGATCATGAACAGTTTCTACATTTGGCACTAAGCCCATTGAATAATGGGGCATCGGTGTGGCTACTCGCCTAATAATTCTTTTTGCTAAGCAAGGGAACCTTGGTGTAATAGATAAAAAATCTGATGATGGTTTATATAATGAAGGAACATAAACACCTGGGATCTCTGCAAGACTAAAAAGTACTTCTGATCTTTTGAGACCTGAGTTTTTGCTTTCGGAAACTATTAATCCTATTTCAGGAAGCAGTTCTTCTCCATCTCCAAGAGCAAAAAAATCAAAAAAGTCTGCATATGGTTCAGGATTACTTGTTGCAGTCGGACCTCCTGCAAAAATTAGAGGGATTGAATTTGGATCATTAATTGGTAGGTCCTCACGATTTTTTGAATAAATTTCAATATGAGATAAGTCCAGCATTTCTAAAATATTTGTTGCTCCAAGTTCATATCCAAGGCTGAACCCAAGCAGGTCAAAGTGTTTTAGTTCAAATCTAGTTTCAACTCCAAATAAACCAACTGAGTTTTCTCTTAAACGTTTAGCTAAATCAGGTTCTGGCAGATAAGACCTATCACAAAAATGATTTGGAATATTATTTATTATTGAATAGAGCATTATATGTCCAAGATTACTGGCGCCTAGTTCATAGAGCTCTGGATAGGTCAGTGCCCAATGCACATTGGCTGATTTCCACTTGCTTTTCTTTGTACCCAATTCATATCCCATATATTGTGCTGGTTTATGGATATGTATATCAATCAATTCTTCGAAGTTAATTGGTTGCAATTCCTTTTGGTCTTTTTTTCTGGGAGATATTGCAGATGACACTTTTGAAAAATACTTTTCTTTTTCTATCGTATGCAATTTTTCTTCACTTAGGGACCTTTTCAAGGCAGTATATGAATGGGTTTAATTAGTTACTATTGTGGTTCAGGTCAACAGCAATTATTTAAAGCTTAAGGCTGGTTATCTTTTCCCAGAGATTTCTAGGAGAGTAAATTCTTTTTCTGAGGAGAATCCTCAAGCAAGTCTTATTCGATTGGGTATTGGAGATGTTACAGAGCCTCTCCCTAATGCATGCTGCAATGCCATGCAATTAGCAATTAAGGAAATGGGAACTAGTAAAGGTTTTCATGGTTATGGACCTGAACAAGGTTATTTGTGGCTTCGTGAAGCAATAGCTAAAAATGATTTCCAGATGAGAGGGTGTGAAATTTCTGCTGATGAAATTTTTGTCTCAGATGGATCTAAATGTGACAGTAGTAACATTCTTGATATTCTAGGCCATGGAAATCGCATTGCTGTAACTGATCCAGTCTATCCAGTTTATGTAGACAGTAATGTTATGGCTGGAAGAACTGGTGAAGTATCACTTGCTGGCCAGTATGAAGGCCTATCATATATTCCTTTAAATGCAGAAAATGGGTTTGAAGCAAGACTTCCAACTGATTCAGTTGATTTAATTTATTTATGCTTTCCGAATAATCCAACTGG
Source organism: uncultured Prochlorococcus sp. (assembly GCA_902590775.1). GTDB lineage: Bacteria > Cyanobacteriota > Cyanobacteriia > PCC-6307 > Cyanobiaceae > Prochlorococcus_E. The sequence continues at coordinate 14,688 of CACIYC010000014.1, forward strand.
TGCTGTAGCTACAAAAGATCAATTATCTAGATGGGTAGATTATGCAAACGAAAATGATGCTTTGATTCTTTTTGATGCAGCGTATGAAGCTTTTATTCAAGATCCTTTATTACCTCATTCAATTTTTGAAATTGATGGAGCAAGAAATTGTGCAGTTGAATTTCGCTCATTTTCAAAAAATGCTGGCTTTACTGGTACAAGATGTGCTTGCACTGTGATCCCTCAGTCCTTAAAAGGAAAAACTTGCAATGGAGATGAAGTGGATTTGTGGTCATTGTGGAATCGTCGACAAAGCACAAAGTTCAATGGTGTTAGTTACATTGTTCAAAGAGGTGCAGAAGCAGTTTATTCATTAGAGGGACAATCTCAAACGAAGAGTTTGGTAAGTTTTTATATGAATAATGCTGCGATTATTAGAAATAAATTAACTGAAGTTGGCTATACAGTTTATGGAGGGGAGAATGCTCCGTATGTTTGGATTAAAGTACCAAGAGGCAGTGATTCGTGGGAGTTTTTTGATTTTCTCCTTAACAAAGCAAATATAGTAGGTACTCCTGGGAGTGGTTTTGGAGCAGCTGGTGAGGGCTATTTTCGCCTCTCAGCATTTAATAGTAGAGAAAATGTAGAAGAAGCTATGCGAAGGATAAATAGTATTTGACTGAGATTCTGTTATAAACTTTGGATGACTAATACAGTTTGGTTCATTAGCCATTACTAACATGGTGGACAATCCAAGCCGTGGCACGAGCGGTGCGGCAGTTCTTGATAAAAAAACTGAACGAGTGAGGAAGACATCTCCTCGATATAAGGTATTGCTTCATAATGATCCTGTAAATACTATGGATTATGTTGTGAAGACATTACGTCAGGTTGTACCTCAATTAAGTGAGCAAGATGCAATGGCAATTATGCTTGAAACCCATGAGACTGGAATAGGTTTAGTTATTGTATGTGATTTAGAACCAGCTGAATTTTATTCGGAGTCTTTAAAGAGTAAAGGCTTAACAAGCACTATTGAAATAGAAAGCTGAATTATTCCATTGCTCTGTTTTGGGAACGTTGGTTACTTCAGCGTCGTCGTTGGATTCCAACTGTCTCTCTTTTTCCCATTTTATATGTATTGGGTTGGTTATTAGTTCAGCCCTTGCGACTCTTTCAATTCAGTTTTTTCCAAAATAATCTTTCATTAGCAGGAACAGTTCTTACTTTTGGGATGTTTTTATTTGTTCTCCCTAGTTGGGTTGAATTCAGATGGGGAAGGAGCAAGCCTTGGGTTGCCTTAGGGCTTTCTAATGCTGATTCAAAGAACTTTTATAGATCATTGCTTCAAGGTTGTGCTTGGTCAATGGGTCTGGTGATTGGTCTCTTATTAACTATTTTTGCTGGCTCTTGGGGTGGATTGCAGGAGAATATAAGTTTAGATAATTTATTAAATGCAGTAATTCTTGGCTGTTCTGTTGGATTCGCAGAAGAATTGATTTTTCGTGGTTGGTTATGGAGTGAATTAAATCTTTTGTTGGGACGAACTTGGGGCTTTATAGTTCAAGCAATCCTTTTTAGCTTGAGTCATATTATTGCATTTATAAAGTTAAAGTTAGGCTTTCTTGCCATAATGTCTCTTTTGATTGGGTTGCTTTTATTAGGCCTAGTCTTAGCTTTAAGGCGTATATTGGATAATGGTTCTTTGGGTGGTTGCTTGGGTTTACATGGAGGCTTAGTTGGAATTTGGTTTTTTGTTAACGAAGATATAATAGATGTTGTAGATACTATACCTACTTGGGTGTCAGGACCTGGAGTAATCTCACCTAATCCTATTGGGGGGGGTATTGGTATTTTATCTCTTGCATTAATTCTTTTTGTTTATCGAAATGCTTTTGCGATTGCTGGACGTCCTTGTAATGGTGCGCGTAAGGCCTCTTCTAAAGGGGCAATACCATAATCCCTTTCTAATAATTTAATTACTGTACGGCCAAAATCATTTGGAGAGGAATCAAATGCTTCTAGACAAACTTTCCCAAAGGTTTTCCCCATTGGTTGGGGATTCCATAAAAGTTTGCGAGCTGTCCAAGGCATCATGCTCATTGGGTTATATCCAGGATTTATTAGACCTTGTTCGAAGCCGTATTGTTCAAGATGAGTATGAGGTTGCAGACCAATGAAAAAAATTGCTGGCTCAACTTTGTTAACTCCAAAAATTTTTTCTAATTCTCTGTGATAGGCAACTGTTTGACGAATAGTTTCGGGAGTTTCGTCAATAACATTGAATGAATAGTTAACTGAGACATGCTCTTCAAAACCTGCATTAGCAAGTAATATGCAGTTCTCTAAAACCGTTCTTAAGTTATATCCCATGCGCATTTTCCTAACTAATTCTTGAGAGCCTGATGTGATCCCAATCTCAAAGTAACTCATTCCTGTTTGGACCATTAATTGGGCCAGCTCAGCATCAAGATTATCAGCTCTAATATATGCAGCCCAGCGCATCTTACTCATCTTTTCCTTATGTATAGCTTTTAGCAATTCTTTGGCATCTTCTATATAACGTCGAGCTGGAATAAATTGTGCATCTGTAAACCATATATTGTGAACACCTAATTCATAGAGTTGTCGGATCTCTTTGATGACCTCCTCGATAGGATTTACTCTTACTTGTTTCCCTTCTACAACTGTGTAAACACAGTAACAGCAGTTATGTGGACAGCCTCGCTTTGTTTGAACACCTATATAAAAGTCACTACCTTCAAGATACCAATTCATTTGTGGCCATATAGATGCAATGTACGAATAGTCGCAAGCAGTTTTTATTGAACTAGTTGGTTGTTCATGTATGAGTCCAAGACGAGGGGTTTCTCCTGCTACAAAACATCGTTCTTTACTAACGTCTTCGTCTAAAAGCAATTTTTCTAATAAACGCTCTCCTTCTCCAATGGAAATAATTGTTTTTTTTGGTAGAGATTTCCCAAGTTGTTCATAAAAAACACTTACCGCTCCACCACCTATTACAGCTCTTGCCTCTTTAACAAATGACTTGGCATATTTTAATCCTTTTCTGATCAATCGATGATTTCGCCAAAGTTCTCCATAATGACTTTTCATTAATCGAAAACCACCAAATGCACCTCTAAGTCTCTTAAAAGGATTTTCTGAATAAAAAGCTTCAAAAGAATGTTGAAGTGGATTTCCTCCTCTGCCATCTACGGGAGCATATATTTGGATATCTCGCCATGAAAAGACGAGTAATGAAGGTTGAAAACTTTTTATATTTGAGATTAAAACCCTTTCAACGTCAATTACAGGTAAAGCAGCAAGGTCGAGTATTTGCTGCGGCAGACTTGGGAAGCGTTTATGAAGATGATCAGCAAGATATATTGGGCCAATAGGAAATATTGGATTACAAGGAAGTCTAATGATTAATACTTTTGCGGTATTCAAACTAGGTGAGCTTTGGGCTTTGATTTTGGGTTTATGGGATTGCTGGTAACTCATTTGATGATTTTGACTAACCTCGCAAATCTCTAGCGAGAAAGAATGAAAGGGTCAGCTTGTTAGTGATGGGAATGTTAAGAGAGGGTTTTGAGACCTATTGCCACTGAAATCCCTCTTAGCTCAATCAATAAAAGTTCATTTTGGTATTAATACAACATTAATATATTTTTAACGCATGTTTCAAATGGAGAAGTATTGTCGGTGGATTTTCAAATAACCCACATTGGGATCAAACAAGATAGACAAAATGGATTTAGATATAAGCGCTTGCATAATTCTGGTATTTTCAGAGGAAATGATACTCGTCAGAAATTAATTGATTGTCAGGGACCTTTTGAAGAGTGGACAAATATTTCTGCAAGAAAATGGATTTTTGCAAGAGTTAAAGAACAAAAGGAAGGTAGAAAAGTTCACATTGTTTGTGATTGTTGTGATGTTATAGAAGAACAAGGAAATGATTATAAAAAGTTAAGCGATATAAATTTGACCACAAGGAAAAATAAAAATTGTTATGGAGATGAAATAGTTGTTTTAATTAAAAGTCTAGCTAAACAAAATTGATGTTTTTTTAAATTTAAATTGCTATTTAGTTAATTATCTTGTTTAAGGAAATTAATAAGTAGCTTTATAACTGTCTTCTTTTAGTTAGAAAAATAATTTAGTTTTTATTTGAGACGGGGAGGACAAACTTGAATTGAGATTTTGTTCTTATTTAAGTAAGAGTTAGAACTTAGCACCATTAAAAACACGCAATCTTTAATTATCAATCTAATTCAATGAAATTGCAATGCGCATAATCGCTGATTGCTTTGAGAGGGAAACATGGCAATGATACTTGTATCGAACTCAGAGGCACCTTATGACGGTAGACACTCCACCTGAGTATTTAATAGAAGCAGACTGACTTCTGGCCCCTGCTCCAACAGTCTCAATCAAAAGCGGGCTTTCGTCTGAAGCGACAAGGATCAATGATTTAGGTGCGTCAATTCAGTCGATACTCTTTTTGCATCGTTTAGGTGCCCTTACAGGAGAACAAGCCTAGCCCCTAGATACTTGGCCCCAGGTGTGCCAACTGCCAGAAGCTTCGAATTATTCGATCTAATTATTTTTGAAAAATTAACTAAATAATTGGCAAAGAAAGGGCTCTTTAAGCCCTTTCTTTTTTTGCATTAAATCTATATCCTTCTGTTAAAACTATTTTGATAGAATCCCTTTAGTTCACTTATCAAATTTATGCCGGTAAGCGGAATTGAACCGCTGACCTACTGGTTACGAATCAGTTGCTCTACCCCTGAGCTATACCGGCTTTAGTTGGAATTTTACCTTGAATTTAGATCCTAAGCTTCGTGAAAAGCTCTTAAATGAGTCAAAGAACCCTTTTAAAGGTCTCCGAAGAGTTATTTGGTTTGCATTAACTGCTTCTGCTGGTATGGGCCTTTTAATTATGGTTATAAGATCTTTGTCTGGGGAAAATATATTATTTAATGATATCAGTATTCAAGTTATTGCTTTTTTAGTTTTTTGTACTTTGATTATTTTAGATCGTCCTCGAAGCTCTAATTAAATTAAGTTAAAAAGAAGTTTATTTATTTATTAACTTGTTAACTTTCTTCTTTGAGTAACTAACTTATAGCCTTCAATAATATCCCCTTCTTTCCAATTGGCGAACCTATCGCAACCTATGCCACATTCAAATCCACTAGATACATCTTTAACAACATCTTTATTTCTTCTGAGTGAGTCAAGATCACCTTCGAAAACGATTTGTCCTGATCTTTTTACACGAACTTTGCAATTGCGTTGAAGCTTACCATTGGTCATATAACAGCCAGCAACTGCACTTTTACCAATAGTGAAGATGGCCCTAACTTCCGCTTCTCCGGTTTTCTCTTCAACTAAATCAGGCTCAAGGAGACCTTCCATTGCAAGTTGGATATCTTCTAGAAGTTTGTAGATAACTTCATAATCTCTAACATCAACACTATTAGCATCGGCTGCCCTCTTTGCACCAGAAGCCATAGACGTATTAAATCCTATAATCACTGCTCCCGAGGCTGCGGCTAGATCTACATCAGTTTCGGTGATTTCTCCTGGAGCGGATAGGAGAACTCTTACTTGAACTTCGTCCTTTGGTAGTTGTTCTAGAGAACCTAATATTGCTTCAATACTTCCTTGAACATCGGCTTTGAGAATCAGATTGAGTTCTTTTAGGTCTCCTTCACTTGCTTGACCAGACATTGAGGAAAGTGATACTCGCCTTGATGCCATTTGTTGTGCGAGGCGGGTTGCTCTAGCATCGGAGGCTCTTTCGCCTACTACATTCCTTGCAGATTTTTCGTCTGGATAGACTTCAAATTCATCTCCAGCAGTAGGGACTTCATTAAAGCCAAGAGCTTCAACTGGGCAAGACGGACCAGCTTCTTTAAGTCTTTTACCATTTTCATCAACCATTGCACGGACTTTCCCAAGTACTGGACCAGCTGCAACAACATCTCCAGACTTTAGTGTTCCATTTTGAACAAGTAATGTTGCAACAGGACCTTTTGCTTTGTCTAGATGTGCTTCTACAACAGTCCCTTTAGCCAGGCGATCTGGATTAGCTTGTAGATCTTCAACCTCGGTAACAAGAAGAATCATCTCTAATAACTTGTCGATATTTTCACCTTTGATTGCACTTACAGGCATCATTACAACATCTCCCCCCCAATCTTCAGCTACTAATTCCTGTTCTGATAATTCTTTTTTTACTCGATCAGGCGAAGCTCCTTCTTTATCAATTTTATTAATTGCAACTACGATCGGAACTTTTGCTGCACGTGCATGACTAATTGCTTCTAAGGTTTGAGGCCTTACACCATCATCAGCTGCCACGACAAGAACTGCTACATCGGTGACTTTAGTTCCTCTAGCTCGCATTGCTGTGAATGCCTCATGACCTGGTGTATCTAGGAAAGTAAGTTTACGTAGCTTATTGTCATGTTCTATTTCTACTTGATAAGCACCAATATGTTGGGTAATACCCCCAGCTTCGCTTGCCGCAACTCTTGCTTTTCTGATTGCATCTAGAAGGCTTGTTTTTCCATGATCTACGTGCCCCATAACTGTTACGACAGGTGGTCTCTTGATTAGATGTTTTATATCTTTTTCTTCGATCATTTCTACTGTTTTCTTTGCAGCTTCTTCTACATCGTCTTGCAAAACAGGTACACCAAACTCTTCGGCAACAGTTTCAATCGTTTGCAGATCTAACGATTGCGTAACTGTTGCGGTGATTCCCTTGAAGAAAAGAGATTTTATGATTTCTGAACTTTCAACACTAAGTTTGTCAGCCAGCTCTTGAACAGTAATGTTGTCATTAGCGACAATGATCATTTCAGGACGAACTTGTTTCGCTTCACGTGCTGCTCTCAACTCCATTGCGCGTCTTCTTTGTCTTTGACGAGTAGATTCTTTTTTGCGCTTCCTAAGTGCACCAGTAGGCTTAGATGTGGTTCTCTTGGTTGCTTTAGATTTCGGAACAGCTGGACGAGCTAAACTTGCTGAAAGGATTACGGCTTGTTGCCCTCCAGCAAATCCGCTTGTTTCTGTAGTTAAGGCATCATCATTTTCGCCAATAATGTGAACTTTTTGGCGTTGCTTTTGAGGTGATTTATTTCTTAGTGCTTCGAGTTTGGCTGCATCATCCCAATCAGATTTTCTTTTCCGAGGTGCACCAGATGCAGTTCTTAATGGAGGTTTTTTAGGAGCCGATGAAGGAGTTGGACGATTAGTAGGTGGCTTGGCTGTTGGTGTTGCTTCTCGCTTTTGTCCTTTAGCTATTTCATTGCGTTTTATAGGAGGAGTTACATTACCTGTTGGCTTTTGCAATTGCATAAGCTCGCCAGGTGAGACTGGTCTCCGCATTCCAGGTGGCATCCCTGGGCGAGGTCTCATTTGTTGTGATCTTTCGCCTCCTTCTGCTCTTCTTTGACCACCTTGTCTTTGACCATGGAATCCTTGATTAGGTGCTCCAGGACGAAAATCTCTATCCTTAGGACCTCTTTTATTACTATTGCCAGGTTTATTGTTATTGCGTCTGATCGGAGCACCTACTAGTTCTACTCGATTGCCTTTAAATGGGGGCTGCCCAGGTTTTCTTGGAAGATTAAATGAGGATTTGTTATCTCTTGCTTTTGCTGAAGAACCTTTTTGGGGGCTCATCCTTCTCTGATGAGAACCAGGAGTAGATTGGGAATTATCAATTTTTTGATTGGGATTAGGCTGTAATTTTGGCCGGGGTGGAGGAGCTATTGGTCTTTGTGGTGCTTTAGGTTTTTCATTGATATTTTGTCTAGGGGAAGTCTTGGAAATTTCTATTGCAGGCTTAGTTGTTCGATCTGGGGAATTTTTTAATTTTGGTTGGCCAATTATTGTTTGCTGAGCTTTGGGTTGATTAGGCTGAATAGTTTTCTTGTAGGGAGATTGTTCTCCTTTTTGGGGTCTTCTTTCTTGAGTTGGAGGTTTAGGAGCAGATGGACGAGTGGGTTGTTTGGGGCTATTAATTTTGGAAGGTATTTTTTGTACCTTATTTGATAAATCTTTTTTAGGAATATCATTCAATTTACTAGGAGATATTTGACTCTCATTATTTGGTCTACTTTGAATCACCGAAGGCGGCTTAGGTGATTTAGCAATTGTTTGTTTAGGGGTATGTTTTTTTGGACTATTATTGAGTTCTGGCTGATTGTTTGATAGTTCCGATTTTTGTTTATTTGTATTTGTTGTTTTGGGAGCTGATATGACAGCCTTTTTTAGAGAAAGTATTTCTTTATTAGAAGTTTGTTTAGATGTTGGTTTTGTTTTTTCTAAGAGCAAGGTTTTAATTTTTTTTGCTTCCTCACCACTTATTGAGCTGCTATGACTCTTGGCTGAAATTGAAAGCTTCTTTGCAGCATCAAGCACATCTTTATTTTCCAGCCTCAAATCTCTGGAAAGTTCGTAGATTCTGATTTTGCCGCTGCTGGTCATTAATTTTTTTGTTGGGTGCGGGCAATGTTTTGGAGGAATACCTTTTTTGGTCACCTTCTTTTATATTGCCTTAGTAATTGAATCATTGCTTTGATTCAATCGATTTTGAAGTACCTCGAAAACACTTATTTTCACCTGACATCTCAGGGCTTTTTGAAAACGTTTTCTCTGCCAAGCTTCTTTTAGGCAGTTCTCATTAGGACATATGTAGGCGGATCTGCCCATACCCTTATCTAGAACCACACCATCCTGAAAGTCTCTGACTATTCTCCAGAGTTGCTTTCGATCTAAAAGCTTTCTACAAGCAACGCAGCGACGCAGGACGGGGGAATGCTTCACCGGGCTCTATCCTCATTTTCAATTATTTCTTGTTCAGATTCGTTTTCTTCTTCATTCTCATCTTCAACTTCAGTTTCAGTTTCATCTTCATCTTCATCTTCATCTTCATCTTCAGGAAGTGGATAGAGTTCTCTTAGACGAGCATCTTCTTCAGCTCTTGCTGCTTGTTCAGCAGCTAATCGCTCTTCTGCCTCTCTCTGGAGAGCTTCCTCTTCCTCTCTTTGAGAAATAAGCTCAGCGACAATCGAGTCTTCAGCAGTTTGATCATATTCCTGAGAATTCTTGATATCAATTTTCCAACCTGTAAGTCTTGCAGCTAATCGAACGTTTTGGCCCTCTCTACCAATTGCAAGACTTAGCTGGTCGGGAGGAACAAGAACATGGGCATGTTGCCCTTCAGGGTCTACAAGTCTTACAACCTCAACTCTTGCAGGACTAAGTGAGTTGCAGATGTATTGGATTGGATCTGAAGACCAGCGGATTACATCAATTTTTTCACCTCTAAGTTCATTCACTACTTGTTGGATTCTTGAGCCTCTTGCTCCAATACATGCTCCAACAGGATCAACTTCTCGCTCAATGCTATCAACAGCAACTTTTGTCCTTGGTCCTACTGATCTACTTGGAGGATTTGCTTCTCTTGAAACAGCAACAATTCTCACTGAGCCTTCTTGAATTTCAGGAACTTCATTTTCAAATAAATAGACCACTAAACCAGCATTTGCTCTGCTTACAAATAGTTGTGGGCCTCGTCTTGGAACTTCACTGACTTCTTTGAGAAAAACTTTAAATGTTGCATTCGCACGATAATTATCATTGGGTAGTTGATCTCTTCTTGGAAGTTCAGCTTCTACTTCGGGCCGTCCAAGTCCAGAGCTCACTGCCATAATTACTGATTGACGTTCAAATCGCATGACTCGCGCTGTTAAAACAGGATCTTCAAGATCAGCAAATTCTTCTTGAATCATTCTTCGCTGTTGATCGCGAAGTTTTTGGGCGAGTACTTGTTTTGTTGTTGCAGCGGCCATTCTCCCAAACTCTTCTTTCTCAGGAGTGACATCTAGTACTACTGTGTCTCCTGCTTGAGCATCTTCGGCAACTTGCATTACTTCTGAGAGAGCTATTTGATGATCTTCACTCTCTACTTCCTCTACTATAATTTTGCTTGCTAATACCCTATAACCTTCTTCATCAAGGTCTAGGCCGATATCAAAATTACTAAAGTATTCTTCTTCGAAAGGATTCTCATTAATGCCTAAATAAAGAGTTCTTCTATATCTTTCATAACCTTTGAGTAATGCCTCTCTAAGAGCAGTTTCAACGACTTGAGCAGGGAGCTTTTTCTCCTCACTAATGTCTTCGATTAAATTATTGAGCCCGGGGAGTTGAACTAATGCCATCGATGATGGGAATTGTAAATTGGAATTTGTAGGTTAAGTTTTTGTCACTCAAGTTGGGCATGCTAGCCGCACTTGAATAACTTGCTCTCGAGGTATTTTGCTGATTCTTCCTTTACTATTTATAAGCAAGTATTCTTTTGATCTTGTATGTAGTAGTCCACTTTCAATAATTTGAGAATTGGTTTTGTTTTTCTTTAAAACATCAATAGGAAATCCTTTGAATGTTTCAAATTCTTTGTCAGTGGTCAGAATATCATTGAGTCCAGGACTACTTATCTCTAAAACATGAGAAATATCAAATAAGTGAGAATTATCTATTGAATCCCCAAGCACTTTGCTAAAGCGCGCACAATCATCTAAAGAAACATCTCCACCGCCTTGAAGACGAATTTGAGCTTGAATGTTCATAGGCTGCGTGTTGGTACGTACTTGAAACACTACTATTTCAAAACCTTCAGAAACAGCTTCTCTTGAGGCTATTTGCTCTAAATCTTTTAAGACTTGGTTTAACAAGAGATGGAATTTTTGTTGGGTTTTGAACCCAACAGTTTTTATTTTTAACCTGCCTCCAATATAGAGAGGTAACCGTCAGGTGAAATAATTCTACTTGATTGTCTTTGACTTTTCTATATTTCCCAAAGTTTTTACTTGGAATGCACTTTTTCTAGTTGCTTTAACTCTGGTTGTTGAATTAAGAGCATTAAACTATTGAATATTGATTATGAATCTTAGTCTCATGAGATTTTCTAGATATATAGCTTTTGTTTTGTCGCTGGTTATTTCTTTTGCTTGGGTTTATCCAATAGATGCAAGTTCAATTTCATCAAAAGAAAATTCACACAATTTTGTTGCTGAAGCAGTTCGTCATGTTGCACCTGCAGTTGTGCGAATAGATACAGAACGGGAAGTTGAACGTGAATCTTTTGATCCAACTCTTATTGATCCTCTTTTAAGGGATTTGCTTGGTGAGCCAAATCTTGGACCAGAGAGAGAAAAAGGTCAGGGATCTGGAATTTTAATTGATGATGATGGATTGGTTTTAACTAATGCTCATGTAGTTGAAAGAGCCGATGATGTGAGTGTGACATTGGCTGATGGCCAAAAGTTTGATGGCCAAGTTATCGGAACTGATTTTGTGACGGATTTAGCACTTGTTAGTTTAGAAAAGAAACAAAAATTCAAGGCTGCACCTCTTGGAAATTCTGAAAATCTTGCTGTTGGTGATTGGGCAATAGCTTTAGGTACTCCATATGGACTTGAACGGACAGTCACATTGGGAATTGTGAGTAGTTTGCATCGCAACATTAATAGCCTTGGATTTTCTGATAAAAGATTGGACTTAATTCAGACAGATGCTGCAATTAATCCAGGGAATTCAGGTGGACCTTTAGTAAATTACCTTGGAGAAGTTATTGGAATTAATACTTTAGTTAGATCTGGCCCAGGTGCAGGATTAGGTTTTGCTATTCCTATTAACCTTGCAAAAAAAATATCCAATCAACTATTAATTAATGGAGAAGTTCTTCATCCATATTTAGGTGTTCAGCTAATTTCTTTAGATCCAAGCATTGCAAAAGAACATAATCTTGATCCAAATTCTTTAGTTGAATTGCCAGAAAGATTTGGTGCATTAGTCCAGTCTGTCGTGAATGATAGTCCTGCAGAAAAAGCAGGCTTAAGACGAGGCGATCTAATAATTTCAGCTGAGGATAAAGATGTAGACGATCCAAGTGCTTTGCTAGAGAAAGTTGAGACCTCTCAAATTGGCAAGCCTTTTGCTATAACACTTTTAAGAAATAATAGGGAGATAAAACTTTCTATAAAGCCTGAAGCATTACCAGGAATAGAATAGAAAACTTCTTACTGTCTCAACAAGAGTTCTTAAATATGAATGATCTGCAAACAGAAATGAAACTCGCAGTAGCTGAGGCTGCTGTGGCGCAAATTCAAGATGGTATGGTCCTTGGGCTTGGCTCGGGATCAACAGCAGCTCTGATGATCAAGTCCCTTGGAGCTAAATTAGAAGAAGGATCTCTTAAAGATATAGTTGGAGTAACTACATCTTTTCAAGGTGAGGTCCTTGCAAATCAATTAGGTATACCTTTAAAAGCTTTTTCAGCAGTAAGTAGAATTGATTTGGCTATTGATGGGGCAGACGAGGTTGACTCTGCTTTTCAACTTATAAAAGGTGGTGGAGCATGTCATGTGCAAGAGAAGCTTGTTGCATCAATTGCAGATCGATTTTTAGTTGTTGTTGATTCAACGAAAATTGTAGAGAAATTAAATGTAGTCTTTAAACTTCCCGTCGAAGTCATCCCTACTGCTTGGCAACTAGTAAAAACGAAATTAAAAGATTTAGGTGGAGCATCTGAACTTAGAATGGCGAAACAAAAAGCAGGCCCAATAGTTACTGATCAGGGTAATTTAGTTCTTGATGTTATTTTTGAAAATGGAATAGATGACCCAGCAAATATTGAAAGACAAATTAACAACATTCCAGGTGTTTTAGAAAATGGTTTATTTATAAACCTTGCTGATGAAGTTTTGGTAGGTGAAATTGAAAATGGGGAAACAAAGGTTAATCAATTGAAGAGGATTTAGAAATTCTTAATTTTATAGATTGCGAATGGCTGTGCAGCCCTTCGCTATTTGCTAACTCAATTATTGAATTACTTGTTTTAATTAAAGCGTCCTTTGAAAAATTTATTATTGATGTACTTTTCATAAAAGTCTCTACACTTAATGCACTGCTAAATCTAGCTGTTCCAGAGGTTGGCAAAGTATGATTTGGTCCGGCAAGATAGTCTCCAGTTGCTTCTGGAGACCATTCGCCTATAAATATTGCACCAGCATTTTTTATTTTAGAGGTCAATTCAAATGGTTTTTTAACTAATAATTCAAGGTGCTCTGGAGCAAATTTATTGCTTAATTGTGCACAAGTTTCAAGATCTTTACAAAGGACTATAAGCCCCCAATTTGTAAGTGCATCACGACAAATATTTTCTCGAGGGTGAGCATTAAGTTGTTTCTCAAGTTCTAATTGAACTTCTTTTGCAAGAATTAAGTCTGTTGTCAATAATATTGATGCAGCAAGTGGGTCGTGTTCGGCTTGGGCTAATAAATCACTGGCAACTTGCTTTTTATCCGCACTCTCGTCAGCAATAATTAATACTTCGCTTGGTCCCGCAAGAGAGTCAATACCTACCTGTCCATAAACATATTTTTTGGCCAAAGTTACATAAATATTTCCTGGCCCGCTAATCACATCTACTCGTGGAATATTGTTTGTGCCATATGCGAGAGCACCTATGGCTTGAGCACCACCAATTCGAAAAATTTTTGTAATCCCACAAATATATGCGGCCGCAAGAACTGTTCTGTCTATCTCACCATTTTTATTGGCAGGAGAAACCATTACAATTTCTTTAACTCCAGCAACTATTGCTGGTATGGCGTTCATAAGTACAGTGCTTGGATATGCTGCTCGCCCACCTGGTATATAAATACCAACTTTTTCTACAGGTCCCCATTTTCTCCCTAGACGCTCCCCATATTCACCATCGATAAAGAAATCTTTTGGTAATTGATGTTTGTGAAAATTCTCAATTCTGCTTTTAGCAACAGATAATGCTTTTTGTAAGGGCTGGGGCGTCTTTCCCCATGCATCAAATATTTGCTTTGTAGAAATTTTCAATGGATCTGGAGTAAAACCATCAAACTTTTCTGTAAAACTAACTAATGCTTTGTCTCCTAATGATTTGATATCTTGGAGAATTTTTTGTACTGAAGTTACTACTTCTACTTGTGCTTCTAATGAAGTTCTCAAAGAAATTGTCTCCAATTTACTTAGAGCAATATTGGGATCAGTGATGTAATCCAATTTTTGACTACTTTCAGCCAATCTTTTTAATTTTGAATTCTTTCCCTAATTTAGATCGTTCTTTAATTAATTGTCTTGAATTTGCACAAGATTTTTGTTTGGTTAGGTTGCTAGGCTAGTATTTACAACTACTTGTTTTATTTCACGTCTAAGTGGCAAATACTAATTCTGCTAAAAAACGAATTCAAATTGCAGATCGCAATCGTATGAAAAATCGTTCTTATAAGTCTGCAATGAAGACATTAATGAAAAGTTGTTTTGAAGCATGTGGTGCGTTTCAAGAAAAGCCTGATGAAGATACAAAGAAAAATATTACCAAGTCAAAAGATGATGCTTTTGCTAAAATTGATAAAGCTGTAAAGCGTGGTGTTATTCATAGAAATAATGGGGCAAACAAGAAGTCTAGACTAAGCTCTGCTGTAAAGAAGGCTATTGAGCCAGTCGCAAAATAAATAATACATAATTAAAAAAAATTGTTTATGTCAATAGAGATAAAAAAAAATTGTTTTTAAAGTGAAAAAACATTCTCTTATAGATAGTCATTGCCATATTGTTTTTTCTTCTTTTAAAGATGATTTAGATGAGGTGGCTGCTCGATGGAGAGCAGCAGGTGTTTTAAGTTTGTTACATGCTTGTGTTGAGCCTTCTGAAATATCGTCAATTAAAGCGTTGGCTGATCGCTTCCCAGAACTTAGATATTCTGTTGGGGTGCACCCTTTGGATACGAAATCTTGGGAGGATGGTAAAACAATTGATATTTTGCGAAATGCTGTAATTGAAGATTCTCGAGTAGTTGCTATTGGAGAGTTAGGACTTGATTTATATAAAGATAAAAATTTAGAAGAACAAATCAATATTCTAAGACCTCAACTTGCCTTAGCTCATGAAGTCAATTTGCCAGTAATTATTCATTGCAGGGATGCAGCATCTCATATGGTCAATTTGTTAATGGAGCTTGAGGAGCAAAATCATTCAGTAAGAGGTGTAATGCATTGTTGGGGAGGTACAGAAGAAGAGATGAAAGAATTTTTGAATCTAGGTATGTATATAAGTTTTAGTGGAACTGTCACATTTCCAAAAGCAAAAGAAATTCATCAATGCGCTTTAACTGTTCCAGAAGATCGTTTTTTAATTGAAACAGATTGCCCTTTTTTGGCTCCTGTCCCTAGAAGAGGCAAGCGAAATGAACCGGCTTTTGTCGAATCAGTTGCTTTGAAAATCGCTGAAATCAGAGGACAAAGCTTTGCTTCTGTGGCTCAGAGCAGCACTGCTAATGCAAGATTATTGTTTGGTTTACCATAAATTGGATATTTTTTTAGTTAAAAACTTGCATTAAGTGTAATATTGAATATTGTCTTGGGCTTGGCGTGGATTTACTGCGCCCTTACCTTTGAAAGCTTTTCATTCTTCAAAAGTTACTGCCGACGATTTTCGTTCTGATTCGATTTCATTGAACCATTGAATTTTTCAGCCTTTCTTTCCCAATAGAGAGGCTTAAGCTAGATGGTCATGATTAATTCGTTTTGGTTGTGCAAGGCCCCAAGATTATCTCCTCCTTTTATCAGCAGCAGGTTCTCGAATGAGTAGAAGCGCGATTCAGGTCGCTAAGACCGCTACATACCTGCCCGATTTGGTTGAGGTGCAGCGGGCAAGTTTTAAATGGTTTCTAGATAAAGGCTTAATAGAGGAGCTTGAAAATTTCTCACCAATTACTGATTACACAGGTAAGCTTGAACTTCATTTTATTGGAGATGAATATAGGCTAAAACGCCCACGTCATGATGTTGAAGAAGCAAAGCGAAGAGATGCAACATTTGCTTCCCAAATGTATGTCACTTGTAGATTAGTTAATAAAGAAACAGGTGAAATTAAAGAACAAGAAGTATTTATAGGTGAATTACCTTTGATGACTGAAAGAGGTACTTTTATAATTAATGGGGCAGAAAGAGTTATTGTTAATCAAATCGTAAGAAGTCCTGGAGTATATTTTAAAGATGAGCAAGATAAGAATGGAAGGAGAACTTATAATGCAAGTGTAATTCCTAATAGAGGAGCTTGGTTAAAATTTGAAACTGACAAAAATGATCTTCTTCATGTACGTGTAGATAAAACTAGAAAGATTAATGCTCATGTTCTAATGAGAGCTATGGGTCTTTCTGATAATGATGTTATAGATAAATTAAGACATCCAGAGTTTTATCAAAAGTCTATTCAAGCTGCTGATGATGAAGGTATAAGCTCTGAAGATCAAGCTTTACTAGAACTTTATAAGAAATTAAGGCCAGGGGAACCACCTTCTGTAAGTGGTGGACAGCAATTACTTCAGAGTAGATTCTTTGATGCTAAACGTTATGACTTAGGAAGAGTTGGAAGATATAAAATTAACAAGAAACTTAGGTTAACTATTCCAAATTCAGTTAGAACATTAACTCATGAAGATGTACTTTCGACAATTGACTATTTAATAAACTTGGAACTTGATGTTGGAGGCGCAAGTTTAGATGATATTGATCACCTAGGGAATAGAAGAGTTAGATCAGTAGGTGAACTTCTACAAAATCAAGTTCGAGTAGGACTTAACCGCTTAGAGAGAATAATTAAAGAAAGAATGACAGTTGGAGAGACAGATTCTTTGACTCCAGCTCAATTAGTTAATCCTAAGCCTTTGGTTGCAGCTATAAAAGAGTTTTTTGGATCTAGCCAACTTAGTCAGTTTATGGATCAAACAAATCCTTTAGCTGAATTAACTCATAAAAGGCGAATTTCCGCTTTAGGTCCTGGCGGTTTAACAAGGGAAAGAGCAGGTTTTGCTGTACGCGATATTCATCCTTCTCATTATGGAAGATTGTGTCCGATTGAAACTCCTGAAGGTCCCAATGCAGGTTTAATCAACTCTCTTGCAACTCATGCAAGAGTCAATTCATATGGATTCATTGAAACACCTTTCTGGAAAGTAGAAGAAGGAAGAGTAATCAAGGAAGGAGATCCTATATACCTCTCTGCAGATTTGGAGGATGAATGTAGGGTAGCTCCAGGAGATGTGGCAACAGAAAAAGATGGAAGAATTATTGCTGAGTTAATTCCTGTTAGATATCGCCAAGACTTTGAAAAGGTTCCTCCTGAGCAGGTTGATTATGTACAACTTTCACCCGTTCAAGTTATTTCAGTAGCAACATCTCTTATTCCATTTGTAGAACATGACGACGCTAATAGAGCTTTGATGGGATCCAACATGCAACGTCAGGCTGTACCCCTTTTAAGACCTGAGCGCCCACTTGTTGGAACAGGTTTAGAAACACAGGTTGCTAGAGATTCTGGAATGGTTCCTATATCTCAAGTCAATGGAATTGTTTCTTATGTAGATGCAAATACAATCGTAGTTACTGATGAGGAAGGCAAAGAACATACGCATGAATTGCAAAAATATCAAAGATCTAATCAGGATACTTGCTTGAATCAAAGACCAATAGTCAGGAATGGAGATTCAGTTATTGTTGGACAAGTTTTAGCAGATGGTTCAGCTTGCGAAGGAGGTGAAATTGCATTAGGTCAAAATGTTTTAATCGCATATATGCCTTGGGAGGGATATAACTATGAGGATGCCATCCTTGTCAGTGAAAGATTAGTTAAAGATGATCTATATACGTCAGTACATATAGAAAAATACGAAATAGAAGCTCGTCAAACAAAGTTAGGACCGGAAGAGATCACTAGAGAGATTCCAAATATTGCAGAGGATACTTTGGGTAATCTTGATGAAATGGGTATTATTCGTGTAGGAGCATTTGTAGAAAGTGGAGATATTCTTGTAGGGAAAGTAACCCCTAAAGGTGAATCAGATCAGCCTCCAGAGGAAAAGTTGTTAAGAGCAATTTTTGGGGAAAAAGCTCGTGATGTCCGAGATAATTCTTTGAGAGTTCCTAGTACTGAAAAAGGACGTGTAGTTGATGTAAGAATATATACTCGAGAGCAAGGGGATGAGCTTCCTCCTGGGGCGAATATGGTTGTCCGCGTTTATGTAGCCCAAAGACGTAAAATCCAGGTAGGGGATAAAATGGCCGGTCGTCATGGCAATAAGGGAATCATTAGCAGAATTTTGCCAAGGGAAGATATGCCTTATTTGCCAGATGGTACTCCTGTAGATATTGTCCTGAACCCTTTGGGTGTCCCGAGTAGAATGAATGTTGGGCAGGTCTTTGAGCTTTTAATGGGTTGGGCTTCAGCTAATTTGGGATGCAGAGTGAAAGTTGTTCCTTTTGATGAAATGTATGGCGCAGAAAAATCTTATGAGACTGTTCAGCTATATCTCAAAGAAGCTTCAAAGCAACCTGGAAAAGAATGGGTCTTTAACCCAGATGATCCAGGGAAGCTTTTGTTGAGAGATGGACGTACAGGTGAGCCTTTTGATCAACCAGTTGCAGTTGGGTATTCTCATTTTCTGAAATTGGTTCATTTAGTAGATGACAAAATTCATGCTCGTTCTACTGGCCCTTATTCATTAGTAACTCAGCAGCCTCTTGGAGGGAAAGCGCAGCAAGGTGGTCAGCGTTTGGGAGAGATGGAGGTTTGGGCATTGGAGGCTTATGGAGCTGCTTATACATTGCAAGAATTATTGACAGTAAAATCAGATGATATGCAAGGTAGGAATGAAGCTTTAAATGCAATCGTCAAAGGTAAACCCATACCTAGGCCTGGAACTCCAGAATCATTTAAAGTTTTAATGAGAGAGCTTCAATCATTAGGTTTAGATATTGGTGTTTATACAGATGAAGGGAAAGAAGTTGATTTAATGCAAGACGTCAATCCTAGAAGAAGTACTCCAAGTAGGCCAACCTATGAATCTTTAGGCTCTGATTACCAAGAGGATTAACAGTTCATTTTTTATCTCTTTTATTAACGCTATTTTTTTCTAATGACTAACAGCAACTTAAGAACAGAGAATCATTTTGATTACGTCAAAATCACTTTAGCTTCTCCTGAAAGGGTAATGTCATGGGGACAAAGAACTCTCCCTAATGGCCAAGTCGTTGGTGAAGTAACCAAGCCAGAAACCATAAATTATAGGACCTTAAAACCAGAAATGGATGGTTTATTTTGTGAGAAAATTTTCGGGCCTTCAAAAGATTGGGAATGTCATTGTGGCAAATATAAAAGAGTTCGACATAGAGGTATTGTTTGCGAGCGTTGTGGCGTTGAAGTTACCGAAAGCAGGGTTAGAAGACATCGGATGGGTTTTATTAATCTTGCTGCTCCGGTATCACATGTTTGGTATTTAAAGGGGATACCTAGTTATGTAGCAATTTTACTTGATATGCCACTTCGTGATGTTGAGCAAATTGTATATTTCAACTGTTATGTAGTTTTAGATGAAGGTGATCATAAAGATTTAACTTACAAGCAATTGCTTACTGAAGATGAATGGTTGGAAATAGAAGATGAAATTTACGCTGAAGATTCAACAATTGAAAATGAGCCTATAGTTGGAATAGGTGCTGAAGCTCTAAAGCAATTATTAGAAGATCTTGATTTAAAAGAGGTAGCAGAACAACTTAGAGAGGAAATTTCTGGAAGTAAAGGACAGAAAAGAGCAAAGCTTATTAAAAGATTGAGAGTGATTGACAATTTTATTGCAACTAATGCTCGTCCAGAATGGATGGTATTAGATGCAATCCCTGTTATTCCTCCAGACCTTAGACCTATGGTTCAGTTGGATGGTGGAAGATTTGCTACTTCTGACTTAAATGATTTATATAGACGAGTAATTAATAGGAATAATAGGTTGGCAAGGCTTCAAGAGATTTTAGCTCCTGA
>CACIYC010000015.1 GCA_902590775.1 uncultured Prochlorococcus sp.
TATCAATAACGAATTGGTTAAAGAACCTTATGTAAGTAATTTTTGTGTTCCTTCAAAGAAAAGCTTAGAAAATTGTAGAGCGGTGATTTTAGAGGTGCCTAATAAGCATGTCTTTGTTTTAGGAGATAATCGTGCTAATAGTTGGGATGGTAGATATTGGCCTGCTAATGGATTCTTACCAGAAAACCAAATTCTTGGTAGGGCTCTATGGCGGTTTTGGCCTTTAAGCAGAGTAGGAAACATTTAAATTAGAAATTAAGGCCACAAGATACGACTTTCCCAGTTATTTCAATACCTTCCCAAGGTTGATTTGCAGGAGACGGATGGTTGTTGTATTGATATTTATTAGTTTGAACCCATTTTTTTGTAGGATCGAATATTAACCATCGATTGCTTCCGACATGTAATTCCTCGGGAGGCAACTTTAGTATTTGAGAAGGACCAAAACTTGTTGCTTCCCACAATTCTTCAATTGACCAGTTTGATTTTTCTATTAATTCTTGCCATAAAGAAGGTAGGACTAAATGGTGACCACTTAATCCAGGTATACGATCAGAGAACGGTTTTTTTGTTTCTGTATCATCTAAAGCAATAGAATGAACTGATACTCCAGTTAATACTTTATTTTTTAAAGCATCTTTTAATTTTTGCCTATCATTTGAATTACCAAGAGAAGGTGAAACATACATGCCTATATCTGTAGAGCCTATTGAGGATTGATCAGCAACTAAGTGCCACCAACAAACACTTGCCATTGGTTTAATAGAACATTTCTCTAAGATTGAAATCCCAGTTGCAGTAGATAAATTCATTAGTCTAATATTTGTATTTTGATGTTGTTTTTGCAATTCCAATATTGTCGCCAGTGGAATTGTTTCACTCTCGATAGGGTCTTGCTGCCAACCAGAACGGAGGGCTTCAATACTTTCTCTTGCCATTCCATTGTCTTGAATAACCTTGCATCTTGGAGCTAAAAGTATCGGCTTTCCTTGCAGTTCATTTAGTAACAGGCCTTTCTTAAGTAATTCAATAGGGATAATAGAGTCATCGTCTGCAAGCCCTATTGCGCCATAGTCAATTAAATCTTTGTGAGGACTGAGCTCTTTTCCTTTCCCGCCCTGACTAAATCCTCCCCAGAGGTGTATAAAAACATCTTTTGGGCTATTTGGCAATGCTAATAAATGTTCAGGTTTATCTCTCCAAAGGTTACTTCTAGGCAGCAATGCTATTTGTCCATATCCAGCAGATATTGCTTTATGGATAAGACTTATCAGTGTTTCACTTCTTCCATTTAGAGGCTCTTCAAGGAATGAGTGTGGGTCAACGAGGCAAGGGGCAAAAAGAAGGTTGCCAGATGAAGTAGGTTTTATATTTAGGTCTTTTGCCATTTTACGTGCATCTTTATCAAAGGCGTGGATCTTATTGTTGAGAAGTAAAACTGCCGAGGTGACAACCTCGCTTTTAGGACCATGAAGAATACGAATTGGATCCAGGAAACGAAAGTTATCCATTTTATCAGAGAGCTCCTTGAGCCGTTTTGTCAATTATGCCTCCTAGATGGGAGGTATAATTAAGACATACAACTATATCAAGCTGCTCTTCGTCTTGGCTAATTTCTATGATTGTAATACTTCCATTCCCTTGCTTGACTTTCCAAATGTCAGAATTGGAAAGTCCTAAGAGATTGCAAAGGATTGTTTTGTTAACTGCATCATGAGCTACAACTAATGCAGTCTCATTCCCTGAGAGGCTGCTACAAATTTTCTTCCAACATGCGATTGCACGTGTAGCTACTTCGTTTATGGTCTCCCCATTAGGCATTTGAACTGTCTCTGGGGACTCTTGCCAAGCAGTCAAAAGTTCTCCCCAATTTGAAATAATTTCTGATTCCAGCTTCCCTTCCCAGAGTCCATGACCTATCTCTATGAGTTCATTTTGTTCTTTGATTTCTATGCTTGGATGAGCTTTTAAAATAAGTTTTGCAGTTTCCATTGGCCTAGTCATTGAACTGCTAAATGCTTTATCAAAACTTATTTTTTCTAAGGCCTTCCCTGCAGCCATTGCTTGTTGCCTCCCAGTTTGATTAAGAGGAATATCTATTTGGCCTTGAAATCGACCTTCTCTATTCCAATTTGTTTCTCCATGACGAACAAGAAAAATTCGAGGATTCTTGCTTTTAACAGGGAGCTGGGGAAATAAATGTGCCGTATTATTTAGAGATTCAATTTGGACATCAATCTTTTTTTGTTGGTTACTCTTGATGTTAAGAATTGATATTGAAGAATTGTCTAGTTTGATGCGTCTGAAGCCCCCTTGTGGCTCATTCAGTAATTTCAAGATAAGACAACGAAGAATTGCGTTGTGTCCAATTACTAATACAGTCTCATTCTTCTCAGGTTCATGAATGAGAAATAATTTCTTTAAAAATCTTTCTGCTTGCTCACTTAATTCTTGTATGGGTTTATAGCTGCTTCCATCATCACGAAGCAGGGTTAGATCATTTGGAGAATTTTTCCAGGTTAGATATGAATCAGGGAAATTAGATTTGACTTCATCAATAGTGAGGCCACTCCATGGTGCCAAGTCAACTTCTAAAAGATCATTCTCCAGCATTGGACTAATATTGGCTGGGTGATTTTTCACCAATTCTTGGGCCGTGTTTAATGCTCTTTTGAGTGGTGAGGTATAGACAGCATCAATTGGTATGTTTTTAAGAGCCTCACCAGCTTTTGATGCTTGAAGCAATCCTTCATCAGTAAGTTTTGAGATGTCATTGCGACCTTGTATTCGATGCTCACGGTTGTAGCTACTTAAACCATGTCGGATTAGTAGAAGGCGTAAGGTCATTGGCAGAGGTTCTTTACGAATTTATCCTTTGGATACTTTGTCAAACTAATCTTGTTTGGGAAATGAGGGTTGTTTTGTGCTCATTTCTTCTTTTTGAGTTTATCTCTCATGCAGAAAAGCACCCCTGGTTGGAAGGCCTTATTGGCGATCTTCTCACTTCTGTTAACAATTTTAATTTGGCAACGTGGTCTTCAAGAAAGCTTTGATAGGCCTTCTGTTAGTCCTAAGCTTGCACTTAATCAAAGAGAGATGGCAGTGCTTGCAGCTCCTTCTCTACCAGATTCATTAAGACCTGTTTTGGTAGGAGAAGATCCTAATCTAGAACTGAAAAAAACTTTGTTACAAGTTGATGGTGACAAGATTGATGATCGAGGGAGGCTTTTGCTTGCTGCGTTAGAAGTTTCTGATGAAAAACGACGTTCTCTGTTACAAAACAATCTTCAAGATCAAACATTTGAAAAACTCAGAACAAATCTTTTAAAAGATTTTGATAGCAAAGGAGGTTCTCAGGTTGTAATTGAGAATCTTGAGTTAGTCAAAAATGACCCTTTGCTTTATAGGCTTTCTTGCTTTTCCATTGGAGGAGATCCTGAGATTTGTATTGATTCGAAAGTTTCTCAAATAAATGCCTTAAGGCTTCTTTCAAGTCAATTGATACCTTTATTGGCGACCTTGTTAGGTATCTTTTTACTTGTATGGCAAGCATGGATCTATTTTCGAAAGAAAACACTGCCATGGCCAGAAGTGGCTGCTCTCCCCCTCTCAATGATTGATATGGTCATTCTTATTGCAGGTGGCTTTGTTGTTTTGGGAGAGCTCCTTAGTCCTTTAATTTCAATTCCTTTTGGAGACTTGCTTACGAGAGAAGTAGCTAGCCCTTTAAAAGAAGCGATAAAAGTTTTTCTTGGTTATGTTGCAATGACAATCCCCCCATTGTTTATATTGCGAAAACAAATTATCAGTTTAAAAGGAATAGTTTTATCTGGCGATTGGTTTCAATGGGGCTTTGGATCTTTTCCTAAATCTTTATTTGATGCTTTTAAAGCCTGGTTGATGGTAATGCCGTTTGTTTTATTTGTAAGTTGGTTAACAACTTTATTTTTTGGGGATCCAGGTGGTAGCAACCCTTTGCTTGAAATGGTTCTCAGTAGTAGGAACTTTTTAGCATTGACCGTCCTTTTTATTACCACGGTTTTCATGGCACCTTTCTTTGAAGAATTTATCTTTCGTGGAACACTCCTTCCAGTATTGGTAAAGGGCCAAGGACGTGTGATTGGAATATTTATTAGTGCTTTGGTTTTTGCTTTAGCTCATTTAAGCGTGGGAGAAACACCGCCTCTTTTTGTCTTGGGAATTGGTCTTGCTTTATTGCGCTTAAGTTCGGGAAGATTATTGCCTTGTGTAATTATGCATTCTTTATGGAATGGAGTTACTTTTGCAAATTTGTTGATATTAAGTGGTTAATTCTAAGATTAGGACAATATGTGATTACTACTTTCAAATACATTTCTACATTGACTAGATAAATAACTAAAGCTATAACAAAATTGTTTAAAGTTTGCGAAATTAAAATTGGCTGTTAAGAGTAGGCTTTCAAAAGGAGCATTTTCTTTATTTAAGGGATCATCCGCTAATTTATATATATTAAAAAAATACCCATTGCTTGCAACCTTGCATAGAACTGTAGATGGAGCCCTTGTAGGTGTTATTGTTTCTGGGGCTGTGATGACTACTTTTGCATTGCATTCACAACATCTTTGGACTGTTAATTTTTCTCGATTACAGTTAACTAGAGATTTGGCTCATAGGATTGAGGAGTCAACGGCAATTCTAGAGAGGTATTTTATTATTAGCGCCTCTTATCCTAGGTCTATGGTTACAACTAAGACATCGCATTTGCTTTATTTAGATAGACCAGCAGAAAGTAAGAAGACACCACTCAGGGATTTCTTGGCAAGTATTAAGGAGCATATGGATTCGACTTTATATCCTATTGCAAATGGATACTAATGCCTGATAGTAGAAAATATCGAGACAGAGTGACTGTGAAAAGAATTCGTATCGCTCCTCTTTCTCCAATTCCACCCTTTAGGCTAAAACTTACATTTTCTATTCTGTGCATAACTCTGCTTGGTCTAATCGGTAGAGTCGCTTATCTTCAATTAATCCAGGGAGTTGCATTGGAGACTCGTGCTCGTGATAATCAAACTAAAAAGGTTGAACCTATAGGAAAAAGACGTTCAATAGTCGATCGCCGAGGAAGATTGCTAGCTTTTGATGAAAAAAGATTTATACTATATGTTGATCCTGGTAGATTTCGCTTTCCAGGTGATACTAAAGGTGTTGTTCGTAAACCAGAGGAAGTAGCTGATAAGATTGATAGCTTTTTACCATTTACAAATAAGCAATTGGTTCGCTTCTTATATCGTCAGAAAAAAGGTGTAAGTGTAAAATTAATAGAAGGATTGAAGCCTGACATTGCATCATCGATAGAAGAACTTCGAATTGATGGTTTGGACCTTGAACCCTATCCTCAAAGGATTTATCCACAAGAAGAATTGTTTTCTAATTTAGTAGGTTTTTTAGATTATGACCGTGTCCCTCAAGCAGGACTTGAACTTAGTTCCCATGAAGAACTCTCTTATAGAGAAAAATCTAGAAGCTATAGATTTGGAAGAGATGGAACACCCTTGCCTAGTGATATAGAACCAGGTGTGTTTGCTGTAGATAATATGCGTTTACAGCTAACTCTTGACGCAAGACTTCAAGAGGTTTCGCTTAATGCTTTGAGAGATCAGTTAAGTGAGTGGAAAGCAAAGAAGGGAGTCGCAATTATAATGAATGTCGAGAATGGCGAGGTGTTGGCTTTAGCTTCCTCTCCAACTTATAACCCAAATAGATATTGGAAATATCCTGCTTCTTTATATAAGGAGTGGTCTGTTCAGGAATTATTTGAACCTGGATCTACATTTAAGCCTATTAATCTTGCTTTAGCACTAGAAGAGAAAGTTATAGACCCTAATGGGACTGTTTATGACTCTGGAGTAGTGAAGGTAGGAGGATGGTCTTTGACTAATTGGAACAAAGAGCCAAATGGCCTTTTGGAATTTCCCGAAGTACTTCAGGTCTCAAGTAATGTTGGGATGGTTAATATTATGCGCAAACTTAGTCCATCAAAATATTGGGAATGGCTGAATACATTGGGACTTTCTAAACCACTCAATACAGATTTAACTGGGGCTGTACCAGGTTATATGAAAGAGAAGGAATTATTCATAAAGCAACCTATTCACCAAGCAGTTGCTTCTTATGGTCAAGGTTTTTCGATTACACCTCTAAAACTTGCTCAGTTGCATGCGTTAATTGCAAATGGTGGCAATTTAGTGATCCCGCATATAAAAAAAGATTTTTTATATGGTAAAGATGATTTATATAATCAATCCATAAAAAATGTTTTAAGTCCTACTGTTACGAAAACAGTCCTTGATTGGATGGAATCAGTTGTTGAGGAAGGTAGTGGAAAAGGAGTGAAAATTGAAAATTATCGAATAGGAGGTAAGACGGGGACAGCAGATCAAACTGAAGATGGGAAAACATATAGCTCGAAGATTTGTAGCTTTGTCGCGATTTTGCCAATTGAAAGCCCAAAGTTTGTTGTTTTAGTTGCTATTGATGGACCTCGTAAACCTTATGCATATGGTTCTACTGTTGCAGTACCTGTGGCTAGAAAAATTATTGAGAGTCTTATTGTTGTTGAAAAGCTTCAGCCAGTAAATCGAAAAACTAATTTTTCTTTAAAAAAAGCGAAGACTGTGGGAAGGAGTATATAAGGGTGAAATCATCATGAAATATCGCTAGCTTGAAACATAACAGCAGAAATCATGATGAGTCTTCTTGAGCAACTTTCAAAAATCACCGTTGTAGTTGCAGATACTGGAGATCTTGAGGCAATTAGGACTTTTAAACCAAGAGATGCAACTACAAACCCTTCTTTAATTCTTGCTGCTGCCCAGATACCTGCTTATCAGAATCTAATCGATCAATCACTACACTCTGCAAGACAAAGGGTTGGCTCATTTGCTTCGATAAATGAAGTGGTTGGGGAAGCTTTAGATGATGTTTGTGTAATTTTTGGAAAGGAGATTCTGAAAATAATTTCTGGCAGAGTCTCAACTGAGGTTGATGCTCGACTTAGTTTTGACAAAAGTGCAACTATTAATAAAGCACGAAAAATAATTAACCTTTATAATCAACTTGGCATTAAAAAAGATCGAATTTTAATAAAAATCGCATCTACTTGGGAAGGGATTAAAGCTGCTGAGGTACTTGAAAAAGAAGGTATTCATTGCAACTTAACTTTGTTATTTGGTTTTTCTCAGGCTATAGCATGTGCAGAAGCAGGAGTTACACTTATCTCTCCTTTTGTAGGTCGAATTCTAGATTGGCATAAGGCTAAAACAGGGAAAGAATCTTACCCTGGCGCAGAAGACCCTGGTGTTATTTCAGTAACAAAGATTTTTAATTACTATAAGTCTCATAATTATCAAACTGAAGTAATGGGAGCTAGTTTTAGGAATATTGATGAGATTATAGAGTTGGCCGGTTGTGATTTGCTTACTATATCTCCTAAGTTTTTAGAGCAATTAGATAATACAAATGAAGTATTAAAAAGGAAGTTAGATTCTAAACAATCTAATATAACTGAAGAAAAAATTCATCTCGATGAAGTTACTTTTAATAAGATGCTTAAAGATGATTTAATGGCAGATGAGAAGCTTAAAGAAGGCATTGTTAACTTTAGTAAGGCAATAGAGAAGTTAGAAGAACAATTAAAAGAAAGACTTTGCAAAATTGAAAGCGAATCAAGTGTTCCCTTAAGTGCGTAAGATTTTTTATATTAGCTTCGAAAAAGCAATCTTTTTATAACACGTTGAGCGATATCTCCATAACCCATTTTCCCAGAAAGTATTTGAGCAATTCTTTGAGGAGCTGTTGGCCTTTTGATCCCAAGTTGGTAGCCAATTTTTGGAATTCTATAGAAGACTTGAGAGATTCTTCTACCCCATGCCATTGAATAACCCCATTTTTCTTTAATTGATTCTGTGTATTCACTTAAGTCTGTTGAATTCCCTTTTAACCAATTGCTTATATATTTAGCTGCTTCACATCCACTCATTATTGCAGGTCTTAGGCCTTCTGCTAGGAATGGATCGCAAAGTGAGGCGGCATCTCCAACTACAACTATCCCCTGATCATGCAATTTGCTGTGGCCATTCCAAACTCTTAGACTCGAGTTGTTACGGACCCCTGCCGTGGGTTCAAACCCTAGGCTAGGGAGTAGTTTATTGAGGATTAATTGACTCTGTATAGGGTTTTCACCGATAAATGTTCCTATCCCTACGTTTACAGAGTCTTGCAAAGGAAACGCCCATGAAAAACCATGATGTACTAGTCCAAAGTCGAATTTTGATGTGTTTTTTGTAAGAGAACCTCTGCCTTTTATTCGAACTGAAGTAGTTGAGGCAAAATGAAGAGTTTTTGGACCTAGATTAAATTCTTTTGGCCAAGGAGAATTTGAACCATCTGCAATTACAACACATTTTGATTGAAGTGCCCGTCCATCTTGAGCAGTAATAGTCCAAAGATCATTTGTTCTAAGTATCTCTTTTACTTCAAATAAATTGAATAGCTTTGCACCTTGATCAATTGCTTGTTTGGTTATGAACTTATCAAGATTTTCTCTTTTTATGATCCAAAATGGCGATGATCCTGGGAGTTCTGCAATAACAGGATCAGATAAGCACCATGTAAACTCCACTCTTTTTATTACCTCATCAATTATTGGTTGTAGTGAGAATGGGAATAATTCCTGTACTGAAGCAGCCATTCCACCGCCACAAGGTTTTAAAGCAAAAGAGGGGGTTTTCTCAACTATATTTACATTGAATCCTTCCTTTGCTAAATGAAAAGCTGTTGAAGCACCAGATGCACCAGCACCAATAATTACAACGTCAATAGAGTTCAAACTTTCAGAATCTCAGTTTCCTTTTGAGACAGATTTTTTTCAATTTCATGAATATATTTATTAGTTATTTTTTGAATACTTTCCTGTTCATCTCTACTTTGATCTTCTGAAAATTCACCGTCTTTTTCGGCAACTTTGATTTTTTCTATTGCATCTCTTCTTATATTGCGGAGAGCAACTTTTGCTTCTTCAGCATATTTAGAAGCTAATTTACAAAATTGTTTTCGTCTTTCTTCTGTTAATGGAGGAATATTTATACGAATAACCTTCCCATCGTTATTAGGAGTGAAACCAAGATCACTCATTGATATTGCTTTCTCTATTAAACCTATTGAACTTAAATCAAATGGTTGTATTGAGATAGTTTGTGAGTCTGGAGTGGATATAGTCGCCAAAGATTTAAGTGGTGTATCTGCACCATAATATTCAATAGTTAATCGATCTAATAGTGATGTATTTGCTCTACCAGTTCTGATGGTATTAAAATTTCGTTGAGAGGCCTCAACAGATTTTTGCATGTTTAATTCGACTTCTTTGTTAGGCATTAGATTATATAAGATGTGGTAAGTGAATAAATACTATTTACAAGAGGTAGGTTAGCCTGAATTAGAAATACTAGAACCAATACTTTCTCCCGCGACCGCTTTATTAATATTGCCAGGTTCAAAGATATCGAAGACAACTATAGGAATCTTGTTATCTTTGCAAAGTGCTATTGCTGTACTGTCCATGACTGCAATTTCGCGACTTAGAACATCTTGAAAAGATAATGAGTCGTATTTAATTGCTTCAGGGAATTGTTTTGGGTCTTTGTTATATACACCATCTACTTTTGTTGCTTTAAAAATCACATCAGCATTGATTTCAGCGGCACGTAATGCTGATGTTGTATCTGTTGTAAAGAAAGGATTACCACATCCACCACCAAAAACAACTACTCTTCCTTTCTCAAGATGCCTAATTGCTCTTCGTCGAATATAGGGTTCAGCTATTTGCTGCATTTCAATGGCGCTTTGAACTCTTGTTGGCACACCTGCTCTTTCTAATCCATCTTGAAGTGTGATTGCATTCATTACTGTTGCGAGCATTCCTACATAATCTGCGGTTGCTCTATCCATTCCAGCTGCAGATCCTTTTAGACCTCTGAAAATATTTCCACCTCCAACAACAATTGCTAGTTGCGTGCCATTCTTAACGACCTTTGATACATCTTTCGCTATAGATTGGACAATCTCTGGATCAATTCCATATGGCTTGCTTCCCATAAGGGCTTCGCCACTAAGCTTCAAGAGGACACGTGAGTAAGCCATTAATTATTAATATCTCAATGACAGTAGCAAGATATCTTTGATTCGCATGATGTTTATTTGGAATTATTCGTGACAACGAACAGATCTCATAAATGTGAACACTTGAAGACATGGTAAAAAAATTTGATAAAAATCTACATGAGATTAGGAATAATTGTATTAATAGATTTTATTCAAAAAAAAATAGATTGTAATTTAATTATGATTAGATTCTATTATTTAAAATTCAATTCCTTTTTGAGCCTTAACTCCCTTCTCCTTAAAGGGATGTTTGACTAAATTCATTTCAGTAACAAGATCAGCTTTTTCTATAATTTCTTTCGATGCACTACGACCTGTCAAAACTACGTGGGTCAATGGAGGCCGTTTGGTAATTTGGTTGATAACCTCATGGAAGGATAGATAACCTAATTTGATTGCTATATTTATTTCATCAAGAATTACTAATTTATAGTTTGAGTCTAGAAGGTAAGAAATTGATTGTTCCCAAGCAGTCTGAGTAAGTTGCTTATCCTTAACTCTGTCTTGAGTTTCCCAAGTAAAGCCTTCTCCAAATGAGTGCCATTTTAAGGAGTCTTTATATGCTTTTAATGCTTTAAATTCTCCAGGTTGCCAACCACCTTTTATAAATTGAATAATTGCAACATTTTCGCCATGTCCTAGAGTTCTTAATGCCATTCCTAAAGCGGCAGTGGTTTTACCTTTCCCTTGACCAGTAAAAACAATAATAAGACCCTTCTCGATGTTTCTTTCTTCTACTCTTTTTCTTTGAATTTCTTTTCTTCTTTGCATTCTTTGCCTATACTTCTCTTCAGAATTTTCTTTAACTGAGAATCCACCAATTCCTAAATCATTAGATTCTTGATCTAATCCCTTAAGGAATGATTCTTTTTTTTTAATTTCTTTATTCATAGGATATAAAATTAGTTGTTACATCTAATTATAAGTACGTAAATCTGCTCTGTCATTTAAGACTTTGTCGACAGCTTTTTGCTGATCTCTTCGAGTGATCCAATGATGATAAGTGCGTGTATGAATTGCAACAGAATGACCCATCATTCGTGCTGCAATTGTATCAGGAAGTCCTATATGAATAGTTCTTATTGCCCAGGCATGCCTTAAATCATATGGAGTAATAGGTAGATTATATCTTTTAAATTGCTCAGAAACTCTTCTACCTACATTTTGAAGAGTAGTTTTGTTTAAATCAGTATTTATATTTGGCAGTAGATTTATATTATAGGAAAGAGAACTTAATTTAAATAAATCTATCCATTCTGGATGGAAAGGCCAAACTTGATGTTCACCTGTCTTTGTATTAGGGAAAACTCTTATTATTTTCTCATTATCTTTATTAAGAGATGAAAGGTCACAGAAAAAAACCTCATGATTCCTTAGGCCATATGTAGCCATTAGTCCATATACTAATTTCCATTTAGGATTGGGTATTAAATGATACGTCTCTTCTATTAAGTTATCGCTTGGTAATTCTCTAAATTGTGCTTTATGTAGTCCATAACCATAAGAAAGCTTCTTCCAATTACTAGGTAATTGAATATTAAAATGATTGGCTAAAGCTTTAAGAGCAGTTCCACATTGTTGCCTACTGCGACTATTCTCTTCATAACTTGTTAAGGTCTCTAGTAAAAGTTTTTTATTTAAATTAGCATTATTTTTTTCTGTAATGAGTCTTAGTCTACGAAGGTATGGAAGATACGCAGATTCCCAATTAGTTCTTTTGCCAGCTTTTGAATAACTTCTTGAAGGATTGCTAAAGAAAAATGATTTGAATTCTTGTATTAATTCTTCAATATCTTTTGGATAATATTTTTGAGATTTATTTGAATTTTTCTTAGACCAATTCCCCCAATCAAATTGCTTGTGCTCAATTTGTAAATAAAGGAAATTCAATGTTTTTTCAGCTTGCTTAAGACCTTCAATATTTGTCTCTAAACCTAAGCTTATGCGTTGATTTTCAGTTAAATTCGGATTCTTTTGAGATGGTAATGGGCCTCTTAAGCTAAGTCTATTTCCACGTTTTTCTATCCTAAGCTTGACTCCTCTTTCAGCCAGCTTTTGATTTGTAATTATAAGTTCTCTTTCGAAGCTCATTGGTTTCATTGGTTACACTTAGGTTGGCGTTGTTACGCGTTAAACTCAACCCCTTATTAGGAGTTTTTCTTAATGTCTCGTGTAGGCGTCCTTTTGATGAATCTTGGAGGACCAGAGAGAATAAAAGATGTTGGACCTTTTTTATATAATCTTTTTTCAGATCCAGAAATTATTAGACTTCCTATCCCTATTTTTCAAAAACCATTAGCTTGGTTTATAAGTATGCTTAGGAGTTCAAAATCACAAAAAGCTTATCAAGCTATTGGTGGAGGATCTCCTCTAAGGAGAATTACCGAGCAGCAGGCAAGAGAATTACAAAGTGAACTTCGTAAAAGAGGAATTGATGCTACCAGTTATGTTGCCATGAGATATTGGCATCCTTTTACAGAGTCAGCCGTTGAAGATCTCAAAGCAGATAATATTAGCGAAGTTGTTGTTCTTCCTCTTTATCCTCATTTCTCAATTAGTACTAGTGGATCTAGCTTTAGAGAATTGAGACGCTTGATAGAAGTTGATGATGCTTTTCGAAAAATATCCATAAGATGTATACGAAGTTGGTTTGACAATGATGGATACATAAACTCGATGGCTGAATTAATTAAAAATGAAATTTCTGCTTGTGATTCACCAGAGAATGCTCACATTTGTTTTACAGCTCACGGTGTTCCTAAGAGTTATGTAGAGGAGGCTGGTGACCCTTATAGGGATGAAATAGAAGATTGCTCTCTTTTAATAATCGACAAAATCGAGCAATCACTAGGTTTTAGCAATTCTTATACTCTTTCCTATCAAAGTAGAGTTGGACCTGAAGAATGGCTTCAGCCATATACTGAGAATGTTTTAGAAGAATTGGGTGCAAAAGGTTTGTCAGAATTGGTTGTTGTACCAATAAGCTTTGTTAGTGAACATATAGAAACCCTTCAGGAAATTGATATCGAATATAAAGAAATTGCAATTAAGAATGGAATAAAAAACTTTCGCAGAGTAAAAGCTTTAGATACAAACCCTTTATTTATAAAGGGCCTTGCTGATTTGGTTGCCAATTGTCTTGATGGACCAGAAATAAGCCTTGATGATGCTGCAAAACTCCCCGACAAGGTAAAACTCTATCCGCAGGAAAAATGGCAGTGGGGATGGAACAATAGTGCTGAAGTTTGGAATGGAAGGGTCGCAATGTTTGTTTTTGTTGTTTGTTTTTTAGAATTGATTATTGGTAATGGGCCATTGCATTATCTTGGGCTTTTGTAAAGTTAAATCTTTCATTAATCTATTCATTAAATAAGAATGTGTAGGAAAATCTAATGTTTTAATTCTATATAGGCTTTTTATAAGCAAAATAACCATTTGCCATATAGCATTTATCTAAATATTAAATGTATTTCTGCCGTGACCCTGTCGTCTTTACCTATAGGTCTAGGTGATTCAGTGAATCAGGAGCAAATGAAGATATTAGGGTCTGATGCCCTTATGGATTCTCTTCGAAGACACAAAGTTGATACTATTTTTGGTTATCCAGGAGGGGCTATTCTCCCAATTTATGATGCTGTTTATAAAGCGGAGAAAGAGGGTTGGCTTAAGCATATTTTAGTTAGGCATGAGCAAGGCGGTGCTCATGCTGCGGATGGATATGCACGGGCTACAGGAAAAGTTGGAGTCTGTTTTGGAACTTCTGGACCAGGAGCAACAAATTTGGTTACAGGGATTGCTACTGCACAAATGGACTCCGTACCATTAGTTGTTGTTACTGGACAGGTTCCTAGGCCTGCCATTGGAACAGATGCTTTTCAAGAAACAGATATATTTGGTATTACTCTTCCAATTGTTAAGCATTCCTGGGTTGTAAGAGACCCTTCAGAGATTGCTTCTGTAGTTGCTCAGGCTTTTTTTATTGCTTCTTCTGGTCGACCAGGCCCCGTTTTGATTGATATCCCTAAGGATGTTGGACAAGAAGTTTTTAATTATCAACCTATAGAACCAGGATCAGTTATTCCTACTGGTTTTAAAGCTTCCTTTTTAGCTGACTCTACATCGATATCTAATGCTTTGGATTTGATAGAGAATTCTAAACGCCCTCTTTTGTATGTAGGAGGCGGTGTTATTTCTGCGAGTGCTCATAAAAGTTTGGCGACTCTTGCTCAACGTTATCAATTGCCAGTAACAACAACATTAATGGGTAAAGGTGCTTTTGATGAGCGTGATCCCTTGTCAGTAGGGATGTTGGGAATGCATGGCACAGCATATGCAAACTTTGCAGTTACTGAATGTGATTTGCTTGTTGCTATTGGTGCGCGATTTGATGACAGAGTTACAGGTAGGTTGGATTCCTTTGCACCTGAGGCTAAGATCATTCATTTTGAAGTCGATCCTGCTGAAATTAATAAGAATAGGAATGCTGATGTAGCTGTTTTAGGTGATCTAGCAGTCAATCTTGAGAAAATCTTGGCCCTTAGTGCGCAAAGAGAAGCCACTCCAAGGACTAGTAAATGGTTAGAGCAAATAGATAAATGGAAGAGGAGATACCCTCTTTTGATTCCACCAAAAGAAGGAGAAATTTATCCTCAGGAAGTTTTATTGGAATTGAGAGATTTAGCCCCAGATGCATATATAACAACTGATGTAGGACAGCACCAAATGTGGGCTGCTCAATACTTAAGGAATGGACCCCGTCAATGGATTAGTAGTGCGGGTTTAGGTACAATGGGCTTTGGGGTGCCAGCTGCATTGGGTGTGCAAGTTGCCTTGCCAAATCAAATGGTGGTTTGCATTGCTGGTGATGCAAGTATTTTGATGAATATTCAAGAGCTTGGAACGATCTCTCAATATCAACTAAATACAAAGATAATTATCATTAATAATCATTGGCAAGGGATGGTTCGTCAATGGCAACAACGTTTTTATGATGAACGTTATTCAGCAACAAATATGTTAAATGGTGAGCCTGATTTTGTTGCTTTGGCAAATTCTTTTGGAATTTCAAGTTGCTTGATCAATGATCGTCAATTTTTAAAAGAAAAGTTAAAGGGAGCTCTCGAAAATATTGGTCCCTCTTTGATAGATATTCATGTTAGAAGAGATGAAAATTGCTATCCTATGGTGCCGCCTGGTAAAAGTAATGCTGAAATGGTTGGATTACCTGGCAATTCTTAATTTCTAAATTGTAAGTTATGTTTTCTTGATTGTATATTATGCCTTATATAATTAAAGTCTTTATATGTATTTTTTTTATATTATTTCTTATACCATCTAATGTCTTTTCTGCTGAAGTATTGCAAATTAAAAATTCTTCTGTTTTGGAAATAGGTGATAATAATAGAAATTATGAGATTAAAATTGCTTGCATTCATATTTTCCCTTCTAAGGAAGAAGAGGCGATAAATTTGCTTAAGAAAGAATTGCCAAGGAAGTCTCGAATTAATTTTTTTCCAAAAGGCTCTGAAGATGGTGCTTTAATTGCAAACTTGGTTAGCCTTAAAACAAATCAAGATATTGCAAAGCTAATGTCTGATTCCGGACTGGGAGAATTTAACTGTTCTTATTAAATATTAAAGAACTGGATTTCTAGCGTGGTTGTACTATTCTTTTAGAATATTTTCCGTTCTCTGGACTGAATAAAACTCCACTGTCTATTACTTGTTTTTTCTCTTCTCCAAGAATGAAATAGATCAGAGTCTGAATATGTACAATTAGTATTAATACTAATTTGATATTTTTTTATGCCCTCGTTTATTAATTGTTCTTTGGCTAAAAGCCTAATATCTAGAAAAAATTTATCTTTTCTACAATATTGAATATATTCTAATGAGTTTGCCTTCTTTAGAAGATCTTTTTTCTTAGGCAAATCGCTGTTATCGGTGCATTTATATATTTTATTTATTACATCCATGTTAACTTGATAATTTCCCCCGGTAATTGATGGACCTAGAGCAATTATTAAATTATTTTTTTTGCAACCAAACGCTTCTATTTCCTTGATAATGTTTCTAATGATATTTTTAGTTAGGCCTCTCCACCCTGAATGAATTGCTGCTACAAGACCTGTTTCTGAATCTCCTATTAATATAGGTATACAATCTGCGGAATATATCCATAGGCTTTGTTTTTTGCTGTCAGTTATAAGGCCATCTCCATCTTTTATTGCTTCAAGATTTGTTTGGGATGCTTTAATTATTTTATTGCCATGTACTTGCCTAAGGAAGTGAATGCTTGATTCTTCACTTTTCCTGATTTTAAATTCTTTTGGATGGTATTTAGTCGTCTTTTTTGTAAAAAAAGCGTGGCTAAAATTGTTTTCTAATAGAATTTTTGATTGGAGAAAAATTGTATCTTTTTCTTTTGCAAAAATCCATTCATTATCTAATCTTGAGTGCTTCCTTTTAGTCAAAGCAATTATCTTATTTTGATTTTAAGAATATATTAGTTGTATTTATTGGTAAATCAAATCTACATCTTTAAGCATCCAAAATCCAGTAAATTTTTCAATCTCCGGTGAACTTTGAATTGCTATAAATTGAATCCCATCGGCATCTTTCTTTGCATTGAATAGACTAAGTTTGACTTTCTCTGCGTAATCTTTATTCATATCAGTTACTAGCCATCGATCTTCTTGGCCTGCTTCTAAAACCAGTTGGTTCTTTTCAACTACAAGTCTTAGTGGTTCCAGTCCACCAAGCCAAGCTGATAGAGCAAGAGCTCTTGTTTTGCTGAATAAACGAAGACCTGGAATAGGTGTTTCAGGTCTTAGTGATTGATTTATATGCACGAGAGAATTGAATTCCATGGGCCATTCTTTCGCTTCTCGAAGATTTTCTAGTGATATTGAAGAGAAGCTCCATGCATCTCCTCTCAATGCTTCTGGAAGGGGTTCAGGTTGATTTATTATTGATAGCGGATTAGGGGGGAGAGGACCTGACATATAGCCTGTTTCTTTTGGGTATATATTTTTTTCTCTTTGAGAAAGCCATTCTAAAAGTGAAAAAGTTCTTCGGCTTTCAATGACTTCTATCCCTATTTGTTCGCATGCTTTCTTTGTCATTGTTTTCATAGATGTTCTCCAGCAGCGCAATTTTCTAGGAGAATCCCATCCTTGCTTTTTTGCTTCAGTTAAAGCTTCTTTTAATGCTGAAGTTAGCCATATCGAATTCACTTGATTTGCGGGACATCTTTTTTCCCATTGAAAAGTATTTTCTCCAGAAAAATCTTGCGTGCTTGAAATAAGTAATTCCCATCTTTTTTTTCCATCATTTTCTATTATTGGACGAGAATAGAAGTCAACTTCCCAGTCAGCAGCCTTTAAGCTTTTTTCTTCTTGAAATGTAGATTTGTCAATCATTTAGTTTCTTCTTCCTTTACTTGTAAAAGGCTTTGAGCCTTTTTGGCGCGTTCTTCTGCTTCATTTAAAACTTTGTCTTTTTCAATAATAATTTCTCCTGGGATGCCCTCAAGTAGTGCTGTATTTAATCCAATTCTTCCTCTTGTAGGATCTAGATCAGTTATTAGTGCTTTGACTTTGTCCCCTTGATTGAAAACTTCTCTAAGGGACCTCAGACTCCCATTTGTGATCATTGATTGATGTAAAAGACCGCTAATGCCTCCAAGATCAACAAAAAAGCCATAAGGCTTCACTGCAATGATTTCTCCCTCTACAAGTTGTCCTATTTCAAGTTGAGCAAATTTTGCAGCTGTTACTGCTTTTTTTTCGGATAGAATTAATTTTCTATTGTCTGGTGTCACTTCAAGAAAGGCAACTGAAATATTTTTACCAACAAGTGATTCATAATTTTCCCCTTGATTTAAGTGTGAGCGTGGAATAAAACCTCTAAGCCCCTCAAGGTCACATGTAAGTCCTCCTCTATTAAAACCATTTACTTTCACCTCTACAACTTTTGCTTCCTTAGCGAGCATAAGAACTTTGTCCCAACTTTTGCGAAGAGCTAATGCTCTGCAACTGATGGTTACCATCCCATCCGCATTTTGTTCGCGTGTAACGAGGACTTCAACTTCTAAACCTTTTGGAAATTTTTCTTTCAGATTAGTAATTACTCCTAAGCCACATTCACTTTTAGGCATGAAGCCTGGAGCTTTTCCTCCGATATCAACATAGACCCCATCACTCTCTACCTCAATAACAGATCCCTTTGCGATTTCTCCTGTATTTCCAATGGGTTCGTTTTCATCTAGAGCAGCTAAAAATGCATCTTCATCAAAATCAAAATCATCAACTGTTCTTTCTAAAAAACTATCTGAGTTGAAGTCTTGTGATACAAATTGATTTTTGGATTGAAAATTTTCTTTTGCAAGAAGATCTTCCATTGATATTTCATCTTTAGCTTGTGAAGTAAAATCTTTGAGTTGGTTCGAGGATTCAACTTCAGAGGGCTTTAAGGGAGAAAGTACACTTTTGGTGCTTTTTAATTTGCTTGAGCTTTTTTGATTTGGCTCTTCCTTTTCTACTATTTCGCTTGATTTGACAGTAGAAGCTTGAACCTCTTCTTTCCTGCTAATGTGCATTAC
The DNA here is from genome assembly GCA_902590775.1 of uncultured Prochlorococcus sp. Classification (GTDB taxonomy): domain Bacteria; phylum Cyanobacteriota; class Cyanobacteriia; order PCC-6307; family Cyanobiaceae; genus Prochlorococcus_E. The sequence continues at coordinate 18,805 of CACIYC010000015.1, forward strand.
TTGAAGTGGCTTTCGCAGATTTTTCTGCTCTTGCCTTGGAGGGTTAGGTCTTTTAGGTTGGGGAGTTCCTGATCCGGCCATTGGGCCTATTTATTGGGTGTTGATAAACCATTCTTGCAGGAAAACCTAAATTATTTCATCTTTGGAGTTTTTTTCTATTAGTTCTAATTTACGAAAATTTGCTTTCCTTAGTTGGCCTCAGGCTTCTGATGCAGCCTTGCAGAAGGGGTCTACTTTGGTTTGGCCATTCGGAGCATGTGAGCAGCATGGACCACAATTACCTTTAATTACAGATACTTATTTTTCTGAAAATATTTTGCGAGAGGTCTTTGATCAATTACCTGATGATTTTCCTATTTGGATTTTGCCTTCGCAGTCGATAGGTTTCTCTCCTGAGCATTTGGGGTTCTCTGGAACTCTTTCCCTTTCTGGAGAGTTGATGATGAAAATTGTTACTGAAATAGGAACACAATTATCAAAGATGGGATTTCAGAGACTTGTTTTGTTTAATGCTCATGGAGGACAAATAGGCCTTTTGCAGGCCATTGCTAGAGAACTTCGCTCTCAATGCCCTTCTATGGCAGTTTTACCTTGTTTCTTATGGAGTGGCATTGAGTCTTTGAATGAGTTGCTTCCTGATCATGAAGTCGAGCAGGGTTTGCATGCTGCTTTAGCAGAAACAAGTTTAATGCTTTCTTTGAAAGCTGATTTAGTAGGAACTAAAAGACCATTTGATGGTAATTTCAACACCTCTAAAGGAGATAAGTCTTCAGTCCCCGATGGATGGAGTTTAGAAGGGGCTGCCCCATGTGCATGGCTTTCAAGTGATTTAACTCAAACTGGTGTCATTGGAGATAGCAGAGGAGCAAACTCTGAGTTAGGAGATCAATTGAGGAAGGTATTAGTGTCACATTGGAGTAAATTATTTATTAATTTGATGAACAGTGAATGGCCTCCAATAGGACTAAAAAAGATTAAATAGCAATAATTCATTGAAATATGATCCCTTTTCTTTCGTTAATTCTGTATTATGCCCGATATTATTAGTTGTTATTACTCATGCCGACCTTAGAAACAACTCAGGTTTCCGGTGCTATTGATACATTGCCAGACTTTACTTCTGAGCAATATAAGGATGCTTATAGCAGAATCAATGCAATTGTTATTGAAGGAGAGAAGGAAGCCTATAACAATTATCTTTCTTTAGGTCAGCTTATTCCTGATAAAGCTGATGAATTAAAGAAGTTGGCAATTATGGAGATGAAACATATGAAAGGTTTCACTGCCTGTGGCAAGAATCTTGGAGTTACTGCAGATATGGTATTTGCAAAAGAATTCTTTTCTCCTTTGCATGGAAATTTTCAAAAGGCTTTCAAAGAGGAAAAACTAACTACTTGCTTCCTAATTCAGGCAATTCTTATTGAAGCTTTTGCAATTTCTGCATATCACGTATATATAAGAGTTGCTGATCCTTTCGCAAGGAAGATCACAGAGAATGTTGTAAAAGACGAATATCTTCACCTTAATTATGGACAGGAGTGGTTGAAAGCTAATTTGGCGTCATGTAAGGATGAATTAATGAAAGCAAATAAGGAAAACTTGCCACTTATAAAATCAATGTTGGATCAAGTTGCAGATGACGCTGGATCACTTGAGATGGATAAAGAAGAGTTAATGGAAGAATTTATGATTGCTTACCAAGACTCACTTTTGGAGATAGGATTGGATTCAAGAGAAATAGCTCGTATGGCTTTGGCTGCACTTGTATAGCTAGCGTATTTAATGAATTAGGAAACTTATTCTGTTTTTTTAGCGTTAAAAAACTTATATGAGTAAAATCGTTTTAGGCTCATAATGGTTTAGTCTGTGAAATTCCATTGAAGGATTTACTTCGGAAATGAAGTTTTTTTATTAGGCAATGTTTGGATTGATCGGGCACTCAACAAGCTTTAAAGATGCCAGGAAAAAGGCAATGGATTTGGGATATGACCATATTGCTGAAGGTGACTTAGATGTTTGGTGCAGCGCTCCTCCTCAATTGGTTGAACATGTAAAGGTTGTTAGTGCAATTGGAAAAACTATTGAAGGTGCTTATATTGACTCATGCTTTGTACCAGAAATGTTAGGCAGGTTTAAGACCGCTAGAAGAAAAGTCTTAAATGCAATGGAACTTGCTCAGAAAAAGGGCATAAGTATTACTGCTTTAGGAGGATTTACATCTATTATTTTTGAAAATTTCAATCTTCTTCAAAATAAACAAGTTCGTAATACAACTCTTGATTGGGAACGATTTACAACTGGAAACACCCATACTGCATGGGTTATTTGTAGACAATTAGAACTTAATGCTCCAAAGCTAGGAATTGATCTTAAAAAAGCGCGTGTAGCAGTTGTAGGTGCCACTGGTGACATTGGGAGTGCAGTTTGCAGGTGGCTTTCACAACGAACAGGGGTTAGTGAGCTTCTTTTGGTTGCTCGTCAGCAAAAGCCGCTTCTTGAACTTCAGCAAACTCTTCAAGGTGGAAAAATACTTGGCTTAGAAGAAGCTCTCCCTCAGTCTGATGCTGTTGTATGGGTTGCTAGCTTGCCTAAGAATCTTGAAATTGATAAATCTATACTTCGCAATCCTTGTTTGATGATCGATGGAGGCTATCCAAAAAATCTTGATGAAAAATTTGCTGGTTCAGGTATTCATGTTCTCAAGGGAGGAATTGTTGAATTTTTTGCAGATATTGGCTGGAGCATGATGGAGATAGCAGAGATGGAGATACCGCAAAGACAAATGTTTGCTTGCTTTGCGGAGGCAATGCTTTTGGAATTTGAAAATTGCCATACTAATTTCAGTTGGGGAAGGAATAACATTACTTTGGAGAAAATGGATTTTATAGGTGAGGCGTCAATAAGGCATGGGTTCTCTGTCCTTGGTATTCAGCCTGATTTGAAGTCTTCTTTTGCCTGATCTTTACTAATTCTTTGCTATGGCCCGTCGTTATTTGTTGGAATTTGAAAAGCCATTAGTAGAGCTTGAAAAACAAATTGATCAAATTAGAGAGTTAGCTCGTGATTCAGAAGTTGATGTGAGCCAACAATTACTTCAGTTAGAAACTCTTGCAGCCAGAAGAAGAGAAGAAATATTCAAAGCTTTAACACCTGCGGAGAAAATCCAAGTTGCTAGGCATCCACAAAGACCAAGTACACTGGATTTTATACAGATGTTTTGTGATGACTGGATTGAGCTCCATGGTGATAGGAGCTGCAGTGATGACACCGCTTTGGTTGGAGGTATTGCTCGTATTGATGAAAGACCAGTAATGTTAATTGGGCAGCAAAAAGGAAGAGATACAAAAGAAAATGTTGCAAGAAACTTTGGTATGGCCAAGCCAGGGGGGTATAGAAAAGCTTTGAGATTGATGAATCATGCAGATAGGTTTAACTTGCCAATAATCTCTTTTATTGATACACCGGGCGCTTATGCAGGGCTTTTAGCAGAGGAACAAGGGCAAGGAGAGGCTATAGCAGTTAATTTGAGAGAAATGTTTCGTTTGAAGGTACCTATTATTGCAACTGTTATAGGTGAAGGTGGCTCTGGTGGTGCATTGGGTATTGGCGTTGCAGATAAATTATTGATGTTTGAACATAGTGTTTATACAGTAGCCAGCCCAGAGGCTTGTGCTTCAATTCTTTGGAGAGATGCTGCCAAGGCTTCTGATGCTGCCACAGCATTAAAAATTACAGGTGCTGATTTAATAAGACTTGGTATTGTAGATGAAGTTATTAATGAACCTGCAGGAGGGAATAATTGGGCGCCTCTTCAGGCTGGAGAATCTTTAAAAAAGGCTATTCTTAAAAACTTAGAAGAATTGACTCAATTAGATATCAATCAATTGAGAGAAAATAGATATAAGAAATTTAGGCAAATTGGAAGTTTTTTAGAGCCAAGTACACAAAAAGGTCAACTTGCTAAATAGAATTAATGAAGTTAAAAGAGAATTAATTGAAAACAGTTCTTATTACTGGAGCTTCCAGAGGTATTGGGAAAGCAACAGCAAAAATATTTGCTTCTGCAGGATGGAATATTCTGTTGATAGCGCGTTCAAAAAATGATCTTGCGACATTGTCTAATGAATTGAATGAAATAGGATCTAAAGTATTTTTTGAATGTATTGATTTGTCAAATCCTAGAGAAATTTCTAATGGAATAAAGAATCTTCTTAGTAATGGACTTTCTCCTTCGGTTCTTATCAATAATGCTGGAGTCGCTTGGACTGGGGGGGCTAATAACTATGCCTTTAGAGCAATGGAAATGGTTGATTCAAGTAAATCTTACAAGCATTTTTCAGATCTCTTCTGAAATTGTTCCTCTTATGCGCAAGCAAAAAGGAGGATTAATTATTAATGTCAGTAGTCATGCTGCAAGGAATGCTTTTCCTCAATGGGGAGCTTATTGTGTTAGCAAGGCGGCATTAGAAAGTTTTACCAAATGTTTAGCTGCAGAAGAGAGGAGTTTTGGTATTAGGGCTTGTACTCTGACCCTTGGTTCTGTTAATAGTAATCTTTGGGATTCTGATACTGTTCAGAGTGATTTTGATCGAGAAGCTATGCTTTCTGTTGATCAAGTTGCTTCTCAACTTCTTCATTTGGCTCAACAGCCTAAGTCACTTGCAATTGATGACATTACTTTGATGCCATCTTCAGGTGTGTTCTGATTCTTTTTATGACTTCACAAGCTAATTCTTCTTCTTATAATCAAGATAAAAAAGTACCTATAAAAGGTATTAATGATATTTCATTGGTATCAGATAGGATAAGGGAAAGATTGAAAGAAAGAAACATTTCCTTTTTTGCCAATGACAATTTAGCTGAATGTATTGAATCTGGTGAACTTAAAGAACTAGAGAAAGAAGTATCTGTTCGAATCAAAGATTTATTGAAAAGTTTAATTATAGATATAGATAATGATCATAATACAAGAGAAACTGCTGAAAGAGTAGCAAGAATGTATATTAACGAAGTTTTCAAGGGTAGATATCATAAGCAGCCGAAAGTTACAAGTTTCCCAAATGTAAAACAGTTAGATGAAATATATACAGTAGGACCTATTACTGTTCGATCAGCTTGTTCTCATCATTTTGTTCCTATTATGGGTCACTGTTGGATTGGGATTAAACCTGGTTCTCGTGTGATAGGGCTTTCGAAATTTTCTAGGGTTGCTGATTGGGTGTTTTCTCGACCTCATATTCAGGAAGAAGCAGTGATGATCCTTGCGGATGAAATTGAAAAACTTTGCGATCCTCAGGGGTTGGGAATAATTATTAAAGCAGATCATTATTGTATGAAGTTAAGGGGTGTGAAGGAGTCTCAATGCAGCATGGTTAACTCTGTAGTAAGAGGTGATTTCAGGCATGATTCAAGTCTCAAGCAAGAATTTTTTGAACTTGTTAGACAACAAGAGACAGCGCTTTCTAGGTGATTTGTTTAGAAGCTTTTACTTTCTGCAAAAGATCTTTCACTTTTTGAATATCTTTGACACCAGGCTTGGTTTCTAATTTGCTTGAAGCATCTATTCCAAAAGGTTTGACATCTAACAAAATCTTTTGAATCCAATCAGGTGATATTCCTCCAGCTAGCCACCAAGGGATCCTGAAATTAACTTTATCTAATAATTCATAAGGAATTCTTTTACCTGTTCCACCAAGGGTTTTATTGCTCCAAGCATCAAGAAGTATTGCATCAACAGAATCTTGATAATCTTTGGCTTTATGTAAGTCATTTGGTTGGCGAATTTGAAAAGATTTCCACCACTGAACTTGAGGATATGATTTTCGCCATGCTTCACATTGTTTTTTTGACTCTTGACCATGTAGCTGAATAATTGATGGAAGACCAATTCCATTGATTCCTTCTTCGAGTTCATTCGAATCTATATTTGCTACAACCCATACCCGTTCTACTTTTGGAGCATTATTTTTCAAGCTTTGGAATATTGCCCTTCTTTTTGTGTCAGATAAAAATCTAGGTGAGCTTTTTACACCAATTATACCAATGGCATCAGCGCCTAATGCTGAAATCTCTAGCGCTTGCTTGGCTGTGGTGATACCACAGATTTTTACAGCTATTGATGCTTGAGCCCTCATAGTCAAACTCAATGGTCTATTAACTTTATAGGATTAGATGAATGACTAATCATTTTTAGTTTTTTAGGAGGAGAAGTTTGCAAGGATTTGAGTTGATTAAATTGAAAGGAATCTCATTAAGGATTCATCCTAGTTGGGTCCTTATACTTATTCTTTTTACAGTGGCATCTCAAGGTCAGCTTAGTAGGGAATTTGACGCTCAATTCCCAGCCTGGCAGACCTGGGGAGTTGCTGTTTTTACATCTTTTCTTTTATTTTTATCTGTTGCTGTTTATGAAATCAGTCATTCTTTTATGGCTTTATACGAGGGTATTAAAATTAATTCTATTTACCTTTTTTTCTTGGGTGGATTAGAAAGATTTGGACAACAATGCTCAAGCCCTTTGTCTAATTTAAGAGTTGCTATTGCTGGCCCTCTTGCGAGTTTATCTACAGCCTTTCTTTTTTTTATATTGGCTAATATTTACTCAAATATAAATCCTTTAATATTAAACGCATTGTCGCAAATAATTGGAGTTAATTTGATTTTGGCTCTTTTTAATTTATTACCTAGCCTGCCTTTAGATGGAGGTGAAATAATTAAATCATTGGTTTGGTACTTTACTGGAAGTCAAAGAAAAGGTCATAAAGTTGCTAATATTTCAGGACACTATTTATCTTTATTAGGTCTATTTCTTGGCGGGTTGATAGCTTTTTCTGGAGGAGGAATAAATGGACTTTGGCTTATAATTATTGGGTGGTTGGGATTGACTTCTTCTAAGTCCCAAGATCAAATAATGCTTCTACAAGAAGCTCTCTCTGAAGTATTAGTTAGGGATGCCTCTCGTAAACGCTTTCGAGTGCTTGAAGAGAATAATACATTAAAGGTGTTGAGTGAGTTGAAATTAACCTCTTTAAAAGAAAATGGTTTTTCAGAATGGGTCCTTTTATGTAGTTCTGGTAGATGGACAGGATATATTACTGATAAACCCTTAAAGGAGATTCCATCTGATAACTGGGAAAGCTATCCTTTAGCGAGCTACAAAAAGCCTCTTTCTGAATTGCCTTCAATTAGAGATGATATTCCGCTTTGGGGAGCTGTTTTAAAATTAGAAGAATTAAAAGAAATGAAACTTTTAGTTTTTAATTCTGCAGGATTACCTTCTGGCATAATTGATAAGGCTGATTTGGGTGCAATAACACTTAAAAAGCTTGGGGTTAATATTCCAAAATCATTCTTGGAATTGGCTAGAAAAAATAATACTTATCCTTTAGGACTTTCTTTATTAAAGATTGTTCATGGAATGATTGCTTCTGGTTTGATTCAAAAATCCGAATTAGAAAAATTAACCATGTAATCTTTGGACTTTTGGAAAATTTCTTTTAACTCATATTCTGACAAACTTTGTTTTCTCCAATTAACTTTTGGCCAATGAGCAATTAAGGCTTTTGTGAGTAAATCTTCAAGTCTTTTTCTTGGTATCTTTCTAGAAGCTTCTTTAGGAGGATTTTCATTGAAAACTTCTTCCCAAATCTTTTTTGGTGGGTCTAAAAGTATTTCTCCATGTTGAAGCAAACTTCCTTTTCTCCAATACTGAGCATTGCCAATTCGCTTAATTCCTTGTTGGTCAACTAAATCTGCATGAGTTGAGCTTGTAAAGCAATTTTGGTTGAGAATAGAATTAGATTCATTACCAAAGTTTAAAGACACGCCAATATCCTCGAAACAACTGATTAACCATTTTGTTGCTTCTATATAAGCTTGATGTTTTTTTCTAGGAGGTGACTTCCAGACTAGTGAATAAGTTATGCCTCCAGAATGAAGTACAGCACTGCCTCCACTTGGCCTGCGAACTATATTTAACTTTTTATCTTTTACAAGTTTGATCCAATGTTGGGGCAATACTTTTTGGTTATGTCCGATCGATAGCCATACTCCTTTCCATCTGTAACAACGAAATGCAATGGAAAGTTTAAGTTCATTGCTTAACTTTTCAAGCATGAAAATATCAGAGGCCATTTGGGCTGGGCCATCTAAGTGTGGAGTTTTTATTATTTGCCCGTCTTCGTGTTCTTCTTTTGAATAATTGTTCTTTGAAATGGCCATTTGGAAGAGGGAAACTTAAAAGACTTTTTTATGGAATTTTTCGAAATTGATGATGGAATGTAGTTTCAAGTGCATTAATCCATGACAGGGTTTTGCAAATATCCCCATTTTTGACCATTTAAGTTGAGAATAGTATTAGTTCTAATGTTTTTCATGGAGACCTCTACCACTATCGATCTTGCTGGCCTTTGCTTAGTGGTGGTCATGCATGCGGGGATCTTAGCTTTGAGATTAGGAATTAGCCTTAGAAGGGCTTAAAAAGTTTTTTATTGGCATTTATACCTTCTTTGCGTTACAAGCAAGTAAATAGTATTTTTTTTCTTCTTGGCACAACCACTGGTTCAGCCTGGCGATGTTATCCCTGAAAATAGAAAGAAGTTTAAAAGAAATGTTGAAAAGAGTCATTCTTCTAAGCGGATTGATGCCTCAACATTGGCTTCTAAACTGCAGTTACAAGAGGAGCATAGAGAATTAACATATAGTCTCATTGCTTTATTTATAAAATCCGGACTTCTTTTAATTGCACTTGCAAGCTCTTTTAAGCTAGGTATTGCCTCTCATCAAAGAATAAATCGTAATAATGAAATTTCTTCAGTACTGAAGTTGGAGAGTGAAAAACTTGAAAGATTGCATTTAAGATTTGATAGCTTATTTTCGATAGGAGGAAAAAATCGATTATTAGAAGAGCAAGATCAATTAATTGTTCCTAGAAGTAGAAGAATTATTTGGCGTTAAAAAATAATTACTAAATTTTCTTTTGTTTTTGGCCTATACATAGTTGACTTAGAAGATAAGTATGTTTGGTTTTTAGAGATGTCTGCATTTCAATCAGCACCAGGGACAGTTGTTGTAACAGGAACCACTTCTGGAGTTGGTTTGTATGCAACAAAGGCTTTGTTGGATCTCGGTTGGAAAGTTATTACAGCTAATAGATCTCCTTTGAGAGCAGAAGATGCTGCTGTGCAATTAGGGTTGCCTTATAGGCATCCAAATCAGCTTCAGCATTTACATTTAGATCTTTCTGATTTAGATAGTGTTCGTCTTTTTGCGAAGAATCTATTGAGTTCATTAGATGAGCCTTTGGATGCCTTGGTCTGTAATGCAGCCGTTTATATGCCGCGTCTATCAAAACCAAAGAGATCACCGCAGGGATATGAGTTAGCGATGGCAACAAATCATTTTGGCCATTTTCTTTTAATTCAGCTGCTTTTGGAAAATCTTAGTAAGTCTCGCCGACCTGTTTGGCAGGGAAGATCTTGGGGGGTTGAGTCTTCAAGATTAGTAATGTTAGGCACAGTAACTGCTAATTATAAAGAACTTGGAGGGAAAATACCTATACCGGCCCCAGCTGACTTGGGAGACTTGTCTGGTTTTAAGGAAGGTTTTTTTGATCCTATAAGTATGGCTAGCGGAAAAAGATTTAAGCCTGGTAAGGCATATAAAGATAGCAAGCTTTGCAACATGATTACTATTCAAGAACTTCATAGAAGATATAAAGATTCATCTGTCGTTTTTAGCTCTCTTTACCCTGGATGTGTAGCAAATACAAAGCTATTTAGGTACACACCAAAGATTTTTCAATGGCTTTTCCCCTTATTCCAAAGGTTTATAACAGGTGGGTTTGTTAGTGAAACTTTAGCTGGTAAAAGAGTTGCTCAAGTAGTATCTTCCCCTGAATTTGGAACTTCAGGGGTTCACTGGAGCTGGGGAAATCGTCAGAAGAAAAATGGCGAACAGTTTTCACAAAAACTTTCTGAACGTATTACTGACCCTGTAACTGCTAAAAATGTATGGGATTTGTCTATGAATCTTGTAGGTTTAAATTGAATTATATTTTCGAATTTATTTAATCAAAACCAAGTAAATCAAAAATCTCTCTATCTTTAAGTGGTTCTGCTTCTAAAGGTTCAACATTGTCAATCATTTTTTTTGCGAGTGAAAGGTATTCATTCTGAACCTCTGTAACACCTTCTTCTTCAGGATCCATCTCAAAGATTGTGCATTTTTTTAATCTTGAACGACGAATTGCATCTACATTTCGAAAATGAGCCATAGTTTTCAGCCCTGTTCTTTCGTTAAACTTTTCTATCTGATCTAAGCCAGCAGATCTATTTGCAATGACTCCACCAAGACGAACTTTGTAGTTTTTGGCCTTCGCGTTTATTGCTGCGACAATTCGATTCATCGCAAAAATAGAATCAAAATCATTTGCTGTAACTATTAGGCAATAGTTTGCATGCTGCAAAGGTGCAGCAAATCCACCACATACAACATCTCCAAGGACATCAAAGATAACTACATCTGTATCCTCAAGAAGATGATGCTCTTTTAGAAGCTTCACTGTTTGACCAGTTACATACCCACCACAACCTGTACCTGCTGGGGGACCACCACTCTCAACACATTGGACACCATTAAAACCTTCAAACATGAAGTCTGTTGGACGCAACTCCTCGCTATGAAAATCGACTTCTTCAAGAATATCTATCACCGTAGGCACCATTTTATGAGTCAGAGTGAAGGTGCTGTCATGCTTTGGATCGCATCCAATTTGTAAAACTTTTTTCCCTAGCTTTGAAAATGCCGCAGATAGATTTGAAGATGTCGTTGATTTGCCTATCCCACCCTTACCATAAACGGCAATAACTAGTGCTCCTTCTTCTATGTTGACTTTAGGGTCTAGTTTGACTTGAACACTACCTTCACCATCAGGGCGATTAGTTACAGTTGCAGTCATTAATCCCTCTTATAAATTCGAATTGTTGTTTATACATTCAAGCAGGAATTCATTAGTTAGTAAATGTTTAGTTAATTAGATACAATTAGTTCATAAAAGAGTTTTGATTCCTACACATTTAAAAAGGTATATATAAGACATAGGGGTAAATACTCATAACAAAACTGTTGCTATGAGGCTAAATTTACGCACTAAAATGAGCTTTTGCATCTAACAAGGTTTCTCCATTTATTTCTTTGCAGCCAGTCTGTCTTGCATATTTTTCGGTATTTCTCCGAACTTTCCCTCTAACAAAGAATGGAATTTTAGCTAATTCAGATTCGCCTTCAGAAGTCCAAAGAAGGTTGTCTCCAGATTTAGATTGATCTATTGAGCTTTGAGGAGTCTCATTTAAGGAAGTGTCTGCTTGTGTCGAATGACCTCCTAAGTGACCCAAATGACTTTGATGACCATCTGTGAATTCAAAGTCATGACGGAACATACCTATTAAATGTTCTTCTAGTCCCATCATTAGAGGATGAACCCAATCATCGAAAATTACATTTGCTCCTTCCCATCCCATTTGAGGGCTATACCTAGCTGGGACGTCCTGAACGTGCATAGGAGTGCTTATCACTGCGCATGGAATTCCAAGTCTCTTTGCACTATGCCTTTCCATTTGTGTTCCCAGCACAAGCTCCGGAGCCGACTCTTTAATGGCTTCTTCGACTTCTAAATAGTCGTTTGTAATTAAAGCTTCTAAGCCCAACTCTTTCGCTGTATTCCTAACCTTTCTTGCCATCTCTCGACTATAAGTGCCTATTCCTACAACTTCAAAACCAAGCTCTTCCTTTGCAATCCTTGCAGCTGCTATAACGTGAGTACCATCGCCAAAAATGAACACCCTTTTTCCAGTTAAATAGTTGGAATCTACAGATTTTGAATACCATGGGAGCTTCGATTGATCGGCGCTATTATTGAAGCTGGACATATCCATATCCAAAAGAGAGCAGAGTTCTTCAAGGAAGTCCTGTGTTGCTCTTACTCCGATAGGAACTGTTTTTGTGAATGGGGTTTTGAAATTGCGTTCAAGCCAGATACATGTTGATTCTGCAACTTCCGGATATAGGCAAACATTTGCATCTGCCTTTGGAA
>CACIYC010000016.1 GCA_902590775.1 uncultured Prochlorococcus sp.
CAAGAGCCGTTAAAGTGCCTGGCCTTAAAGCAACTGAGACCTCTTTCAAAACAGGATTACTTTGCCTTGAATAAGAATATGTCAAATTTTCAGCAATTAAACTGGCCATCAATTAAGAGGATTCCTCCTTAAAATAGCAATATTCCCACAAAAGGGAATGAAAACCATTATCGTTTCTATTGTTGTTTTGAATCCCTAGTTGATGTAATTTTCTTCAAGTAAGCGAGGTCTAAGTGAATCATTAATAAATAGAAAAATTGTAAAAAGCTCTCTTTTAGCAGGAGCCGTATTTTTTACAGCAATTAACCAGGCCGTTCAAGCTGAGACTAAGTCAATCGTTGCTGTTGAACCATTAGTTTGTGATTTGGTTTCTGTAATTGCGCCACCCTCATCCCCGGTCACTTGTTTGATTGATAGAAAACAAGATGTACATGATGTGAAAATTTCTCCTTGGCAGGCTCAAGTTTAAAGAATACAAGTCAAGTTTTTACTCGACTTTAACCAGTTCTCACACTTTTACCTTTACTAACAACCCATCACGAGGAGATGGACTGGGAATTTGCCGCAGATTGAAGTCTTGATCCGGGATAACTTCAAGTTGCAGTTTATGCAATAACCCAACCACCATCAGACGAATCTCAAGTTCAGCCAACGATTTTCCAAGGCATACACGTCCCCCTCCACCAAAAGGCATCAGTTTTAAAGAGCATTCATTCTCTAGGTGACGTTGTGGTCGAAAGATATCTAGATCACCAGTTCCATGACGATTAGAAGCAATTAAAGCTACTTGAACTACACGTTTATTAGGCACGATAATGTTATCTAAGAGCAAGGATTGCTTGGTACGGCGAAAAAAACCTCCTACCGGTGGAGTGAATCGCATTACTTCTTTTACGAGGGCATCGAGTCTTGGAGCATTGGCAGGGTCGTAGGCCATAGTTGTCTGCTCAGGAGTTGGAGGCCAAGCAAGAGTATCTATCTCTTCACGAAGCCATATTTCTATTTGTGGAGTGAGAAGTAATTCTCGCATTAGGCAGCTCAACGCAGAAGCTGTGGTTTCATACCCAGCAAATAACAGTAGAAGTAGTTGTTCGCCTAAATCTTCATCTGCGAAAGGAATGCCTGCTTCATCAAGACCTCCTGCCAGTAAATCCAATCCACCTTTGCCATTGATAGGTTGGCTAAGTATTTCTTTAAGTTTTTTAAGTAAACGTTTTCTTGCCTTGAGGGCTTTAGCAAAGGGACTACCTGGAAGAGCAATGGGAATTGAAAAGAGAGCCTTGGTCCAGATCTCGAAATCAGAAAATAACTTGTCACGATCATTACCCTCCAGTCCAAGAACAGTTGTAGCGATAACGGAAAAAGCGAAACGTCGCATTTTGCCGGCTAAAGGGAGAGGAGTTTTTGCAGTTATTAGTTCTTCGCCAAGCTCATCAATTAAATTGATAATGCCAGGGCTATAGAGTTGAAGTGCTGAAGACGAGAATAATTGGGCTATCACTCTTCTCCTTGCTTTATGAGCTGCTCCATTTCGGTTCGCAAGTGAATGGCTTCCTAAAAGTTGTCGAACACTTTTCGGCCACCAAACTTCAATCGCCTCTGGTTGAGACAATAAATCAGCAATAGCTTTGTCTCCCTGAATGAACACCATTGGCTGCCCAAGCATTGATGTCTCAAAGACATTTCCAAGACGATTAAATCGCTTTTTGGCGAAGCTAGGATCACGGAAAAATTCTAGAGACTCAAGAATTCCAGTTAGAGCACCAGTAGTTGGTAGAGAGCGCAATTTAGACATAGTTATCAAAGGTTTTTATATTTGGGCAAATGTTTCATAAAGTTCTAGTACTTTTCAAGAGAAATCGCTTCTTATTCATGTAAAAGAAAACCTAAGGTTCCAAGAAAAATAAAAATAACCATATATAGCCACATAAGAGGTGGAAATATTTGAAAGAAGGCCCACATTCCAGAAATAAATGTCACCGCTAAAAACACTTGTTTTCGTCTACTCAAAAATGGTCTTTTTTCTTTTTTCATTTCAAATTTCTTCTCTATTTTCTTGACGTCTACCTTTTCTTTCTTTAGCCTCCTGTTTCTTTCTCTGCTTTGCTGTACCACCCCTACTACCTTTTTGAGCTCCTCTTTCCCCACCTTTTTTTACTATTAAATCGTTGCTATTAATATTGTTATTCAACTGAGGAAGGGTAGTAACTGGAGCATCAAGTTCCTCTGCTATTGCATTTATTTGCATGCAGTTGATGCCTTTTGACAGTCTTTAGAAAGTATCTCTATCCAGGCTTTCAATTCCTTGAATGAGTTTAAATTTAGCTTGTAATAAACCCAGCGCCCGCTTTGTCTGCCGGTTATCAGTCCAGTATCTTTAAGAACTTTTAGATGAAAAGAAATTTTGGATTGAGCAATACCAATTTCTTCCATGAGATCGCAAACACATTTTTCACCGTTGGAAAGTGATGTAATGATTTTCAGTCGAAGAGGTTCTGCTAAGCCTTTTAGGAGATTTATTGCATGTGTTTCAACAACTACTGAGCTCATTAAAAAATTAGCTAAAGAAGAGCTGATTCCATTGTAATAAGACTTCCAAGAAAAAATCAATCAATGAACATTGATGGATCTTGTTAAATTGATTAGTTCTAATGCAAGCATTGAGTAACTCTGTATCTTTGGGAAATAGTTAAGGTTCGAATAAAGTTCAATTGGGGAGATGAATAATGCCTTGGCTAATAGAACTTTTTTGTTATTTGAAAATCCCTTAAATGAAGAAAAGAGTTTCTGTAGAGGGGAAGGAACCTGCGAAATTTAGACTCCAAAATATATTATTTTAGTCTCTTCATAGGGAAGTATAATTACTTAAGTGATCTCCCTCATGCATTTTTCAATCCATAGCAGTAGAAAGAAAACAAGAATATTCTGGAGAATACTCATGTCAAATCGTCTACTCCAAAACGTCAAGGCATCATCTTTCAATCAGTATCTGTTTTCTAATAACAAACCAGAATATGATGATGATGTAATTGAGTGCATGCAATTTGGTATCTGTTCATCTCAACCTAAACCTCTAAAAGAAATTCCTTATTATTTTCATTTCTAATTAATCCTATAGAGCTACCCCTAGCAGGATGAAGACCTAATTGATTTGAGAAGAAAGGAAAAAGAAAAAATAGTGCTTAAGTTGAGTAAATTTGAAAGATGCTTCTAAAATGTCTTATCGCTATTACGTTTTAACCTGTTTTAATAATGGCTTTGCCATAAGAACTTCAGCTGCGAATACGTAGTTTGTAACCTCTAGAGATAAAAATTAAATTAGAAAATCTACATAGGCTAGTATTACTGATTACATCGTTAAATGGAGTGAATGAAAGAGATCCAGTGCCCAAAATGCAAAGAGTTGTTTAGGCTTGAGGATTCAGGATATGCAGATATTGTGAAGCAAGTTAAAGACGTTGAATTCAACTCTGAAGTTGAGAAGAACAAAGAGATAGCACTTAAAGATAAACAAGTAGCTATAGAGTTGGAAAAACAAAAAAATAAAAATAATCTTAGTGAGATGATTAGGGAAAGGGACAATTTAAAAAACAAACTAGAGAATATGAATACTAAGCAACAATTAGATATTCAGACATCAAAGATACAGCAAGAAAAATTACATAACGAGGAATTAGAGAAATACAAGAAAACGATCTCAGCCTTGACAAGTGATTTGAAAATTTCAAATTCTGATAATGAATTAACTAAAAAGGTTTATGATCAGAGGATTGAAGATTTAGATCAAAGACTTATAGCAGCAAGAGACTTTAAAATAAAACAAAATATTAAAATGTTGGGAGAAGATTTAGAACAGCATTGTGAGATTGAATTCAATAAAATTAGATTGCTTTTCCCTAATTCAGTGTTTGAAAAAGATAATGATGTCAAGTCAGGAAGTAAAGGCGACTATATTTTCAGAGAAAAAGATAATGAAAATAATGAACTTGTCTCTATTATGTTTGATATGAAGAATGAAAGTATTTCTTCAGATAATAAAAATAAAAAGAAGAATGATGATTTCCTGAAAAAGCTTGATAAAGATAGAACTGAGAAAGGTTGTGAGTATGCAATCCTTGTTTCTATGCTTGAAGTAGATAATGATTTGTATAATATTGGAATAGTAGATAAATCTCATTTGTATCATAAAATGTATGTTATAAGACCTCAATTCTTTATACCAATAATTACAATTATTCGGAATGAAAGCTTTAAATCTCTCAAATATAAGTCGGAAATTAATTTAATGAAGTTACAGAATCTAGATATATCTGACTTTGAAAAAAATCTTAATTCCTTTAAAGAATCTTTTTCAATTAATAAGGATAGATTTAATAATAAATTTGAAGTTGCAATTAGAAATATTGATAAGGCAATTAGTGATTTAGAGAAGACTAAGGAAGCATTGCTAGGTGCTGATAAAAATTTAAGAATAGCTGATACAAAATTAAAAGATATCAGTATAAAAAAACTAACTAAAAATAATCCAACAATGGCTAAAAAGTTTGAGGCACTAGAGAATAATTAGACTTACTAAAACAGTTAGTGCAGTAATTTCTAAGACCCATATAACCTTTTTTCGTTAGAGGATTTTCGTATCGTTAATCTATAAAACAAATATTCGAACAAATAAAGATGCTCTTTGCTCAAGCATGTTTTGGTTAAGAAACCTTTTCCCCTTAGTGATTTTTCTTTTCCTGCAGGCTTACTGCTTTTCCTTCTCGTCTTGGGTCAGCAGCACCGTGCCAGCTCCCCTGATGCCATTTGATTACAGCTAGCCCACTGCTAAAAGCACTATATTTAATTTTGTGCCCAAGGTTTGTTAACCCTTTATGAATATTGGCATGAGCTTTTGAAAGTTCACTACTTTTTTCAAGCACTGTGTAATCAGGCCGAACTGACAGTAACTTTTGACTAACCACTTCTTTTGGTGAAAGCTTTAAATCTAGTGCTCCAATTAATGCATTTGTTATGTAATGTGGAATAAGCCAGCCTCCTGGGGATCCAACTGCTAAGACTGGACGATCATTACGAAATACTATAACTGGAGACATAGAACTCATAGGACGTTTGTTGGGCCTAATTCGATTGGCAACTGCTTTCCCGGAGACGTTTGATAAAAATGAGAAGTCAGTTAGTTGATTATTTAAGACCATGCCTCCAGATAAATGTCTACTTCCGAATACAGTCTCAACAGAACTAGTATAGGAAGCGACGTTTCCATCCATATCAACTACTACTAGGTGAGTTGTACCTCCACCAGCTGTCCGTGGCTGACTTGCTAAATTCAATAATTCACTACCTTTTGGTTTGCCGGGTAAAGGGTGAAATGTTGTAGTGTTGCTCTGAATAATGTTTGCTCTTTTCTTAATATAGTTGTCTTCTAGTAAACCCTTGATAGGAACTGGCCAGTCAATAGGATCTCCTATCCAGTGAGAGCGATCAGCATCAGAAAATCTTAAAGATTCAGCTAATAGATGCCAATGGTTGATCGTTTCTTTTGACCAATTCTTTTTTGAGAGAAGCTCATATGTTCCCAGAGCTTGTAATACAGCAACTCCACCACCACTGGGAGGAGGGAAAGAACAAACTTTCCAAGATCTGTATTTTCTACAGATAGGTTTACGTTGTTGGACTTTATACTTTGCTAAGTCCTCATGAGTGATTGTTTGTACTGTGTTATTGCTGTTCTGCTGGAGTTGTAGATCAGCTATAAGCTCATCGGCTACTTCACCACGATAAAATTCATTGACACCTTTTCTGGCAATGCGGCTTAAGGTAGAAGCTAGTTTTTTGTTGCGAAATAGAATCTTTTGTGTTGGGAGAGAATTATTTGGTAGATAGATAGAGCTAAAATTTTTGCTATGGTTAATCCCTAATGTTTTTGCTAGAGAGATGGATTTGAGGAAGCGAAGACTCGGGAAAAACCCTTCCTTGGCAAGTTGAATACTCCTTTTGAAATTAGCCTTCCAAGGTAAACGTCCGAATTGTCGGTGCCCTTCCCAAAGTAAAGCCGTTGTACCTGGGACTCCTATTGAGGAGAGGCTTTTAGTTGCCTCGAGCCATGGCACTGCTTTCCCATCAGTGGTAATCCACATATTCTCTTTGACTTGAGCTGAGGCAGTTTCTCTGCCATCAAGTGCATATAAAGATTTTTTTGCCTGATTCCAATACAAAAGAAAAGACCCACCTCCTAAACCTGAGCTTTGCGGTTCAACAACAGCAAGTACTGTCTGAGCAGAGACAACAGCATCCATTGCGCTACCACCATCCTTCAGGGCCTGAAGTGCAGCATCACTGGCTAATGGATTGGCAGTTACAATGACAGCTTGTCCACTAGCAGTTGACACACTGGCTTTTTTCCCATCAATACTCTCGGGTGCCTTCCAGTTAACTTGTGCAAGGAGTGGGAGTGGGAGTGTGAAAAGGAGGATTAGACCAAATTGCTTGTAAGTTTTCAATGCAAGTTTGAAAAAATTTTTTGAATAAGATTTAGTGATTTCTTCTAATGCCTTGGTATAAATGTTTCTTCACTTTTCATTAGCCTGTATTTAGGTTCATTCATATTAATGGATCTCAGGACATCTCAGTTAGCGGTTCCCTTCTATTATCTCTTGTATGAGAACACTTCCATGGAAGCGACTGGTTGATTTATGAAACGTTTAATATTTCTTTTATCGCTAGTAATTAGAACTATTCTTTTGGGTTCATCAGAGGTACTGGCTTTAGAGAATAAGGTTCAGATTGAGATAAAAGGATCTTCTAGATGTGTGTCGTCTAATGGAATCCCTGATCATTCGATTGGTCGCTTTCCCAATCGAGCTAATCCACATTCAATTTCTGCTCAGAGAATATATGTCTGCATGCCTAAGAATCCTCAGCTAACTAAGAAAATTACTCCGGTTAGTGGGGCAATGGGTATTGCAATTAATGGTATTTTATTTAGGCCAAATACGGCTGGATATTGGGATCCTGATGCCCCTAGAGGACATAGTCGTAGAGGTAATAGAAATTGGCGATTAGATATATTTGGGGCAAAGAATCAACTTGGCTTAGATGAAAATAACGCACATGTCGGACCAAATGGTCTTTATCACTATCATGGCATGGCAAAACATCTTGTCGAGTTATCTGGAAGCTCCTTTATTGGCTATGCAGGAGATGGCTTTGAGATACATTATCTAGGGGATAAAGTTTTGTCTGGATGGTCTTTAAAACAAGGTTCCAGAAATAATGGTCCAGGTGGAAATTATGATGGTACTTATAATCAAGACTATAAATTTATTGAAAGTACAGATAAATTAGATCGTTGTAATGGAGGATTGTTAGATGCTAAGTATGT
The DNA here is from genome assembly GCA_902590775.1 of uncultured Prochlorococcus sp. Classification (GTDB taxonomy): domain Bacteria; phylum Cyanobacteriota; class Cyanobacteriia; order PCC-6307; family Cyanobiaceae; genus Prochlorococcus_E. Next base: position 7,382 of record CACIYC010000016.1, read on the forward strand.
TTATTTTATTACCAATAAATACCCTTTTGTCCCAAGATGTCTGAGAGGGAACGTAAGTAATAGTTTTAATAAAAGTGGTCATAGATAGAAAGCTTCTTTAAAAATAATGGATTAGATAAATTGCTTTAAAAGGGTTTTCTCTTTAGGTTAGCTCTTTGTTAATAAGTGGCTAGGCTCCTTCTTCCCCAGGCGATCTCAGTAAAAATTTTTACTATTATGATGATTCTTCTTGCATTCGAACCAAATAGATGTCTACTTCTTTCTCATGAGTGATAGAGCTTTTATTTGAAAGGAGTAATGTTTGTGGCTATTCATCTCCCGTAGGTTAAAGAAGTTTTTAGGTGAATCCAAGTAAATAGGCTGACAATTTCAGGATTTTGATTAATTTATAAATTGAACCAATCATAAAAACTTTGAAAGGCTTTAAATTCTCATTTTCAATATTTGCTGTCACTGCCTCACTTTCATTGATCAGTTGCTCATCAGAATCTACAAAAAGTGGAACTCCTGCTCTTTTTAATACCAGAGTAGAGGCAGAAAAGGCAGCTAAAAATTTTAAGTGCATTGGTGCTCATAAAATGGGTAATAAGTGGATGCCTTGCAAGAATCATAAAGCTATTGAAGGGCATAAAAATGATGGCGGACATGGGAATAACCACAACCATCACAATCACTAGTTCTTTAAAAAAGAGGAATTTTGACTAATCCTTCTCAGCCTCAATCAAATGGTCCTGCTCATTGCGGGAGTACCCCTAAAAAAATTGCTATAGGGATAGCGCCTCTTGGGATTGTATCAATTGGGGTTGTACCAATGGGAATTGTAACGATAGGAATAGTCCCAATGGGAGTTGTCTCCCTAGGTGTTGTGGCTATGGGAGTTGTGAATGCGTCCATTGTTGGAATGGGTATCTTTTCTGTGGGGATAACAACGATGGGACTAAAAGTCTGGAGCCCAGAAGGAGCAGCTCTTCAGCAAACTCTTGAGAATTCAGATTCCTCGTTAAAGAACATCTACGCCTATCCCACAAGATCTCAGGCAGAAGAAGAGGCTAAGAAATTTGGATGTTTAGGTGTTCACAAAATGGGAAATCTTTGGATGCCATGTGCAACCCATGGAACTTCTGAATGAATAAATTAATCTCTATACAGCTAAATTGTTAGTTTTAGATTTTGCCTTTCAGAAAGCATTACCTTTTCAAAATAATGGAATGGATCAAGGTATCCCCAAGTTGTTTGCCTTTTTGATACTCCCTCGAGAGATTATTGATATTTTGGTTAAGTTCCAAAGGGGTTTGTTGTCATCTGTGAGGTGAGGGATAATTGTTTTTAAGAAAAAAGCAATAGGACAAAGTTCAAATAAATTTGCTTATAGAAATGAAGGATCTAGAATAGGTGGCTTATATGAAAGCAAAAAAAGCTTTGGCAATATATTTGAAAGCTTTGGCAATATGAAATGCTTATAAGACTTTGAAATTAAAACTAATTATAGGAACCTAAATACGAAAAAAATATCTTTATCACTGGTTACTTAAAACATAATTAAGTATTTTTCTAATAAGTAAGGCCTCGTTCAGAATAATTTTCGAGTTTTGAAATTCTCTAGTCAACTAGAGCAACCCAGGAGAACGCTGAGCCTATTCCTATCCATGCTCCAGCAATCAAGACTCGCCCATTGACCCCTAGCAAATTAATTATTCTTTGAGATACAGCTGTAACTAGTAATAGTAGAGATATTTGGGAAAGGAGAAGACCTAAAAAATAACCTATGAGAGGAGTAGGTTCAGCTCCAACAATTGTGTTTCCAAGCAAGTAGCCGTGTAAAGCGAACATTGGCAAGAGCCATTTTGCGTTCACAATATTCAGAACAATTAAGCCTTCTATTGCTAAAGATAAAGATACAAGTGCTTCTGCCCAGGGAGCTACTAAATCAGATAACGGCAGTAATTGTACTAATGCACTTCCTGCTAAACCGACAGCCAAAAGAGGAAAAACCCATTTCTTTGTTCTTTTTAGTCCTACAAGGGTGATGCCTAATATGAAAAGTAGATGATCAGGTCCAAGCAATGGATGCCCTATACCGCTAAGCAGAGATTGCCAAGCTGACAGCTCAGAGTTATCGCCCATTCCAAAGGGATGATGAGCTAAGGCTGGATACGCTAAAAAAGTGAGTAAACAAAATAATGAAACCAAAGCTTTCAGAAAATGCTTAGGCTTCAAGACTAGAGATGTCATAGGTCGATCCTCGTCGAATAGTGAAATAAGGCGGGCATTCTGACTGACATCGATGATTGTCGATGCTTCACAGCTGCGGGACAGCAGAGGAATTTCACCACTTTTCCCCGTTACCTCTAATGGCTTCTTGCCATTGGAACCTCTTAGACAATTTATTTGGAATTCTGGTGAATATGATTTTTTGTTAGCAGGCTTATATTTTAGAAGTGGATTTCTTTTCTTCATTGAAGTGAATAAAATTTTGAGTAAATCCGGACGACTCATTAAGAGTGCTTGCTATCACATCAATGCACTCTTAATGAGTCAGTGCCTTGGTGCTGACTTATTGAGAGTAAGGTTTTCGTGTTAACTGAGTTTTGTAAAATGTAAGTGAAGTTCTGGTTATGGGTTTTCTGATATATATCTCCAGATCGCAAGGATTATGTAAAGCTGTGTTGACTTAAATTTTTTTTAATGGCTAAGGGGTACTGGATTGTCACAACAACCGTTACTAATCCATCTTTTGCTGAATATGTTGAAGCCTTTCAACCTTGGGTTGAATCAGTAGGAGGCTCTGTTTTCGCTAAAGATTTGGAGCCCAAAACAGTAGAAGGAAAAGGTGGGAAATTAGCAGTGATTATCGAGTTTCCATCAAAGCAAGCTGCAATTGAGGCTTATGATAGTGCCGAATATCAAGAATTAAGTGAGTTACGATGGGCTAACTCAACTGATACCAATATCACAATTATTGATGGCGATGTAACTCATGAATAAACTTCAAATTCAAAAAAAGGCTTAGTTCCTTTAATTTGACATGAGTTCAGCTGTCAAGCTTTGAGCTTAAAGAGATGTATAAAAGTCATTGATAAGTTTTATTTTCTACTTGTTGAAGCTTTTAGATATTTATTCATGATTAGTATATGTAACTTGGTTTAGCATCGGAAATCAATTATCTGAATTTATAACTGAAGTTGAAAAGACACCAGAATTGCAAGAGAAATTAGAGTCTGGTGATTCAAATCTTTTTGATGTCGCTAACGATGCAGGATATAAAATTACAAAGAAGGATGCAAAAGGTTTCCTTGCTGAGATGCAGAGGATTACCAAGGAAGACAAGAGTGACATGCCACCATTAGTAGTTTTAATAATGGCCTATTTGAATATGTTGTTCCCTGATATAGAGGATAAAGGAAGCTCATAGTCAAGAATTTCTCTGGCTTTTTTTAATCCCATAGTTGTAGCTATAAATTTTGTGTTATTTATGTGCAACGAGAGCTCTTTCATTAGCCAATGGAATGTTTAAATCTTCTACTTTATTAAAGTTCTTCAGATTCTTGAGAATTAATTTTGATAGATCATGTTAGTAGTATTTACTTCACTCAATTAATTTACCCTTGAAGTCATATATTTTTTTGCTTTGGCTAATCAGAATTTCAAGATCTTTTGGCATCGGTGAAATTTTTTTCTCGTATATATCTAAATCAAAGGTTTGTTGATTGAGCTTGACATGATAATTGCATTTCAGAGAAGTCTTTAATGCTGGATAATCACTTCTCTTATGCGCTCCACGGCTTTCTTCCCTATGCAATGCAGAAAGTATTGTTGCTTGTGCAGAAATTGTAGATGATTCTAAATCAAAAATTTGAATAAGGTCTTCGCAGTTGTGATAATCAATCCTAACATCTATTTTTTTAATCATATTTTTAACTTCTTGAACTTTTTGTAACCCTTTCTCGAGCAACTCTTTATTTTTTATTACACCACAGAATTTCCACATGATTTGACTTAAATGATGTTGTAAGACTCTCGCTGATTCAGTCCCTTCACTTAGAAACCTATTAATATTGTCATGTGCTTTATTGATTGCTATATCTGACCTAATTTGCGCATTGATTTGCTTTGAATAATTTACACTAGCCAAGCCAGCCCGCTTGCCAAAAATCAAAATTTCAGCAAGCGAATTGCCTCCAAGGCGATTCGCTCCATGTAGCCCTCCTGCTACTTCCCCAGCAGCAAATAAACCTTTTATTGACGTGCAATGCTCTTCGGGTCTAATGACAAGACCTCCCATTGAATAGTGAGCAGTTGGAGCTACCTCCATTGGTTGCTTTGAAATATCAAGCATTTGCGCATCTAAAAATTGCCTATAAATACTTGGTAATTTTTGCATAATAAATTCTTTGTTTTTATGAGTAATGTCTAAGTAAACCCCTCCATTAGCTGTGCCACGACCTTCTGCTATTTCGGTATAGTTTGCTATTGCAACTATGTCTCTAGTAGATAGTTCCATTCTTTCTTTATCGTAGTTAATCATGAATCTTTCTCCTTTGTTGTTGAAAAGTTTTCCACCTTCTCCTCGAACCGCTTCTGTGACGAGTGTGCCTGCAATCTCTTCTGGTAGTAGCATTCCTGAAGGGTGGAACTGAACCATTTCCATATCTGTTAATTCACAACCTGCCTTGAGACCTAAGTAATAGCCATCTCCTGTATTTTCATTTTTTCTAGAAGAACTCCTTTTCCATATTCTTGTATGACCACCTGTGCAAAGAATAACAGCATCTGCTAAATGAACTGTTCTTTCTGCTGTTGTATGATTAAAAGACATAGCCCCAAAGCAAACTTTATCTTTAACAAGTAATTCAGTAACGTATTGAGTGTCATAAATTGGGATGTTTAGAAAATCTGCTTTCTTAATAAGTGTTTTTAATATTGATAGGCCTGTGTAATCCCCTGAGTAACATGTTCTTCTATATGTATGCGCTCCAAAAAATCTTTGGTCTAGATTCCCATTTTTTAATTTTGCAAAGTTTGCTCCCCATTTATCTATTTCATTAACGAGTAAAGGAGATTCCTTGGCCATTAGTTCGATTTGGTGAACATCACCAATCCCATATCCTTCTAAATAAGTATCTGCAAAATGCTGCTCCCAGGAATCTTCTGGATCTACATTCCCAAATGCGGCATTAATGCCTCCTGCAGCTAAAACAGTATGAGAATCTGTTTTTGCTCGCTTCCCTAAAACGGAGACTTCAAGCCCAGCTAATTTGACTTCTATAGCTGCTCTTAATCCAGCGCCACCACACCCAATTACTAATACATTTGATATTTGAGTTAAGTTGTTGTTGTTATACATCGCTGCATTGGAAATTCATAAAAAGCTTGAACAGGTTTTTTGTGCTTTCTCTAAACCATTGGGATCACAGTTTTTTTGCTTTTGAATGGCCAGTGGTTTGGTTCACTCATTTCAAGAGATCTCTGGGAATCATTGTGTGTGAAGGGAGTCTGTTCAGCAAAGCACTTTATTTATTCTATTATCTCTTAAATCAAGAAAAGTGACATTCCTGGATTCCTTTTGTCCTTATCAAATGTTGGGCTTAAATAGTCATCTACACATAAAGAGTATTTGCTCCAATTACAAAATTCCAATTCTTGGCTATGCATTGAGTAGAAGAAATCATTTTTTATTAATGAATGCTGATTTACAGTTAAAAGAAATATTGCAATTAGCTGTGAATAATGCTGTCTCAAGAATGGAAGTGCTGAAAAAACCTTCTGATCGACGTTGCATATTTCATGAATATAAGGAGTGGTTAGGAAAAGATATTAATGATGAAGTTTGGGCAATTCCAATAGAGCCAATGCAAGATAACAATGAGTAGATCAATTGTGCAAAAGGATACTTTCCGTTTAAAACGGCATTATTTGTCTATGAAAGTAGCAGGCATGCTCAGATCTCTCGCTGATAGTTTGGAAAATAGAAACAAAAATGATGATTTTGATTTGATGGCAGATGTTGATGATCAGAGAGCTCATCATTTTAGTATCTTAGAAGACTTTGATGAGTTAGAAGACTCATCCTGAAAAAGTTGCTTAAGTCATTCTTGCCTCCTAGCTGTAGTAGTATTGATCTTATATCTCTCGCTAATTTGATTCATGCATCCTCTTTGGAGATAACTTCTGTATCAACTACATCTTGAGATTCAACAAAATCACTAGTTTTCCTGTCAATCCAACTATTTATTCCAGCTACCAAAGGTAGAGACCCTCGGTAAATGAAGATAGCCGTTGGGAGAATACTTATAATTCCAACTAAAGGACTTTTAAAAAGTAATCGACCAGCTTTTACATTGAATAGAATAATCAATGTTGATGGAATTAATACACTGAGTATTTTCTTGAGAGCTTCTCTCCAGCCGACACGATATACCCACCAAATACAAATTATGCCAGCAATGTATAAAAACACATAAGTCATAGAATGATTATAGGAAGTTTAGAAACTGCAAGTGAGTATCTTCCTCTTTTGTTGTCAGACTTCCTACTTGGTGACCATCACGTCTAGATCCTTCGTCTCTTTGAGAATCTGTGAATGAAGCTTGAATAAATTTCTTGGATTCATTCAAGCCTTAGTCCCAGACTAAATTATTTCTTTTTATTGGCTAGTGGTTATAGAATTACCAGGTAGATGCTAAAAGGTGTATCAACAGAAAATAATATATTGAATGGCTGAGAAGGTTCTAGTAGGTGCTGTAGTCATTTTTCCCAAAAATTGCAAACTTGATTGACTACACCCAATATTAGTTTGTCTCCATTGGGTTTTTTCCATCCTGAGTTCTGATTTTTAAATTCATTGAATTCCTTTGCTCCTATTGCAATATCTCTGAAGGAGTTTCTCGAACAATCAATATCCATTGTGTAGAGGATATCTGCTGTAATTTCAGTACTGCTCTTAGGAATAAATTTACTAAAGACTCTTATAGATCCATCTTGATTTTTTTGAATACTATTCTTATCCCATAATTGCTCTCCATACTGACTTTTTGGAACTGCTACCCAATCATGCGATAAAGCACCTGTTTTTAGAGGAAAAAAAATAATTAAAAGTGCTAAAGAACTAAGACAAATATTTTTAATTAAACTGAGCTTTATTTGAATCGGAATAGTATCTTTGATGTCAATCATAGTCAATTACCTCTAATGTATTTAAAGATTGATAGAAATGTGATCGCAATAATTCCATAGGTCCATATAGCCCTACTGTTGTCCGATAATCTTTCCAGCCATGAAGGGAGACCTTTGTTGTCCATAATCAGAACGTAGAAAAATCCTAGGATTAATAGGAACGACCAAAGTTAGAAAAACATTCATTCGTAACACCTTCATTATTTCTTATATGTATGGAAACACCTAAGTGGAGTCCTTTAAAAGAAAACGAGAAGTAATGGGTACTGTTTGGATGCAGGTGAAAAAAGGTACATGCGCGAAGCTGAAAAAACAGATTATTCCTAAAAACGAATATATCAGAATGGTGCTTCAAGAAATTTCTGAACCTTTTTACTTATCAAAAGAAATCTAATTATTTTTTCTATGGTTGGGACCTTTATTTTTAATAGGAAGCTCCAGAACTATCGAATGTATGTGAATTTCTTTGTGCTATTTATTGCAAATCCAATTTCTTTGGATTCAAGTTTATCTACCTAGGTCACAACACTGGAGTGCAATTGCCTCAGCGTTAACACGGATTTACTTTTTTGATTGAGTCGTTTAGACAAGAGTTAGGGGCAAGGGTTGATTATTCTTAGTCATTAGCTCAAAGCCTTAGGGAGATCTTCTGAACTTCAAGGTCTACTGTAAAAAAAACAAGGAGCATGGCCATGACCAATCGATTCAGTACCTCATCAAATGAGAGTTCATCTAAATACTTTGCCGCTGAAGAAAATCGTGGGAGGCGACTTTTAGAGATGCATAGAAGATTAAAGGTATTGCAAGCCAAGAGATTTCATTTGCGAAATGAATTGGAATCATTAGAAAGATATGCAACTTCTCTTGATAGCCAAATTAAAGGTCTTGAATCTTATCAACAGATGATTTTTGATCGATAGCCTTATTTTTGTGAGGAGAATGAATATTAGAGGATGTGGTAAATCAAAGATTTCAGTTCTCATTTGTGACCATATTCACTTATCCCTTAGCTTCTTCGGTGATAGTCTATTGATTTTCTCCTTTTGAATCTTTCTTTTTTTATGCTCTTCTACTGCTTTATCAAAACGTTTATATACGAAGAAGTTTAGAAGGATTGCATTGAAAGCACCAACTAAAATAATTATGAAAATAGTATTATTAATGCCTTTAGGCGTATTCAGATAATCAACAAATGAGTTCATCTAGCCTTATTTTTATTTCTTTTCTGGTTGATATAGGTCAATTTAACATCTAAAAGAAGAGTTAAAATTTTTTCATGAAATAATTAGTTGAAGTAAGAATATCTAGGAGTTAGAGTTTTATTTTCTATTTTGTCATTTTTTAACTATATATTCTAATTCTAATCTATTATCAAATTTTATTTCACTGGCTGAGGATTGGGTTAAAGAGATAATGATGTAAGGTTTTATCTGAATCAGGAGTAGTCATTACTAATAGATAGATGCATCAGTAGCAATATAGTTTTATGACGGTCGGTCAGAGATCGTCAGAAGATGTTTTATAAGTCATTAGTCTTTTTCCTGGCAACAGGATTTGTCCTCAAGGCTGTTTGCAATACCTCGAAGGGTTTTTGCAATATATTGATCTGGCCACTTTTGTTCTACTCTAATTTCTTCAATAACAGTCATCACGGCATCCCAAGCTGCCTGAACTTCATAAGGATCTTTTGGAATAAATTCTTTAGTCATTTAAAGATTTATCTACGAAAGTTTTGAATATTTGATAGAGGATATAAGAAATAAAAGATTTTATCAATGGGCTAGATTAATTGTTATGACTTAGGGAAATATATAGCTTGCTTTTTATTGGCCAGTATTTAGTTTCTTTAGAAATATTGGTATTAAAGGGTTTTGCTCGGGAATATAAGAATCTCAAGCAAGGTTCGAATGATGCTATGACTAACGTCTCAGACACGAGAGCCTTTTTGGTATTTATATTATCTCTTAAATCAAGAAAAGAATATGTGAGGTTTCCTCGTGAGACAATTTCTCGTAATGGACTCTAATTTAAGGTTTAGGCTGTTTCCTATTCTTGCTATTAATTTGATTTAAAAGAGAATTAAAACAAGTCCTTTACGAATTTCTCTTTTACTGTCTCATCTTCACATCCATTTTGGAATAAGAAATTAGCCAAAGATGAACTCATAAAGCTGTCTCTAGTCCACTTTGGATTTGCTTTGATGAAAACCTTCATCTTTTCATAAAGGACAGCTGAAATTTCTGTTTCTAATTTCATAGCATGTTCCCCTTAGGAAGTTGTTGTGGAAAAACATTGTCGATATATAGACGTGTAATTGATCTCGACTCGATTCCATGTTGTATGAGAAACGCAGCTACAGCAGCCTGAATGAATCTATATTGGTCCCAGTTTGGATGGCTTTCGATGAAAGCCTCCATAGATTCCTTTAGGGGTGCGGGGACATCCGATATGAAGCTAACTAAAGGCTTAGGCGATTCATTGCTTCTAAGGGGCTTGGTGCCTTCAATCTGTTTGTAGATTCTTGGTTCCATTTTTATCACCTTTCTCTAACTTCCCTAACTATCGAATTGTTCTCCTGTACTAGTCAAGAGAGTTTTTATACTCTCCCTTCTCAGATCATCTCATCTTGAGAATGTGTCTCCATAAGGCTTCTCTAGCCTTATGAAAGATTTTCAACAAAGTATGAAATTTGAAGGTAATTTAAGCTTAGCCGGGCCCTGTATAATATGTACTTATCCACAGGACATGATGAAAGAAGGAAAGAAGACTATTTGTCTGTGGAGAAACTGTTGAAAACCCTTTCATTCTTGAGGGAAACTTAGGCTTGAATTTCGGGAGAGAGCTGTCTTATATTCCTCATCCAATCTCATGACTTGTCTCCCTTTCCCTTGGAAAGGTTAAGGATTTGTAATTTAGGAAGTTAGCTGCCTCAATGATCTTCTTTGAATGTGAATAGTTCTATGATTTATAAAAATGGAGAAAATTATTTTTAGTCTTTTTTTTTCTTATATACCATAGTGTAGAGGATGTTTTCTTGTGTTATATATTTGGGCTGAGAGTTATTGCAATAATTTTGGAGCTTTACAGGTAAACATTATTTCCATGGAATTTTTAAGATAAGTAGTTATAACTTTATTATCGATGATGAATATATAGACATATCTAATAACGAGTATGGGAATCATCAACACTAGAAAACTATTTATTCGTAAGACTTCTTCAATAGGTCAGCATGATTGGTTCCATTTCTCATTACAGGCTTCTAATCCCCATGTCACTTAAAATGCTCCTAACTAAATTGATAGGGGTGTTTTAAGTTAGTTAAACAACTTTTTAAGTAATTGAGCTAATGGTTTAAATGGATTGAATTCCATTTAGAAAATACCAGGAATAATTTGTCCAGTAGTTGCGTAAGCGCATACAGCAGCAACGACGCCGATCATTGCAGCCCATCCATTGAATTTTTCTGCTTCTGGTGTCATTGGAATTGATGAAGGGTAATTTTGAGAAGAAATATATAAGATACTTGGAAAAGCTTTACGTATAAATACCTATATATGCTGTAATGAAAACTTGATTGACGGATTAGTCCAGCTTATGCATTCCTAATAGCTTCCAGCATCTGTATTTAAGAAATACATGGATTTATAACCTTGTTTATGCTTAATTAAATGATCACTGCTTGTTAATTTGAGAATTGGTAAGAAGAAATGTCTAACCTAGGAAGAATACATGTTTTGCATTCTAGTTGAAGATGAAAGAATTACGAATGAATCTTCTTGCGCAGGTAACTAATAACAATCTTGGAACAGAGACGTCTCTTTTTAACAAAATAAGTGGGGTAACTATATTCATTTCAATTTTTTTCGCTGTTTTAATAACTGAGAATCAGATTGATTATCAATTTGGAGATCAAATAGACTTGATAGATTGGCTTATTGGAGGATTGTTTTGTATTGAGTATCTTTGTCGTTTATGGGTCGCTCCTCTTCAAGAGAAATATGGGAGAGGTTTGAAAGGAATATTGAGATACGTTTTTTCTCCAATGGCAATTATCGATGTTATTGCGATTATTCCTTCGTTTATTGGTGTTCGAGCAGAATTGAAGATTTTAAGAGTGATACGCTTGCTAAGAATTTTAAAAATAGGACGAAGTGAAAAATTTAAGGCAAGTATATTTCACTTTAATTATGCACTTAGATCAAAGAGTCAAGAACTACAGATATCAACTGTCTATACAGTCTTATTACTGTTAATAAGCAGTACATTGATGTATCTAGCCGAATCAACTACTCAACCAGAACTTTTAGGATCTATACCCCGTTGTCTTTGGTGGTCTGTCACTACAGTTAGTGCTGTTGGTTATGGGGACTCAATTCCAGTCACAGCAGTTGGGAAAATAATTGCATCGGTGACTTCGCTTATGGGGATTGGTGCTATAGCTATTCCTACAGGTATTCTTGCTGCGGGCTTTAGTGAATCCATCGGGATGAAAAGTAAAAGCGTTGAAGAAGGTGATTGAGATTTGTTGTCAGATAGAAGATATTTTAAAAATAGTAGGCAAGGCAATAATCAGTCTTTCATAATTAAAGAGGAAATTCTGTACTGGGTTCAAGAAGGAAGTAACTTTCATGAATCCCTAGACCTTATGTCCTTAATGGATTTACTGATTGAAGTTTTTAATCTTTCTGATTAGGAAGTCTTTATTGCTTTTCTTCTTGGTCAGTATTTTGTCCTATTAAGACGAACAGCTGTAGTGGGATATCCCCCCGGCGTTGAAGAATTTTTCAGGTTTGCGACGGTCGTACTTCGTTGCTAACTCCGATGATTGCTCGTCGTAGGGATTATTGAACACAGTCTGTAGCTCTTTAATAAGGCTGTAATCACCTTGCTCAGCTTTCTTATAAGCAGGTGCGATCAGCCATTCGCGCCAGGTGTATTTTGGGTTGATACGTTTCATCGCTGTAGATGTTGCTCTGAGGTCATTGCAGTTCATGAGGCGAAGTCTCCACCGTTTAAGCCACCTATCCCATTGCATATCAACCTGCTCTGAGCCTGGTAGGTAGAAGCTGTCTTTCAAGGCTGTGAGTTGATCAGGAATGTGAGATAGCTTTCGGAAAAATATCGTGTAGTCCACTTTAGAGAGAACCATAAGTTTTTGCAGATCGTCTACTAGGATTTCGTCATAGCTGATCAGACCCAGCTTCTTTGTCCACATGACTTCAATCTCTTGTTGCATAGTTTCAGCGAAGCCCTCTCTAATCTGATCAAGTCTTGCTAGTGCATCTGTATTGTCAGTGAGTAGAGGTCGGATGGCTGCCCAGAACATCTGATAATTAGCTTCGGCAGCAACCGGTTGATTTAAAAATGAAAAATGGTTGCCGCCTCCTGTCCAAGGTTGAAATCTAGGATCGAATAGTTCACAGAATCCGAAGGGACCGTAGTCCAGAGTGAAGCCACCCGCGGCACAGTTATCACTGTTAAAATTACCTTGGCAGTAGCCAATACGTATCCAATTAGCTACAAGTGATGTGAGTCGTTTGCGAAATAAATAGGCCAGCTCAACTACCTGGTCGGGGAAGCTAAGGCTTGGATCAATTGCGTGCTGGTAGTTCCGATCGATCAAGTGCTTCACGATCATTTGGAGCTCTTTCAGCGCACCCTGATGCGTCTTGCTGCGTGCGCGACGAGCAAATAGTTCAAGCTGGCCGATACGAATGAAGGACGCTGCTACACGTGTTGTTATTGCTGAAGGGTTATCCACCAGGATATCAGGATTGATGGAGCTCGAATCCTCGGAGTACCAGGGTCTGCTAACTGTTTCGGATTGAGAGACATATAGCGTCAGAGAACGTGAGGTCGGAACTCCCAGCGCCTGCATGTAGTCCTGTGCTAGAAACTCGCGAACGCTAGAACGGAGGACTGCACGTCCATCGGCACCACGGCAGTATGGTGTCGGGCCTCCACCTTTCAGTTGCATTTCCCAACGCTTGCCGTTGAAGAGACCTTCGAATACGGAAATTGCACGGCCATCGCCGTAGCCGTTGCCGGTTCCAAATGGACACTGCTGCATATATTCAGTGCCGTAGATTGAAAGTGCATAACCGGTAGCCCAACCAATAGGACGCATTGGCTCTTGTGCTACGGTGATATCACCTGAAAATAGACGACGGAATTGTTCGTCGAGGGCAAGATTATGGCTCAGGCCTAGTTCGTTAAATAAGGCTTGGCTGTGTGCGATGTATTCCGGTGATGGAATGGCAGTGGGGGTCACCGGTACAAAATGACCTGAGAACACTTGGCGAGGGTGGTGATCGTAGCCATCTTCGGTTGACTGAGGATCTGCTTGGAGTGAATCTATGAGAGAATAGTCAGCCCGTTGTAAAAACTCAGCGAAAGTTTTTGTTGTTGGCAATTTGAACGTACTCGAGGTGGCTGGCATAGGGTCGACCTTCACTTGTCTCTAAGGGGTTGGACTGCTTGGACATAGCCCTGTTGTAAGGGCATTATCGGCCTCTATCTTTATTTAGTTGTATCAGATGATCTCAGTGAATCAACATGGTTGAATTTTGTGTCAATGAACCCTTTGCATAAGTTATGACTTTAATCAGCTCATTTTACCAAAAGAATAGTTTATTTTGACAGCTTTATGTACTTCCCAGATATATGAAATTCCTTCAAGAAAAACAATTAGATCACCCACTCCAAACCTTATAGGTTCTTCACTATCTTGTGTAAATATGAAATCATCTTCAAGTATTCAAGAAGTTTCCTTTGGGCTATTATATGTCATGCGAAAGTACTTGGATCACAAGTCCAGATTGGCCAGTTTTTTATTCCTATCACTGAGAGTGTATTTTCAGAAATGGTGAGGTGATAGTAATATTCATTCAAGCGTAAGTTTTGAAAGTTTGTTTGTTCCTCTAATCATTTAAATCGAGATATCTATGTCAAGGGGAAGTTAGATATAGAGTATCAATACTCTTTTCTTTTACTTATACATATGACTTCAGAGATTTTTATTATTTTTTAGCCGCATATATTCTTCATGCAATTCGCCTAGTTTCCATGAATCGATTAGTCCTCTAGGTCCTTCAATAAGAAGTCTTACGTCTGCAGTTTTATGAGTCTTCATCTCTAGGAACTCTTCCTGCCATGAGTCGTCTGTCCAGTTGGTGTTCATATTTTAAGAAAAGAGAAACAAAGACTTGATCAAGTTCAGTTTTACTATGTAGATTCTTCTCTTATCCATTCTCTGTACCACTGACGATCATCAAGCCACCTAAGCACTGGCCAATTAATTAAGGTGGATACAATGAGAATACCAAAAGCGGAAAATTTTTTCAGAGAAAGTGACAAAGAGAAAAGTTGGTGCGACGGTCATTATTGCTGAAGTCAGGAAACCTCTTCTAGCTGACATTTTTGTGCGCATTGTTTTGTTAGTTGAAAAGTTTAAGCAGATTTAGAATAAGGCTATGTTTAAAATTTTAGCCAAGAGAGTCTTTTTGCTATTCCTATTATCGCTTAGTTCAAGAAAAAAAACTTCTTTGAATACTTTCACCTTGATTTATACCTTCTGGATGAACTGCTTTTGCGTATTGATCTGAATATGCACAGTTTTTACAGCATTTATTTGGCTCTGGTATCTTGTGTTGATTCATTAGCGTAATCATCTCATCAACTTTTTCTTCAATCCAATCGCTATTCCAATTGTAAGGAACTAGATACTCGTCAAAGTTCATTGTCTTATGGAATCCATTATCATCTCTTTTGGCATTGCAAACCAAGAAGTAAGAGCATGGATGAACATTAAAACCCATTCCCTTTAGAAGGTAGGCATAAAAGTCCATTTGAATTTTGTATCCGTCATGATAGGGGTCCTCTAGATAATCTTGTTTATCAACTCGAGCATTCTTTGCTTGTGATTTATAATCAACGATAATCAATTGTTGGGTGTTCGTATCTTGCCAAATGTCGTCAACCCCCCCAGTCAAAATGATATTTGTATCTTTGTATTTAAGTATTAGTCCGTGATGCAATGAATCCCTCCAGTTGTCCATTTCTGGATGGTTAAAAGGAACAATATGCCCCAAACCATTAGGAGCGAAAAGACGGTGTGCTGTCTGTGTCTCCCGGCAATGATCAAATTCTTTTTTTAGTAGTAAATCAGTCGTTTCATTGAGCGTCCAACCTGGAGTCCCAGGTGGGTCTAGGCCTTTAACACGATCGAGATAGAAGCATCTTGGGCATGTTAGAAAGTTAGAGAAACGACCTCTACTGATTTTGAAGTCAGTGGTTTGATTAGGTTTATAAGATGAGGATTCCCTTGCACGGATACCTGTAGCTTTGATGGGTTCTTTTTTACTGTTGCGTTTGAGGTCAATCATAAAATCATCCTCGAACTGACTCTTTCAATTTATCGAGAAACCGACACTGAGGGAAAATCATCTTTTGTTTGATGCTTTCCTTAATTGAATTTCTGCTTCTGTCATTGGGATCCCCTTTCGATTGATCATGGACTTAGTCATCTTTTTAAACTTAGCTTCGTAATAGCGTTTTCTTATAAGGTCAAATTTTGAAAGATATGTATCAGGAGTAGATCTTAGTTCTATCTCCTCACTAAATTTCCTTTTCTCTCGCTGCTTCTCAATTTGTTCTTGACGTTGAAAAGCCAAGAACCAACCTAAAAACAAACCAAAAATGAAAAAACTTATGGAGAGCATCTATTCCTTGATTCGAAGATCATCTGTAAACTAAAACTATTTTAAGAGATCAGACTGAATGAAGAGGGCAGAATATGCTTGCTAGTATCTTTCTAATCTAGGATGAATTAGTCGCTCCGATCCCCTTCTTCTTATTCCATACTTGCTTCCCAAATGATTTATAGAGAAACTTATTGAAAATGAATTAATAACTCGTATATACGTTTATATGGTCTTAAACCGGTTTTAGCGAGTTCTTATTATTGAAATATGAAATTTTTTTTAGCTAGTGAAAGATATAAGTGCTTGCTTTTTATTGCATTGTTAGCAATCGGTGGAGGATTAACTGTTAAGAATGTGATTCCTTACCCTCATGAGTGTGTGCCTAATAAGACTCCTGAAGTAAGTGATCTAATTAAATCTGAGGTTTGAGATGCAAAGATTACTTATTACTTTTGGGCTTGGAATTGCTGCTATAGGTATACTATACCCTTACATAAAACATTTAGGTTTAGGACAATTACCTGGAGACATAGTATTGAAAGGAGAAAATTCAACTTTTTATTTTCCCGTTGTGAGTTGTATTGCTATCAGTTTAATTGCTTCGCTCCTCCTCAATTTATTTCGATCCTCCTAAATGCCTGTAAATAAAACAATACCTGATTTTGTCATCCGTCTTTGGCGTAAGGTTCGTAGGTATGAATTGACGCGTACTCTTCATGCTACAGAGAAGAGGATGGAATATGTCAAAAAATCATTGTCTTATATTGATCGAGTCGAGGCTAGAACACCTAAATAACTGACTGAAGAATATGTCAACAAAAGTTTTTAGAATTATCTCTAACCTTTCCATCTTACAACTTTTACAAAGTACTTCCCTATTAGAAGATGGTAAGCAATAAAGCATTAGTGAATGAAATTATTTTTTTGATAGCTACACTTAGTTTTATGATTGTTGTTTGCTAAAAACTAAAATCAGACTATATGGATTAATACTTGGATAAGTTGGCTGAGTTCAACAGAAAAGGTCTTAGAACTCAATTTTTTGGATAGATAGTAGAAAACGATCATTGATTTTTTGAGCTTTGGGAAAGAGAGCAAGTCATAGTGGCAGAAAGATAAAATAATGCTCGAATATATTGAGGGAGGAAGAGATTTCATCTATAAGTTGTCTAAAGAGCTTGATTTTGGAGACCTAGTTTCTGAATCAATTGTTCAGCAATTAGTATTAATAAGTCTTTTTGTTTAATACGTTACATGAAGATTTTTTAGGTCTCTTTCTTTGACTATAAGATTGGATAAGGCTTTAGTTGTTGCCTCTTGTCAATCAACTTCTCCTTAGCAGCCTTTATCTTTTTTGCTTAGAGTTTCTATTTTTACTTGCCATGTTTAAAGAAAATAGATATATATAGGAGACTGCATTAACTGAATAATGTTCACTTTATTCTCTTTAGTTGTCTCACTATTTGTACTCTCGCTGATTGTATGGACTATTGCAACTCTAGTAACCAAAAAAGAGTTTGAGAAGCTTATTAGAGAAGAACTCCGTAATATGTTTGAAATTACTAGGATGCTTCTTGTATCAGTTAAGAGTCTTATTCAGCTTTTAATAAAGAGTTCTTTCCCCTCGAAATCTAATGAGTCAAATGGAATAGATGAACAGCTATTGAAATTTGTCCCCCCTGTTTCTGAAAAACAAGACGAAAATAAGGCTGCTTAGTTCTAGTTGATTGCTAAAATCATGAGTTAATCAGAAAAATAAGATGTGGTTCTAACTAAGTTAAGACCTGGCTTTTCTTAGTATTTGTTCAACAGTTTTTCAAAAGAGAATAAACATACATCCTACAGAGAATGTGATTAGGTATAGCTTTACATTCTCTATAGCTACTTTTCTTAGAATGCACTATTAGTAGGTTCTCAATCTGTAAATACCAGGAATAATCCAACCAAAAAAGCCATAATTAATGATTAGTGCAAATAGACCAATCATCGCTAAACGACCATTCGTTCTTTCTGCGACTGCCCAGTAGTAGTTGTCCATTAGTAAATGGTTGGGATTATTTGACCGGTTGAAATGTAGGCCCCTACTAAAGCTATGAACCCAATCATTGCCCAGCGTCCGTTAGTTTTTTCCGCTTCCTTGATATACCCTGAATAGTTTTGTATGAGTTCAGGTTGAGCTTCAATAGGAAAGACATTCTGGCGATTTCCTGATTCTGTTGTGATGTAAGGAGAAGAGTTCATTGTTTAAGTGATAAAAGCTTTAGGTTTGATTACCCTGTGATGATCCAAGGGGTAGACCTTAGAAGGTAATGGACTTAAGTGGCATCTTTTCTTAATTGTCAAATCATGCATCCAAGATGAAGTTGCCATCAATTCATTGGTTGGCAAGACTTTAAAGCGTTAGCTTTCTCAAATCTCTAAAATGTTGATTCATTTCTAGTTAACCATCTCAACTCATATTGAGTAATAATTCCAGATGAAATAGATCTTGGAAGTGATTTGCCTATTTTTGTTGGGAAGGTTTCCAGAATCAATTTAAAATAATCTTTTTGTAGACAGCCACAATTAATTGCTTTATAGGCTTGAAAGGATTAAATTCCATGATTTTTAAAAAATACCAGGAATGATTTGCCCTGTGGTGGCATAAGCACCAAAGGCCGCAACAAAACCAAGCATTGCTGCCCAGCCATTAAATTTCTCTGCTTCAGGAGTCATGACTAAATAAAATTGTGTGGTAAGTAAGATTTTGTTGATTTAAGTTAAACAACGCCAGGAATGATTTGTCCTGTAGTTAGGTATGCACCTACTGCAGCGAAGAATCCTAACATTGCAGCCCATCCGTTAATGCGCTCAGCAATAAGCTTTTCCGGTTCGACAATTTGATTACTTGAAAATAACTTCATTGAAAATGGCTTGCGAAAGCTAAAAGAGAGGAAACCGGACCGACCGGTATGTAAAGAACTGTAACACATAATATTACGAAGTGTGACTAATTTTTGGCTAAAACAATAATTTTATAAAAAAATAATCGATAAAAGCTTTTATACCAAGGATTATGGATATTTTTATTTCAGTAAAAAAAATAGAATTATATATTTACTGTGAAGAATTATAGCGTAATATTTATATAATATATAGAGATAGCTTAGAAGACGTTATTATAATTAACCTTTTAAATAAAGTTTTTAATAGGATAAGAAAAATTGAAAAAAAATGACAAGGATCAATTTAGTAAAACCAAGTGAATTATCTGACCAACATTTGATCGCAGAATATAGAGAAATTTTTATGATTGGCTCAGCACTTCAACGCTCATTACAATCCAAAAGCTGGGATAAAACCAAAGCAAACTTACCTAAAGAGTTCACATTAAATATTGGGCACGTCAAATTCTTTTACAACAAAGGGAAATATCTACACAAGAGGTATTTAGAACTAATTGATGAAATGTATCTACGAGGGATGAAGCCTAATCCTGAGCGACAATTTAAGAAGGAACAGTGGCCTCAATCTTTATATAAGGACTGGTCACCTCAATCTAAAGACATTCAGCTTGTAAGAAAAAGAATCACAGAGAAAATTAATCAAAAACCAATATGGTATCGCTGGACAAAGAAAATACAAAAATAAATTCCTTGGAACCCGCTGCTAGAGTTTAATGAATGTTTAAGCTATGAATAGTTTCTCTAAAGCATAAACAAATTAGGTTTTATGAGTAATAACGCTAGGCCATTTCTTTAAGCATCATTCTGATATGTTCGTTTTTAGCATTGGTCTCTTCTTTTAGCTTTTCACATGCCCCTTTAATTTGCATCCAAACAGTTTCCATTACCTCTTTTTCTACATCAGTAGGTATCCATTTAGTATTTTCCATAGATGAGAAAAGCGAGGATCTCCCAATCCTTGTATAGTTGCTTTGCTCAGACTCTGTACCTTTACTTTGCCATTATTATTAATGACTTCAACTACTTTCTAATTAAGAACGTACCAAATTATTTTTTTCAAGCTGATCAATAGTAGAAGTTTTTACTTTTGCAAAAAGTTCTTGAAAAGTAGGAATTTCCTGAAATAGGCTTGTTATTTCCAACTTGTAACTCTCATAGACCTCGTCAAACTGGCTTCCTAAAAAGTTTCGATTAATTCATCACTTGTAGGTATTGATAATGAGTCGACAAAAATTTGGACGTAATCAGATGTAAAAAGTCTCCAGGATTGAGTCATTTTAAATTAAGAAGATTGTGTATTCACTTCTCAAACTCACACTTAAATTGTCAATAATCAATATCAATACCTTTTTGTTGTCTTACCTAGTAATATTTCAATACAAAAAACAAAACTTGTAGGCAATCTCTAAATCGTTAGTTCTAATCGAGTTAAATGGTTGGCATTTACTCCTAATTGATAGAAAATTTTCTCTTTGAATAAGTGATTTCCATACAAGTTTTGAAGTAAGCCTATCTATTAAACTACGGTTATGGTAAAGAAGAAGGAGAGTGAAACAGACTGGAAAACCTAATACATTGGCTGACTAATGAAATATCGGATCACTAGGCATGATGGAATTGAAGATGATATTACCTCTCAAGAATTCGAGCACTATGATGATGCATATGACTTACTAGAAGAGATTTATGGAGACATTTGCTGCTCTGATGCTGATTATGAAGACCGACCATACTATGAAATTATCGACTTACAAGAATGATTTACCATTTACTACTGGAATTTTTTTACTACCTATCAAATGGCATAAAAAAGGAGATTGAATTAGGATCGTTTTGGGTATTATTATTTTTATTCAGATTTCTAAGAAGAAATTTATTAATTAGAATTGAGTAATGCCTAAGAATTTACTTTCAAAGAATGTTTCACAAACATAATTCCCTTTAAAAGAGTAAAATTTTTTTGAAGAGATCTTTTTTATCAGAATATATTAATAGGTAATTATTACAATAGTATACTTTGGGAACAATATAAGTAAGTCCTTGTATTAATTTAAATTGAGAAGGTAAATTCCTTAACTTTTAATAGAATTCTCAAAGATTTTTAACATCTTGTTATTGGTTGTATTGTCTTTAACTGCCATTCGTATTGCATTATTAACAGATACTCCCATGGTTGAAATGTTTCTTAAGTATAAATTATTTTTCACACATTTTGCCAAAATCAAAGAAGTAGGTTTGCTACCTTCAGGTAAATGGAATGTTAAAAAATTAGCAACACCAGGAATTACCTCATTAATTCCTAGTCCTTTTAATTTTAAATAAAGATTATCTCTAAGAGCATGTGTCGCTTGATATTTTTTAATATAATAATCTTCTTCTTGTAAAGCAAAGGTAGCAGCAATCTGAGCAGGCAAGCTCATTGACCAAGGTGGTATTAAGCTTTTTAATTTTTCTATATTTAATGGTGAGGCACATAGATATGCTGCTCTTAAACCACTTAAAGCATATACTTTTGACATCGATTTACATATGAAAATATTTTCTGATTTCTCGGCAAATCTCTCTAAAGATTGATCTCGGCCTGCATATTCAATATAAGTTTCATCAATCCAAATTCGCTTACAGCCTTTTGTATTAGTAAGAAGTATTTCCATCTCATCTTTCTTAATATGTAAACCTGTTGGATTGTTAGGATTGACCCACACAAATAGGTCAAATTCTTCATTTAACTTTTTAGCTAAATTATCTGTATTTAGCTTATAGCCCTCTTCCCTTCGCAAGTTAAAATATTCTACTTTACATCTAATTATATTTTTTAGAATATGTGAATATTCACCATATGTTGGATCTAATAGTAATACTTTTGATGAACTATTTAACCAATAGGGGAGTATTCGAAAAATTAAATCTGATGAACCTGAACCAATCAATATGGAACTCCTATCAATATTCCGTCTGGAAGAGATGGTTCGTATTAAACCTTCCGCATGAATTGGAGGTGAGGTTTTCATAATCCATCCTAAATCTTTCTGAATTATTTTTTCTATTTTTGGTGCAGGTGGAAACCATGCATCTAAAACGTCGGCATTAATTATAGTTTCTTTCCTTTTGAGATTGTTAAATTCAACTCCTATCGCTTCAAAGAAAGCACCTCCATGAAAACAAGTAGAGTTATTGTATAAATTTAAATCTGGCACAAATAATTTCCAAAAGGTTTGATTATTTATTTATTAATTTTTTATAATTAGTATTATACCATTATGTCAAAGAATCTGTTCGCTGTGAGTAAAATAAAATCCAAGGGAGCATTAACACAATGATAGTTGCCATTTTCTGAAAGATATTTTTTACACAATTAAGATAAAGGTTGTTACTTTGTAGATAAGAATCCTAATGAGCTAATAGAGAAATGGATATAAGAGGATAGGGAGACATATTTAAAATCATTCTAAGTGCAAAACCTGAAAGTGAAACTGCAACTTTAAAAATTGAAGATGGAACTATGGAACCCTTGAAGATTTTGATTGAGGTAATGCTAATAAGGTTGGAGCAGAAAGTAAATCCCTTGTATGCCAACGGATTTACTTTCTGCATTAAAGAATCTAAATTGTA
>CACIYC010000017.1 GCA_902590775.1 uncultured Prochlorococcus sp.
AGTTTAGGGTCTCCTTTGCATGTAGCTAATATAAGTATTGCAATTAGTCTTGCTTGGCCTGCGGCAATAGTCGGGATTGTTGCATCTGCTGGACTTTTGGCTGAAAGAAAATGGGGTGTGATTCTCTCAATAGTTTCAATATCTATGGTCATTTCTGGAGCATTACCTTATGGTATTGTGCGTTTAGTTTTAATAGATGATCTTTTTGGTCTAAGCGGTATTTGTTTGTTAATTGTTATTCTCAACATATGTTCATTGATTTACTGGACCTTACCTTCACACAGAAGAAATATAAGATTTTAATTTTTTTATATGAATATATTTTTAATAATGAAGGTTCTTTATTAATTAAGTAAAAAATCTTTTTCTTGTATAAGAAGGATATTTTATCCTTCGATGTCTCATTCTCTTCCAGACATTTACAAAGGCATGACTAATTAATGAAATCTCTGATCTGGAAAGGCTGCTTTCTAAAAGTTGCCCATCATTTTGTCTGGATTCAAAAATTTTCCTAATAGATTTAAGAATAAACAGACGACTCTTCAATTGATTTCACTAAGTTAACTATTTTTTTTATAGGAAAAATTGTACAAATTGATAATCATGAATAAGAGATTGTCCTCCAGCTGCCATTTGAAGTCTTGACCTCAATTCCAATAGATCGATTCTTTTCTGTAGAACCAAAGTCCCGTCCTCTTGCAGACTTCCATTCCCTTGCTGCACCAATAGCAGCATCAATGGTTTCATAATTGGTATCAAGGACTGGATGAGGGTGACCATCCATTCCAACCAATCGATAAATTGCTCTTTCAAATGCCATTAACTATGTACGATTTTCTGCCTGTCACCTCATCACTCTATACCCTTTGAAAGGTAAAAATCTAAAAAAGATCAAAAGTTTCTTTGATTTCAATTACAAAGATGACTGCACTAGATCATGCTGAGGGTGAATAGAAGAATTCTTGTCTGAAGAAACAAGCCTATTTAAAGCATTTATATACGCCTGAGCAGCAGCTACGACAACATCAGTATCTGCAGAATGTCCAGAAAAGATCTTGCCATTTCGTCTTAAACGAATTGTCACTTCTCCCAGCGCATCAATACCTTCAGTAACTGATTTAACAGAAAACTCAATAAGTTCATTTTGTTCATTAGTCAAAGATCTAAGTGCTTTGCATACTGCATCAACTGGACCTGTCCCCAAAGCAACCGTCGTTTTCTCTTGACCATCATGATCAGCAATTGTAACGGTAGCAGTTGGGCGCAATGCTGTGCCGCAACTAACTTGCACCAAACGAAGGTAAAATCTAGCTTCTGTTTGCAAAACTTGTTCGCTGACAATTGCCTCAAGATCCCTATCCGTAATCTCTCTTTTTCTATCAGCTAAATCTTTAAATCTTGCAAAGGCATCATTTAAATCTTCTCTAGATAAATCATATCCGAGCTCTTCTAACCTAGCTCTTACGGCACTCCTTCCACTTAATTTACCTAAGGAAATCCTATTATCACTAAGTCCAACAGTCTTTGCATCAACTATTTCATAGGTTAAACGATTCTTTAAAACACCATCTTGATGAATTCCAGATTCATGAGCAAAAGCATTTGCTCCAACTATTGCCTTATTAGGCTGAACAACCATTCCTGTAAGATTCGAAACCAATCTAGATGATTTTGTAAGTTCCTCCGTTCTTATTGCAGTAAGAGGAGTAGGACTATCTTCATCTTTTCCAAAAAAAGGATTAAAATATCTTCTTCTTACATGTAAAGCCATAACCAACTCTTCAAGAGCAGCATTCCCAGCTCTCTCTCCTATACCGTTAATAGTGCATTCAAGTTGTCTTGCTCCGTTCTTAACTGCTTCAAGAAAATTTGCTACCGCAAGACCTAAATCGTTATGACCATGTACCGACAAAATCGCATCATCTATATTAGAAACATTTTTATTAATACCTAAAATTAAATCACCGAACTCCGATGGAGTTATATAACCAACAGTATCAGGGATATTTATTGTTCCAGCCCCAGCGGATATAGCACTTTGAATGACTTCATACAAAAACTCAGGATCACTTCTTGCTGCATCTTCACAAGAAAATTCAACATCGTCAGAAAGTGATCTTGCGTAATGAACCATCTCTGGAACTATTTTCAGAACATCTTTTCTTGACTTGCGAAGTTTATGTTCCAGGTGAATATCACTAGTAGCAATGAAAGTATGAATTCTCCTCCTAGGCGCAGGAGAGATGGCTTCTCCACAAGCCTTGATATCGGCCTTAGATGCTCTGGCTAATCCACAAATAATAGGTCCATCTTCTCCTCCAACCTGATCAGCAATTCGCTGAACTGCATTAAAATCTCCTTGACTTGCAAAAGGAAAACCAGCTTCAATTATATCTACACCTAATCTTGCAAGCTGTTGAGCTATAGCAAGCTTTTCTTCCAAATTGAGACTTGCCCCAGGAGACTGTTCTCCATCTCTCAAGGTTGTATCAAATATAAGAACTCGGCCTGGATCTTTGGCCATAAGTTTTCCTATTTAATTCAATAATGTTTTTATTCTAACTAGATTTCCATAACATCCTAAATTCATTAAATCTGTTTTTAGAACTTGGTAAAAGGAAACATCGCCATAGTTCTCCATGCTCACCTTCCGTATGTGAGGTCGTCTGAACCTGGATCCCTAGAGGAGGACTGGTTTTTCCAGGCTCTAATGGAATGCTATCTACCACTTTTAAGAGTTCTTGAAGATTCATTTATTGATAAAAATCAAAATCCGAAAGTAACTATTTCCCTATCCCCAACACTACTTTCGTTATTAAATGACAATGATTTAAAGAAAAGATTTCCTGATTGGCTTAAGACCCGATTAACTCTTTTAAAAAATATTGATAAAGAACAAAAAGAAGCAGGTGAATTCTTAGCAGAAAATATAAAAAAGCAATTAGAAAGCTATTTGTCTTGTGAGGGAAATATTCTTGCAAGATTTTCTAAACTTCAAAAATATAAAGTTATTGATATTCTTACTTGTGCCGCAACTCATGGATACCTACCTCTTCTTAGAGAAAACAAAGAATGCGTTAGGGCACAATTATCTACTGCGGTCAAAGAACATTCTCGTGTTTTTGGAGTAAATCCAAAAGGCATTTGGCTACCAGAATGTGCTTACTATGAAGGCCTTGATAAGTTAATGATAGAGAATGGACTTAGATATTCAATTCTCGATGGACATGGAATCTTACATGCAACTCCAAGACCACGATATGGAATATATGCTCCAATATGTACTCAAAATGGTGTTGCCTTCTTTGGTAGAGACAGTGAGTCAACTCTTCCTGTTTGGTCCGCGAAGCATGGCTACCCAGGAGATCCTAATTATAGAGAATTCCATCGAGACTTAGGATGGGACATATCTTTAAATGTTTTAAATACCCATGGCATTAAAGACAGACGTCCTCTTGGACTAAAGCTGAATAAAGTAACAGGACAAAATATATCACTAGAAAATAAGCATTTATACGAACCCAAATTAGCTAAAAGTATGATTGTTAATCATGCAAATAGTTACCTACTTGGTAGACAGAAACAATTAATAAATCTTTCTAAAACAATAGAGAAAGAACCTTTACTTATTGCTCCCTTTGATGCCGAACTTTTTGGTCATTGGTGGTTTGAAGGACCTACTTTCTTAGCAGAACTTTTCAAGCAAGCTAATGAAAAAGAAATTGAATTTATAACTTTAAATGAAGTTTTAAGTGCAAGTCCAAGTATCCAATTATGTAATCCAAGTCCATCAAGTTGGGGACAAGGAGGATTTCATAAATACTGGTTAAATGAAAGCAATTCATGGTTAGTCTCACAATGGAGTAAAGCAGGAAAAGCAATGATAGAAAAATGCACTAATGGAGTTAAGAATGAATCTGAAATTAGAATTCTTCAACAAGCTGGCAGGGAGTTGCTTTTATCTCAATCATCAGATTGGAGTTTTATACTTAGAGCAGGAACAACTACAGAACTAGCAAAAGAAAGAATAAATAGACATTTAGATAGATTCTGGATTTTAATAAATTCCTTAGGGAATACGAACCAAATTCCAGAATCTAAGTTATTAATACTTGAGGAAGAAGACTCTATATTCCCGCTAATACAAGCTAAAGATTGGTACAAAGATTAGTCAAGATCTATTTAAACCTATCATTCCTAATTTCACCTTCAAAGGTGAAATAGAAAAGAGTCTGATCATTACTAAAATCAACTTATGTAATGGGAGAGTATTTGCTAAAAACCCTGACCAATCATTCCTAGGAAGTCTAAAGAAAGTTTCGAAAAAGCTTCTTAAGAGCGCCTCATCAAAACTCATTAAGCGATTTAGCCCATACTGATAAAGACGATGTCTTTGTACAAGCTCAGCAGTCCATAAAACCTTCCATCCTTTTTTCGCTAACGCAGCAGAGTCAAGAGCAGGTTCAATTGATAATGATTCTGTCAACTTTTTCGCAAGAGCTGGGGCTCTTCTTAAAAGTGCGCCAACCATGTATCCAGAAGCTGGATGAACCATGCTTGCAGAACCCCCAAAAGCAAGAAGTGGTTGATTGCGATAAGGCAATGGAAGATTCATTGGGAACAAACAATGCTCCTCATGCAAAATTTCCATGATTTCTATTCCTCGATTAGCCAGTCTAGAATCCAATCTTTTTTTCAATGTTTTCCAAGATACAGCTGGAGAACAAGCTAGAGAAGTCTCTTCTACAAAAAACAATTCTTTTCCAAAATCCATTGCATATAAAAAGGATGGTGGCTCTTTTAATTCTTGTTCACTCAAATGATCAGGTCGAAAATCCATAAGAACAAACTGATCCTTTTCAACCGGTGGAGAATTAAATCTTCCCACAACTCCATATGCAGCCTGTTGGGCCACAGATCCATTGTTGGGTCGTCTAATAAATGGACTTCTGTGTCCACTTGCATCTATAACTATTCTTGCTCTATATGCATTTCCTGAAGCACAAGTAACTTCTGTTATTTTATCGAAGTATCTTATATATTCAGCCGTTTCTATTAACCAATCAAGACCTAAACATTTCTTCAAAAGTGAATTTTGGAATGCAGCCTGATCAAAAAGTCCATAATCAAAATCATGAGTTATTGGAATATCTCCATCTGTAGTACTTCCATTTCCAAAATAACTTACAGTATCTTTCCATCGATGGCTTAACAAAGAAGACATCCCAAGCTCATCAAGTTCTTTAGCCCAAATTCCATAAGTATTAGGCCAAGGTTTTTCAGGCGAATGAGAAGCTAAAGCTCTTACATCTAAACCTTGTTGAATTAATTCTGAGGTGATACATAGAGCTGCTGGACCAGCACCCATAACCAAAACATCAGCTATTGTTTCCAATTTCAATCCCTATTGGAATTCTCTTCGTCAACCTCTTTGTTAGAGGCAGAAGAATCAAGTAATGATTCTTCTGCCTCTAACTGTGGAGGGACCAAAACAACTTCTGCTAAATGATCTCCTGCATCAAGACGTTGCAATCTAACACCAGTTGCAGCTCTAGATTGTTGAGAAATAAAATCAGCACTTGTTCGCACTATTACACCTTTTTCACTAACCAACAAAAGTTCTTCACCTCTATCCAAAACTTTCAATCCAACCAACTCATCATGTTCGCTTCTGAATTTCATTGCTCTTAATCCCATCCCTGCTCTTTTTTGAAGTCTAAATTGCGATACAGGGACTCTTTTCCCTAAACCATCTGCAGATGCGACCAAAATCCAAGGTCCTTCATATCCTCCTGTTTCATTAATTACTTCAGCATCATTTGTGTTATCAATGCGGTCTGCAAGCTCTTTGGATAAAACATCCATGCTTACTAAAGAATCACCAACACGTAAATTCATTGAACGAACTCCTCTAGCTGTTCTTCCTAATGGCCTAAGCTCAGAATCATTCAATCGAAAATGTATTGTCATTCCTTTCTTTGAACCAATTAAGACACTATCTCCAGGCGAAGCCAACCTAACCCATCTCAAGGCATCTCCTTCTTCAAGATTGATAGATATCAGTCCATTAGCTCTAATTTTACTGAAAGATGAAACAGGGGTTCGTTTAATAAAGCCACCAGTAGTCAACATCAACAAATGATTGTCTTCGTCAAATGATGATAAAGATATAAGCGAAGTAATTGCTTCTTCACGAGGTATCGGCAATAACTGAACAATTGGAGTCCCTTTAGCAGCTCTACTACATTGAGGAACCCGATAAGCAGGTACTGAATAAGCAACTCCTCTATCACTAAAAAGAATTAAATTGTCATGATCATTACAACTAATAAAAAGTTTAACTTCTTCCTCTCCTTGACTTCTAGTACCAGATTTTCCTCTTGTTCCTCGACTTGTTGATTCAAACTCATTCACAGGCATTCTTTTCAAATAACCTGTTTCAGTAAGTAAAACAACTGATCTTTCATTTGCAATTAAATCTATATCTTCAAGACCACTTCCTAAATCAAGTATTTCTGTCCTTCTATCCTGATAATATTTTTCCCTCAAATTACTTAGCTCTATTTTTATAATTTCGAAAACTCTATCTTTTTTAGATAAAATATCATTAAAATCTTCTATCTTCTTAATTAAGTCTTGGTGTTCTAGCCTTATCTTATCTGATTCCAATGCAGTCAATCTTCTCAATTGCATTTGCAAGATTGCATCAGCCTGAACAGCTGTTAAGCCATGTAATTCTTGCAATTGATTCTTTGCTACTGAAGTATCAGAAGCAGCTCTAATCAAAGAGATGATGTCATCAAGTTGATCTAATGCAAGAAGTAATCCAAGTAATAAATGGTTTCGTTCTTCTGCCTTTCTTAATAAATAACGTGTCCTTTTTTCTATTGTCTCTACTCTGAAGTCTAAGAAAACCTTTAACATTTTTAATAAGGACAATGTCACAGGCTCACCATCAACCAAAGCGAGCATATTTGCACTAAAGTTTGTCTGTAATGGTGTTAATTTAAACAAGTTATTTAAAACAACTTGAGGATAAGAGTCCCTTCTTAATTCAACGACTATTCTCATTCCATCGCGATCACTTTCATCTCTAATATCTGAAATACCTTCTAATTTTTTTTCATTTACCATATAAGCAATCCTCTCAATTAATGCTGCTTTATTAGTTTGGTAAGGAAGCTGAGTGATAA
Source organism: uncultured Prochlorococcus sp. (assembly GCA_902590775.1). GTDB lineage: Bacteria > Cyanobacteriota > Cyanobacteriia > PCC-6307 > Cyanobiaceae > Prochlorococcus_E. The sequence goes on from CACIYC010000017.1 coordinate 7,194, forward strand.
TAATTGCATCTCTATCTGGTCTTCCTGGTATTTCAATAGTTTCTATTTCCGCAACACCTCTCATAGTTACAGAACCTCTCCCAGTTAAATAAGTTTCTCTAATACCACTCCTGCCTAAAATCTGCCCTCCAGTTGGGAAATCAGGCCCAGGAATTATCTTCAAAAGTTCCTGATCACTCAATTCTGGATTTGCTATTAAAGTCGTCAAAGCATCTATTAACTCACCAAGATTATGAGGAGGAATATTTGTTGCCATCCCAACTGCAATACCAGAAGATCCATTTAGCAACAATTGAGGGATGCGAGCTGGTAATACGGTCGGCTCTTGCTGAGATCCATCAAAATTATCTATATAATCTACTGTTTCAGATTCAATATCTTCCAATAAACTATCTTGAGTCAATGATTTCAAGCGAGATTCTGTATATCGCATAGCTGCAGGAGGATCATTATCGATAGAACCAAAATTTCCATGGCCATCAACTAATGGCATTTGCATAGAAAAGTCTTGGGCCATTCTCACCAACGCGTCATAGACTGCTGTATCTCCATGAGGATGATATTTACCAAGAACTTCTCCAACAACACGAGCGCATTTTCTATAAGGCCTATCACTAGTCAATCCGAGCTCATACATTGCATAAAGAATTCTTCTATGAACTGGCTTTAAACCATCTCGTGCGTCAGGCAAAGCCCTTCCCACAATTACACTCATCGCATATTCCAAATAGGAACGCGACATCTCATTGCGAAGGTCTGCATGAATAATCCTATCTTCGAATTCGCCTGGAACACCTTGATTGGGTTCCGTTGGATCAGCCATTCAAATTACTCTTACTAAATAAATCTATTTTATCTTGAAGTAACCTCAATTGTTAAAACAAAAACTAAAATTATTTTCATGCTTTGATCTCACAACAACGTTCAAAGCAATAGAAATAAAGAACATGCAAATCCAAACTTCAAGTTTGCATTACCCAAGTTCATCCCAAACTAGAAGAATAGAAGAAGAGTAAGTAAAAAATATTAAAGTTAATATTAAAGCAAATTTAATATATTTTACAAAATAGTGGCAAAGAATATGCTGAAAACAAGTTTAATCTAGTATTTCCAACTGTTAATAAGAGCAAATTATTAAAAGAGCACTTTAATAATGAAATGGAACACAAGAAGCAATTAATACAGAGAAAAGATCATGCAATAAAAGGAAACTTAAAATATTTTTTTTTAAAATAAACTGTAATTTTTTTATTAAAATATAATATCTATGAAAAGAATGATAGCTTACCTTAACAAAAGATCGAACCAATGGATATATATTTGGATTATACTTTAGTATATCTATATTTCTTATTTCCAAGAGTTTATAATAATAAATTTAGTATAAAAAAAAAGATTAAAGAATTTGTTTTAGAATTATCAAAGTTCAGGAACCTCTTTACAAGCAAGTGAATTACCTTTTTAACTGGTTTCACGATTCAAATAATACATGGTGCTATTAAAAAAGATGCTGATTAAGAAACTTTTCATTCCCGAAGGATCACTATAAGGATAACCTCCAATAATAATCTCTAGCTACGAAAGATCGAGTCACTAGTATTTGACCTTTTGATAGTTTTTCAACCTATTTAGACCTAATTTGAATATCCAACTCGGTCACTCAAAAATTGTACGTCGAGCCTATGGCATAGACGAAATTGCTCTTGTTCCAGGAGGTAAAACAGTTGATCCTGAAAATACAGATACATCGTTACTTCTTGGGGGCAAAAAATTTGAAATTCCTATTATTGCTAGTGCAATGGACGGAGTTATAGATGTCAATATGGCAGTTCAACTATCTAAGCTTGGAGCTTTAGGAGTTTTGAATCTTGAAGGAGTTCAGACAAGATACGAAGAGCCTTCAACAGTGCTTGATCAAATTTCATCGGTAGGTAAAGAAAATTTCGTTCCACTAATGCAAGAAATTTATAGCCAGCCAATCAAAGAATCTTTGATAAAGAAAAGAATAAAGGAAATAAAAGACCAAGGAGGAATAGCAGCAATAAGCGGTACTCCAATAGCTGCAATTAATTTCAAAGAATCAATAATTGAAGCAGGTGCTGATATCTTTTTTCTCCAAGCAACAGTTGTATCAACAGAGCATGTTGGTGGAAAGGATCAAAAAAAACTTGATATATCAAATCTGTGCCAAACTCTAGGTATTCCAGTAATAGCAGGAAATTGTGTCACCTATAATGTCGCCCTTAAACTTTTGAGAGCAGGTGTTTCTGGAATTCTTGTTGGCATAGGTCCAGGAGCAGCTTGCACCTCTAGAGGGGTTTTAGGTGTAGGAGTACCTCAAGCAACTGCAGTTTCAGATTGCTCATCAGCTAGAGACGATTTTCAAAAAGAAAGTGGGAAATATATACCAATAATTGCTGATGGGGGAATTATTACAGGAGGAGATATATGCAAATGCATAGCATGTGGAGCTGACGGTGTAATGATTGGATCACCTATTGCTAGAGCAAAGGAAGCACCTGGAAAAGGATTTCATTGGGGAATGGCAACGCCAAGCCCAGTCCTCCCAAGAGGAACCAGAATAAAAGTAGGTTCAACAGGAAGTCTAAAACAAATTCTTCGTGGACCTGCGTCTCTCGATGATGGGACTCATAATTTACTCGGAGCCTTAAAGACATCAATGGGAACTCTCGGTGCTCAGACCATCAAAGAGATGCAAAAAGTAGAAGTTGTAATTGCTCCATCACTTCTTTCTGAAGGAAAGGTTTATCAGAAAGCACAACAACTTGGCATGGGCAAATAGACTGATTGTTTTGCCTTTGGATTAGGCTTTCAATCAAAAAGCTTTTAAATTTGTAAATAGTTCAAATATCTGCAACTAATGGCAAGAATTATTTTCTTCGGCAAAATACAATTGAAAAACTAATTAAAATCATTCAAGTTTATTTGTATGTCAAGCGCTGCTCCTGTTACTGATTCTTCTTTCGAGCAGGAGGTGCTCAAAAGTGATACACCTGTTCTTGTTGACTTCTGGGCCCCCTGGTGTGGGCCATGCCGAATGGTATCGCCGATAGTTGATGAAATCTCAAAAGATTTTGAAGGGAAGCTCAAAGTTTGCAAACTTAATACGGATGAAAACCCAAACGTGGCTAGCCAATATGGAATCCGGAGCATCCCAACTTTAATGATATTTAAAGGTGGTCAAAAGGTTGACACAGTAGTTGGTGCAGTTCCAAAAGCAACACTTTCGACAACAGTTAGCAAGTACCTCTAAGCAAGTATCAAATTAAAAAATTAATATGGACTTTAAGTGAAAGTTAATATTGGTCTTATTGACTATGGGATGGGCAATTTACATTCTGTAGAGCAATCTTTCAAAAGGCTAAATCAAGCTATTAGCATAGTGAGAGAACCAAAGAATTTAAATAATTGTCAGGCATTAATACTTCCTGGAGTCGGGGCTTTTGACCCTGCAATGGAAAACCTTCAGAAAACAAATTTAATTCCAGAATTAAAGCAATGGGCTCTAGATAAAAGACCTCTTTTAGGAATATGTTTAGGGCTTCAATTAATGTTTGAATCTAGCGATGAAGGCAAGAAAGAAGGCCTAGGTATAATAAAAGGAAAAATAAAGCACTTACCAATAAAAAAAGAAGAACATATTCCTAATATCGGTTGGGCACTGCTTAGAAGAAAAACAAAATGTCCATTATTTAATGAAACTACCAATCCTCAATGGATGTATTTTGTTCATTCATATTCTGCAGTACCTGCTGATGAAAGAAATATTGCTGCTACTATAGATTTTGGTGGTAAAGATGTTACAGCAATAGTCTGGAAGGAGAGATTAGCTGCTTGCCAATTTCATCCTGAAAAGTCAGGAAAATCTGGTGAAAGATTATTATTCAACTGGCTATCTTGGTTAAAGAAAGAAATGAAAAGTTTAGGTTGAAAGGACAACTTCGATTATTAAGTGGCAGAAGACTTAAAAGTCCAATTGGCCATTTAGCAAGACCTACTACAGCTCTGGTTAGAGAAGCAATTATGAATATGCTAAGGGCTAAATTAAACAACTCTAATTGGCTTGACTTATATAGTGGAAGTGGAATTATTGGTTGCGAAGCTATACAAAATGGTGCAAAAACTATAGTTGCTATTGAAATGAATAGAAAGGACTTTGAAATATGTAAATCAAATATTTCAACTATTGCAAAGGCGCACACACAAAATATCTTTTTTGAAGTCATCAACTCAGAAGTTAATAAATTTTTGAGGTGCGGGTATCAAAAATTTGCAGCTAATTCTTCAGAAAGATTAAATTTAAGAAATTGTCGTTTTGACTTTATTTATATTGACCCTCCTTATAAAAGTAATTCTTATTATTCAGTTCTAGAAACACTATTGCAAGGAGACTGGATCAAGAAAGAATGCTTGGCTATTTGTGAGTTCTCCATAGAATTAGAAAAGCAAATTAGGATTCCATCTAATTGGGATGTAAAAGCTAAAAGAAACTATGGAAAAACAGGTTTGCTTTTTCTTACTCCCAATCAGGCATTGCACTTCCACGCCGATATTGGTTCCAAGCACTGACAAATAGACCCACTATGGTTATAGGGACCAAACCCAAGACAATGCCACAAAGAAGTGGTTCAATCATTTGTTCGCAAAAAATGAGAGTATTAAAGATAATTGTGTCATGCTAACGATCATTTCGTGAAAAGCACTTCATCAATTGGTGCAGTTAAGGAAAAGAACTCTCAGCAAGGATTAGTTTCTTTGCTGCTAATAAGTCTTTTTTCTTGTTTTCTCGTATTCTTTTTACTTTTCAAACAAACAACGAAAGATCCTTATATCGAAAGAACACTGAATTTATCAGGTTCAATAAAAAACGGAAGTCAACTATTTAGAATGAACTGTGTTGGATGCCATGGAATATCAGCGCAAGGTTTAGTTGGCCCAGATCTAAATAAAGTTACTGAAGAGCTTAATGATAAAAAAATAATTGTTCAGGTTGTAAAAGGACTTACCCCTCCAATGCCAAGCTTTGAGATGGATTCTCAATCAATGGCAGATCTACTTTCATATCTCCACTCCTTGAATAACGAAGAGTGAAAGAACATACTAAATCCATCCTTATAAAGATTGTAATAGTTGAGCCAATAGGAGAGCTTAATCTTGGAAATATTGCAAGGCTATGTGCAAATTTCGAAGTAGATGAATTGCGATTAGTTGCTCCAAGATGCAATTTAATTAGCAAAGAATCTCAAAGAATGGCTTTACGTGGAATTAAATATCTGAAGAATGCAGGTATTTATTCAAATCTCTTAGATGCAATCCAAGATTGTTCTCGTGTAGTCGCAACATGTGGTCGAATAGATCATGGGGAAATACCTCTTCATTCTTCTAAAAATGCATTGCAATGGCTTTTAGAAACAGAGTCGAGTAAGCCTATCGCAATAGTTTTCGGAAGAGAAGATAGAGGACTTACAAATTCAGAGCTCCAAATGGCTCAAAAAGTCATATCTTTAAAAACATCTGAAAAATATCCGTCTCTAAACCTCTCTCATGCAGTAGCAATTATTCTTCACCAATTAAATCATTTTCGAGAAACATCCAATTCAGAAGAAAGAACAAGAAAATGTGATCCCGCCTCTGCAAAAGAATTGAATGATTTCTTGGAAGATGCAAAAAACTTGCTACTAGAAATAGGTTTTTTATATCCGCATACAGAAAGAGCAAGAATGGAAAAAATAAAAGGATTGCTTCAAAGGGGAGAGACTAGATCAGAAGAGGTCTCATTAATAAGAGGTATAGTAAGACAGGTAAGATGGTTTTCTAACAAAAATAATCAACAAATAAATCGGAGAGATTAATTGAATTCCGACAAGAAGTCTAACAAAAAGAAATTGACAAGCACTCAATTAGTAATGTTAATGATCAATCTTTGCATAGCTGGAATAGGAATTGGGGTTTTATCAGGTTCTTTGTTGAAGATCATACCCTCTAGAGATAATCTAAAGTATGAAAATTTAACTAACCCTGGAAAAAAAGTAAGCACTATATATGATTTCTCTCCTTATTATTCTGATAATGAAATTAATGAACTTAGTTTAAAATGGCAAGAACTACATAAAGGCTATAAAGACTTAGAGATAAGTGGTTTTATCTTGCACGAAAATGGGAAATATGCGCAAATAAATTCTAATAAAATTCATTCTGCAGCAAGCTCTATTAAAATCTTTATTTTGATTATTTGTCTTAAAATGTTAGACAATCAAGAATTAGATTGGAATCAAAAATTAGCACTTAATAATAATGTAATAGCAGGAGGATCTGGTTGGATGCGATATCAACCAATAGGGAAAGAGTTCCCTCTGCATGAAGTTGCAACAGAAATGATAAGAGTTAGCGATAATACCGCTACAAACTTACTAATAGAGGCAATAGGTGGCTTAGATGTTATAAATGAGCATTTGAGAAATATTGGTTTAATAGAAACACAGTTAAAAAATTACTTACCAGATTTAGAAGGTACAAATACAACAACAACTAAAGAGCTTGCTTTAACTCTAAAGTTTGTAGATGAAACAACATTTCTTAGTACGAAAGCTAGAGATCTTTTTAGAGATATTTTAAGTACCTCCACTTCCAATAGGCTTATCCCTGATGGAATGATAAATGGCCTAGGAATTAATAAAATAAAATCAAGTGATTATAGTCTTCTTATTAAAGGGTTTAAAGTCTTAAATAAAACTGGAGATATAGGAATTTCATATTCAGACGCAGCAATCATTCAGATGCCAAATAATTCAAATATTTTTGCAGGTTTTATTGTGAAAGGTCCATTCAATGATGCTAGATCACCAGAGCTCATTAGAAAGATGGGTGCTTCAATTATTCCTTTTATAAAAGATTTATCTCAAAGCTAAATCCTCAAACATTGCTTTATCAAGCTTTTTAGTAAAAAAACAAGCCTTATGTGTCCCAGTTATGAAACAATCCAGATAAAGACAAACAATCAACAAAAAGTGAGTTCACCCAAGAAGCGCAGAGTATTTCCCTTTGCAGCAGTAATTGGTCAAGAAGAAATGAAGCTAGCTCTTCTTCTAAATGTCATAGATCCTCGCATTGGCGGTGTAATGATTATGGGAGACCGGGGTACTGGTAAATCAACAACAATTAGAGCTTTAGCAGACTTACTTCCAGCGATTAGCGTTGTTCAAGGAGATCCATATAATAGTTCCCCAGATGATCCTGACCTTCAAAGTTCAGATATTCAGCAGCAAATACAACAAGGCGAAAACCCTCTTATAGAAAAGAAGCAAGTTCCAATGGTAGATCTACCTTTGGGTGCAACTGAAGACCGATTATGCGGAACCATAGATATCGAAAAGGCTTTAAGTGAAGGGGTAAGAGCGTTCGAACCTGGTCTTCTTGCAAAAGCAAATCGTGGCCTTCTTTATGTAGATGAAGTAAATCTTCTTGATGATCATCTAGTTGATGTATTACTTGATTCTGCGGCCTCAGGATGGAATACCGTTGAGAGAGAAGGGGTTTCTATAAGGCATCCTGCAAGGTTTGTACTTATAGGCTCTGGAAATCCCGAAGAAGGAGAATTAAGACCTCAGCTGCTAGATAGATTTGGAATGAGTGTAGAAGTTCGCACTGTAAGGGAACCAGAACTAAGGGTAAAAGTTGTTGATCAAAGAACTTCTTTTGACAATGATCCTGAAACTTTCGTTTCATCAATACAAGGATCTCAAGATGCATTACAACAAAAAGTTGTAGCCGCCCAAGAAATTCTTCAAAGCGTAAAAATAGATGAAGATCTCCGACTCAAAATCTCAGCAATATGTGGAGAATTAGATGTAGATGGTTTAAGAGGAGATATTGTCACCAATAGAGCTGCAAGGGCATTAGCAGCATTTGAGAGTCGTAGAGAAGTTACTGAGGAAGATATTGCACGTGTTATTTCTTGCTCTCTTAGACATAGATTAAGAAAAGATCCTTTAGAGCAAATTGATTCTGGTGATCGAGTAATTAAAGCATTTTGCAAAATATTTGAGAAAAGCGATCAAATCAATTCTTCTGATTTTGAATTAACAGTGATGGAGTAATTATTTGATTATCCTTGGGATAGATCCAGGTCTCGCAAGAGTAGGTTTCGGTGTTATTTATACCAATAACAATCAAGTTCAAATGCTTGATTGTGGAATTATAAAGACAAATAAAGCTCAAAAAGAAGGTGAAAGAATGGTTGAAATTGCTAAAGATCTTCGTACATTAATTCGCAAATGGAAACCAAATCTTGCAGCAGTTGAGAAATTCTTTTTCTACAAATCAAGTACAACAATTTCGGTTGTTCAAGCTAGAGGTGTTTTAATAATGACATTAGCCAGATTTCAAATACCTATAGTTGAATTTCCTCCAATGCAAATCAAACTTGCTGTAACTGGATCTGGACATGCAAAAAAAGATGAAGTATTGAATGGCGTAATGAGAGAATTAAAGCTAAAAGAAGCTCCTAGGCCTGATGATGCTGCTGATGCATTAGCAATAGCTCTTACTGGTTTATTTCAAACTAATAGTATGATTTAAATGAGTCGTCAAAGAGCATTAAATAATGAATCAATCAAAGAACAAGAAAGCAGCAAGAATTACCTTCAACAAGTTGAGACAAGAACATCTAATACATTCAGAGGCTCATATTGTTAATCAAGTAAAGTTATATTTAAAAGAATTTTATAATAAAAATAAATTAAAAACGTTAATTGGAATTTATTGGCCTTTAAATGGTGAAGTTGATCTTAGGCCCTTAAAAGAATCAATAAAACAACCTTTTGCATTGCCAGCATGTAATGGCAAAGGTGAGCTTACTTATCACAGGTGGACAAACAAGCTATTAAGAAAAGATTCATATGGGATCCCTGCTCCACTATTAGAACCTCCTTTAAAACCTTCTGAAATAAGTTTGTTAATGGTTCCAGCTTTGGCAATAGATCGAAAAGGTACCAGATTGGGTTATGGAGGCGGTTGCTTTGATCGTTTACGCAAAAAAAGCTGTTGGAAAGAAGTTAAAGCTCTAGCAATAGTTCCAAATATTTGCATATCTAAAACTTTGTTACCTAAAGATGATTGGGATATTCCATTTGACGGATGGATTAATGAAAAGGAAACATTCCAAATAAATCATTGAAATTACGAGTAGATTTTCATTTATGTAAAATATTCATATCCAGGACTTTATGGATGAAACAGCAGGTTCTTCCTTAATTAATGATTATGGAAGCAACGAACTAAATAAAATAGTTTTAAAACTGAAATCATGCTCAGAAGCAAGAAAAAAATATGAATACTTACTTTATTTAGCCAAAAGACTTCCAAATCTCCCCATGCAATCTCTAACTGAAGAAATTCAAGTCAAAGGTTGTATCTCAAAGGTATACGTCCTTGGAGAACTCAAAGATGGGAAATTGTTCTGGCAAGGATATTCAGATGCTCTTATAACAAAAGGAATGCTTTCACTTCTAATCAAAGGGCTAAGCAATCTATCTCCTTCTGAAGTAGTTTCAATAGATCCATCTTTCATAAGTGCTACTGGTCTTAAGAACAGTCTCACCCCTTCTCGTGTTAATGGATTCATGAATATTTTCCTTAACATGAAAGCCCAAGCAAATTCTTTGATATAGATAAAGTTACTTAGAAGAAAATAGTCTTAGACTCAAATTATGACTCAAAAAATCGGCATAGGACTTCTAGGGCTTGGAACAGTAGGCACAGGAGTAGCAAATATTCTTAATTCGCCAGAAGGTCGTCATCCTTTGGTGGCAAGCATAAATATTGTACGAATAGCAGTTAGGGATCTTCAACGCCCAAGACTTGTAAATATAGATCAATCAATTATTACTAATGACCCATATGAAGTAGTAAAAGATCCAAATGTTGAAGTTGTTGTTGAAGCAATGGGAGGGCTTGAACCTGCAAGAAGTTTAATAATGCTTGCAATTGCATCTGGAAAATCCATTGTCACAGCAAACAAAGCAGTTGTTGCAAGGTATGGCAAGGAAATTGCAGAAGCTGCTAATGCCTCAGGCGTTTATGTACTAATTGAAGCTGCTGTAGGAGGAGGAATCCCAATCATTGAGCCAATCAAACAATCTCTAGGAGGTAATCGCATTCAAAAGGTAACTGGAATTATTAATGGAACAACAAATTATATTCTTACTCAAATGACAAAAAGGGGGACAAAATACCAAGATGTACTTAAAGAAGCTCAGGAGTTGGGATATGCAGAATCAGATCCTAGTGCTGATGTAGATGGTCATGATGCTGCTGATAAAATTGCAATACTTAGTGGCCTTGCTTTTGGTGGAGCAATTGATAGAGAATCAATTCCAACTAAAGGTATAAGTACTCTTGAAAGCAAAGATATTATTTACGCAAATAAACTAGGCTACGAGATTAAATTACTTGCAATAGCTGAAAATTTATCCGAAAGCGCAACAAAAGATTCATCAGCCTATTTAGCACTCAGAGTGGAGCCAAGTCTAATCCCAAAAGAACATCCTCTTTCTGGTGTGAATGGAGTAAATAATGCCATTCTTATAGAAGGAGACCCTATTGGACAGGTCATGTTTTATGGTCCTGGAGCAGGTGCGGGACCAACAGCTTCAGCAGTAGTAGCTGACATATTAAATGTTGCAGGCATCAAACTTATGCAACAAAGAGGAGAAAAATCTCTTGATCCACTTTTATCTGCTTTTAGCTGGCGAAATTGTTTTCTTGCGAACCCAAGAGAGATGCCTCAAAAGAATTATGTTCGATTGATTACTGCAGATACGCCTGGAGTAATAGGCAGTGTTGGCAATCTATTTGGCAAAAACGATGTTTCAATAGAATCGATCGTACAGTTGGATTCCAATAAAACAGGGGCAGAAATAATAGTAATCACTCATGAAGTAAGCAAAGGTCAAATTATCGATTCTCTAGAGGAAATAGAAAAATTAACAGAAGTAATTCAAATAGCAGCTCATTTTAGTTGTCTTTAAATACAGTTAAACATGGCAATTAATAATTGGTGTTGTTAAATATATAAAGGTTGAGAGGTTCTCAACTTTTAATTTAACTGTCTTCCAAGTGTTCTTAGATATTATGTCGATGAACCTGAGTAAGCAGTATTCCTAAGTAGAGTCAATGACATCAGAGACCCTTCATCAAGGTGACTGCGTACAGCTCTTAAACGAGGATAAACTTTTTCAAGTCATAGGAATAGACTGTAAACATGAGAAATGCTGGGTTAGGCAATGGCCACTTTCTCATGCTGGATCACCCGTATTTGAAGTATCAATTCAGGAAATTAATCGAAATTAAAAGTTAATAGACATATTAATATTTTAACCATTAAGAATAACTTGATAGAATGAATCTAATAAAAATACTCATGTTTAGAAAGTACTTAAAAATAGTAATTAATTTGACAGCAATATTATTAGTTTTTTGTCAAATATCATGCACTCAAAGTACTAATAATAAACGTATAACAATTGCAAGTAAAGGTAAAATAGATTCTCTAGATCCAGCTCAAGCAAATAAATTACTAGCACTTCAATTGATAAGTGCCTTGGGCGATACCTTATATAGAATTGATTCAAATGGTACTCTTGAGCCAAGACTTGCAGAAGCAGAGCCAAAAATAAGCAAAGATGGGTTAAACATTTTAATACCTTTAAGGAAAGATGTTGTTTTCCATGATGGAACTCGGTTCAATGCAAAGGCAATGGCATTTAGTCTTAAGCGTTTTATAAATATAGGCACCTTAAATTATATAATTGATGATCGAATAGAATCAATTGAGACTCCTGAAGAATTTGTCCTAAAGATAAAGCTTTCAAGACCATCAAGTTCAATAAAAGGATTACTTACCTCTATTAATTTAACGCCTATTTCGCCAAGTTCATATGCAGGTTATAAGAATAAATTCTTAAATGAAACTCTAATTGGTACTGGTCCTTATAAATTAAGCAGCTATTCTCCAGAAAGGCAAACCCTAGAACCTTTTGAAAATTATTGGGGTGAAAAACCTAATAATAAAGGATTAAATTATATAAGTTTTAACACATCAACTTCTCTTTTTAGTGCAATTAAAACTGGGCAAATAGATATACTTTTATCCAATGCAATTGAAGATGGACATAGGCTTGCTCTTCACAACTTATCGAAAAAAGGTCTTCTTATAGAAGGAGAAGGTCCTGCAATGCAAATTGGTTATATTGCATTTCGTACTAATTCAAATTTATTAGAAAACAAAACTATAAGAGAAGCTCTATTATATAGCATTGATAGAAAACTAATTTCAAAACAGGTAAGCTATAATTTAAGAGAGCCTTTAAGATCTTTAATACCTCCAATATTACAAGTAAATAAAAAATCTCAATGGCCTAAATATAATCCAATTATTGCTAAAGAATTATACAAAAATGCAGGTTTTTGTAATAACAAAATACTTAATTTACCACTTACTTTCAGATCAAATGTACCCTCAGATAAACTACTTGCTCTTACTTGGCAAGAACAAGTAAAACGAGATTTATCAGATTGCTTAGAGATTTCATTGAATGGAGTTGAGTCAACAACTGTATATAAACAACTTTCTGAAGGGATCTATGAAGCAGTAATACTTGGCTGGACCGGTGATTATCCAGATCCATATGCATACTTGTCGCCTCTTCTTGATTGTAAAGAAATAGTCCTTGAGACTTGTAGAGAAGGTGAAGCTGTTTTTGGAGGCACCTTTTGGGCGAATAATGAACTTCAAGAATCACTAGAAAATAGTGAAACTCTTTTTAGTGAAGAAAGAACAAAAGAACTTAGTAAAGCTGAAATGCTTGCTGCTGATGGGGCGTCAATTTTGCCTGTTTGGATTCTAAACCAGAGAGTTTGGATGCAAACTAACTTTGACAATCCTCAATTTGATGGCAATGGAAGATTACTTTTAGAAAAAATCACTAATAACAATGAATAGAGCAAGATCATTAATTAAATATTCGTTTACTAGATTGGCTTTGGCTCCAATTATGCTATTGCTAATTTCCACCTTGGTATTTTTCTTATTAAGAATAGCTCCAGGTGACCCAGTTGATGCAATACTCGGGAATCGAGCAGACTTTGCGGCAAGAGAAGCTTTAAGGATCAAACTAGGGCTAGACATGCCTTTAATTAATCAATATTTCAATTACATAAATGGGCTCATTCATGGAAACTTAGGTGAATCATTAAATAACCAAGAACCAGTCATCCAGATAATCGGAAAGTTATTACCTGCAAGCATTGAATTAGCCTTAATAGCATTAATTATTGCTTTGATAATAGGTTTTTCAGTAGGCTTCTTAGGAATAGCAAGACCCGAAGGTAAAACAGATCTTGCAGTTCGTTTATTTGGTATTGGAACATATGCTCTAGCTCCATTCTGGGCAGCAATGCTTTTTCAAATATTCTTCTCAGTTATTCTTGGCTGGCTTCCTGTTGGAGGTCGCTTCCCCCCAGAGTTAATTCCCCCTGAAGGTACTGGTTTTTTTATTTTTGACAGTTTAATAAATGGAGATACAACTTCATTGTATGGTTCAGTTAGGCATCTATTCCTACCAGCAGCTACATTAGGGATTCTATTAAGTGGCGTATTTAGTAGATCTTTGAGATTGAATTTAGAACAAATTCTTAATACAAATTATATTCAGGCCGCAAGAAGTAGAGGAATAAAAGAAAACAATGTGATCCTATATCATGCATTGCCTAACGCAATGCTTCCAATACTAACTATTGCTGGTCTTACTATTGCTTCACTCATAGGAGGAGCTCTCCTGATTGAAGTAACTTTCTCTTGGCCAGGAATCGCTTTGGGGCTTCAAGAAGCTATAAATCAGAGAGATTATCCAATGGTTCAAGGAATAGTAGTTGTTATATCAAGTTTAGTAGTATTGATAAGTCTTTTTATTGACATACTAATTGCTTTTATAGATCCCAGAATTAAATATTAGTTTTTTGTAAGTGTAGATATAACTGAACGATCTAAAATATGAAAATTTAATCCATCATTATAATTATTTAGAGAAACTGGAATAGACACTGAATTTTCAAGACTATCAAGAAAACTTATTATCTTTTTAGCTAACAATGACTGAACAGATGTTGGGTTTACACCTACCAATGAATCACTAATTTTATATAAATCACTTTTATTAGATTCATCTTCATCCACTTTGATTGGGGAAAAATGACTTGCTCCCTCTATGATTAATACTCTACTAAAATCATTTGGATTAGCAGAAAGCAGAAGCCCCAATTGTTCAGAAAGAGCAGGGGTAATCAAATCAAAGGTTCCACCAGTTAAAAATATCGGAACTTTAAGTTGATTTCCAATAAAATCAGGCCATAACAATTTACCAAAACTATTCAGACCAACTATTCCTGATAGTGAAGGAATATCTTGTTCTCCAATCAAAGGAACATCAACTAATTGGCATTGTATGAGTCTAGAAAGATTTGTAATAGCAAAATCATCTAGAGCCTTATTGCACCTTTCAAGCAGTCCATTTTGAGGTTTTGCTCCAGAAGCTAACAATGCATTTAAGGCACCTAAAGAATGACCCATTAAAATAACTTTGTTAGCTTGCACCTTGATTTGACCAAGTTCTTTTGCTTCCAAAACACTTCTTAAATCAGCCAATCTATAAGGGAAAAGTTCTACTCCACTAGGGAATGGATTTTCCCCTTCTAATAGAGAAAACATCGCCTTTGTATTACTTCCTGGATGATCAATTAGAACTACTTCCCATCCATATTTAGTTAAACTTTGTGCTAACCAACTAAAATGATTGGGGTCTCCTCCTAAACCTGGCATAAAGATAATCCAATGTTTCTTTGTAGATTCTTTTGACAATGGTCTCCAAAGTTGAACTTCAAAATCTTCTGATCGATGGGAAGAATTTATTTTAAATTTTTCTTTTGATATATCATTCAATATGAAGTTGGAAGAATATTTATTATTTCCTAAAGAAATATGTTCAGAGGAAACAGACTTTAAATCTCTCAAACCAATAAGTAATTTTTGTTGTTTTTCTAATTCATTACGCCAGCTTGAAATAACTTCTACCAATCCATCTAAATCAAAATGTATAACTTCTGCAGGCAACAATTTCAGAAGGTCTAATAACGAGGCTTGGGTTTGATCTTCAAGAAGTTTCTCCAAAGTATTGAAAACCTTTACACCTGTTTTGTCTTGATCAATTATCACTAAGTCACTGATCTTGTCTAATAATTTTCTACCAGCCCAACTATGCAAAAGTTCACGCTCAACGCTTTTTTCTGTTATCAGAGGAGTACTCAGGAACTCTGACAATGCAGCTCTACTCTCAAATCCAAGTATATTTAACCAGAAAGATAGCTCAACATTTTTTTTCTCTTCTATCAGATACTCTGAACTTTGATCATTCAATCCTTTTTGCCACAAAATCAATTCATCTATTTGTATAGGAATGGTCATATCTTCAAAATGGAGTTCAACTTTTTCTGCAGCTTGAAACCTGCCGCCGACAAAATTGGTCGCAGCACATGTAGCTGCAAAACAACAAACCATTATTCTTCGCAAGGAACGTCTTGAATACAACGAAAGAACTAAATCAATGGTGGGTCCAGTTTCCCTCAGAATTGCGCAGAATAACAATTTGTAGGCTTTTAGCATCAATAGGAGCAGGTGGAGTTATCTATTTCACTGCACTTGTATTCAATGAACTTTCTTTTACAGGTACGGAAATTGGTCTTGGTTTTTTTGTGGCAGCCATAGCAGGAACAGTTGCCAGACTTTCAGCTGGTTTATGGTTGGACAGAAGTACTAGCTATACATCTCCATTAAAGGTAGCCGCATTCTTTGCAATTGCTGCTGACTTATTACTTTTCACAGCCTTCACACATAAAAGATATTTGATTGGTGAATTTTTTCTTGGGGCTGCTGCAGGTTTTTACTGGCCATCAGTTGAAGTTGCAATACCAATGTGCTCAAAAGAAGGAGAGTCAGGGAAGGGATTTGCCCTAGCAAGAAGCGCAGATGCTCTAGGCGTAAGCTTAGGAGCACTTATTGGATCATTTCTAGCAACTATAGATCAAATCAGATTAATTTACTTAGTAGAAATATTTTGCATGATAATACTTATAGCTCTTATTAAATACAATTTTATTGATAATAAAATTATTAAATATAAAAACATTAAGGATAATCGAGTGAGAATAAATGAGCTAATTAATGCAAAAAAATTAGTAAAATTATCAAAACTTCTTGCACCAATTTTGGTTATTAGCTTATTAAGCACAGGTATTTTATCCCTAATGCAGATAGGACTACAACTTGACTTAGAAAAAGGCGGAATCAATAGACCTGAAATTTCAATAAACATTATTGGATGGATAATTTCTTACAAATTAATTTTACTACTAATAATGCAATGGCCAATAGGAAGATGGCTATCAGAAAAAAAAGTTAAATTTGGTCTTAAGTTAAGCAATATATGTTTATTAATTGGATGTATCTTACTATCATTTTCTAGTTTATTTAACGAAGGAATATACATTGTACTAATTGCTTTAGTACCCCTAACAGCTGGGATAGCTATGTTCTTGCCAACTGCAACTGAAGCAATAGTTCAAGTTTCTCCAAAGGAATATAGAGGATTATCAATGTCACTTTACTCTCAATGCTTTGGATTAAGTTTTCTTATATTCCCATTATTAGCTGGAAGAATAATAGATACACAAGGCAATGGGGGATTACTTTGGATCATAATATCAATTTTATGTATACTAACTTATCCATTAACAAGAGCGGTAATCCCAAATGACGACTATCTAATAAAAATATCAACTTAGAAATAAAATATTTTTATTTCTAAGTTTCTAATTCAATCAATCTTCTTTCTCTAAGAAAAAGAAAAAGTGGTGCAGAGAATGCAATTGCAATAGAGAAAGTACCTAATACAACTATCCAAAAATGCTTCAAGCTTAGTCGCCTAGATTCTATAAACATCCACAAAAAAACTGCGCTTGACAAAAAGAATAAATCAAAAGAAAGAGATTGAGATGCTGGATTATTAGTTGCTAAATTTATAAATGAGAATATATTGAAACCTGGTCCATAAAGTTGAACAAATTTAATATTTGAATATACAGGGAAAATTGCACCTGCCATAGCAATAGCCAAGTAAACATAACTTACAAAGTTTTTCTGAATATTCATAGCAGAAAAGAGTAGAGCAATAAGTAGAATCCAATAATTAAGTATAACTAATATTAAAGCTTTTTCAATATTTTTCGAAAGAAAAAATTCAACCATATCATGTCCTAAAAAAAATCATCTCAGTCTTTATTTCTTTATAGCTCCTAATTAAAATATATTATTTATGATATTATTATAGTTAAATAAATAATTATTCTCATAATAATAAAAATATATATAGCAAAAAGAGTTATTCTAGGTTATATTCTAATCATATAGAATAAATAATAGGATTCTATTTCCAGAGAAAAAGAAGATATGAATAAACTAGATTCAATAAATATTGCAGTTGTTGGACATGTGGAATGGGTCTCTTTTGTATATGTTGAAAATATGCCTTCTCAAGGGTTGATAAATCATGGAAAGAAATTGAAAGAAGAGCCCGCAGGAGGAGGAGCTGTATCTGCAGTGCAGATGTCAAAACTTTCGAAAAATAAAGTACATTTTTTCACTGCCCTAGGAAAAGATTCTATAGGTCAAAAATGTTACGAAAAGCTATGCTCGTTAGGCATTAAAGTTCATGTTGCTTGGAGAGAAAAGCCAACAAGAAGAGGCTTCAGCTTTGTAGACAGTAATGGAGATAGAGCAATAACAATTATTGGCGAAAGGCTTCAGCCCATGGCAAAGGATCCTTTGCCATGGGAGTTATTAAATAACTTTGATGGTGTTTTCATTTCCGCAGCAGACTGGGAAGCCATAAGAATTTGCAGACAATCAAAAGTCTTATGCGCAACTCCTAGGGTAAGCATCAAACAATTAAATAAAGCAAAAATAAAGCTTGATGCATTAATCAACAGCAACTTTGATCCAGATGAACAATACAATATTCAAAATCTAGATATCAAACCTAAACTACTAATCTCAACCGAAGGACACCTTGGAGGCAAAGTAATTCCAGGAGGCAGATATGACCCAGTGCATTTGAATAAAGCAGCAATAGATAGCTATGGATGCGGAGATAGTTTTGCTGCAGGCTTTACTACTGGATTAGCTGCCAACTGGAGTATAAAAAAATCAATAAATCTTGGAGCCATGTGTGGAGCAGAATGCGCAACTCAATTTGGACCATATAATGTGTAAAAGCAAGCATGGTTTCATCAAAAAAATGAAATCCAATAAAGAATCAAACAAATTCAAGGTAAAAGATTTATTTATGATTAAAAAGGATGAGAAGAATAAAGACATAATATCAATCTCAATTATTGCACTATTAACTCTGGTTATAATTTTCATCGACTCTATATGTGTATTAATAAAAGGTTTAAACAAAGGAATAATTAAGAAGGAAGTACTTTCTAAAAATAGCAATCTCGGATTTGATCTTGATATTATAATAAAATCATAAGTAAAAGTCATGATATTACTGCTGATTTTTTTTTCAATGCTTTAATACCTAAGTACTTAGATCGTAAAATTAATGCAATATTTTATATTGATATTAATTACATCTTTTCTTTCTTATTTTTTTCTAAAGAAAATCATATTTAAAGAAAAAGCTAAAGAATCTGATTATTTAGAACGCTTTAAAAGAAAATATAAGAGTAGTTATAACCATCATAAGAAGATTTACCAACGTCATTCCGAATCACTTCTAAACAATCCAGAGATAAATATAAAGATAAATGCATGGGATGAAGAATTTGAGTTAAGAGAAAAAGCAAGTATTCATAAAACAAGACTTTATAAATTTGGAGAGTCAAAAATGAACAATCAGATATTTTACTTAGATAATAAAGGAGGAATCTATAAACTTTCGAATGAAAAGGAAAGAATTTATGTCTAATTTTTTAAAATCGGAAGAAATTAAATATATTATTTACCAATCTATATCTATTACTTTTAAGAATAGTATTTTAATAACTTAATGAAAATCTATTTTTTCATTAAGCGATATCAAAATATTCTTTAAAGTCTCGATTAGCCCAATGAGAGCAAATAACTTCCAATTTACTATCTTCAGCAGTTCTTAGAACAGTACTTGTAAATCCTTTTTCTATTAAACCTTTATCATTCTCTTGCAATCTAGCTGGAAATTCATCTGAGGAAGAAAATCCAAGAGTCGGCTTGTACTTTTTTGCTAAGTTATCAATAGAGAAACCCTTTGGAGCAGAACGCTTTGGCCAGAAAAACTTCATAGGAATTTTAAATATCTAATCAAGAGAAACATAAATATATAATTTAGCAATAGTAAAAAGATTAAATTTCATACTTAATATATTTCTAAGACTCATTAGGAAGTGAAATTACTTCTTTTGATGTAGAAAAATAATAGTCAGTAAATAAATAGCAATTAACTTAAAAACTGCCTTTTAAAGTTGATAAAAGTCTTTCCTCGCATCTAATTAAATCTATGCAGTTAGGATGATCATGAATGTACTTGTTAAACTCCATTGCAAGCATTCGTGCCTCGAATGAATCACTTGCATAGAAGCAATTTTCTTGGCGGCCATTATCGAAAGACCGATAACGAACTGTATAAGGTTTCAAATGATTCATTGACTCCTTAAATAGGATGTCAATCTCACTATCTCTCTTATAGAAGGACAATTACCAGGTATGTCTTCCAATGAAAATATAATCAATGCCAAAAAAATAATAATTTCTAAGCATTCAATTAATTTCCAGGCATTGGAGGCTTGTATCCAGAAGATCCTCCATCAGAACATTCAAGACTATCGCTAGTTTTAACACCAGTAACAGGGTTAGTTCCCTCAGCTATTTTGCAAAGATTACGCTGATCATCACTATCCAAAACAGAATAACTAAAATCGGCCCCTTCTATTTTTGCCCCAGCAAAACTACTTCCTGAAGCAATCATATTCACTAGAACTGCGTTTCTTAAATCTGTTTTCTGAAAATTCACTCTATCTGAAAGAGTATCTGTCAAATTGATTCCATTTAAATTAGAACCTTTCAAATCAGCCAAAGTTACTACTGTTCCATGCAAATCAACATCACTTAAATTTGCATCTCTTGCCGTTGCACCCGCTATGGAAGACTTCGATAAGTCTTGGCCATGTAGGTCAATTCCAGTAATTTGTGAGCGAACGTAATTGGGAACTTCATCACCTACGTTTAAAACAGCTGATACAGGAAAGGCAAGAACAAAAATCAATAAAAGAGAAAATGCCATTCCGAAAAACCTTCTAAAGCAAAGATATTGCTGCATTGGTTTTTATATAATCTAAATCAATTTAATTTTACTCTTAAGCAAATATTAAAAACATAAAAGATATATCCATTAACCATTAAGAAAATGCATTAGAGGAATAAGGCCCTCTAAGTTGAATTAAAGAGGTCTGCCAGAAATGATTTGATGAACAGTATTATTAGTCCAATAGACTCCAACACAAGACATAAGAAGTAAATTCAAGCAAACCAGAGCACTTCCCATAAAAAGCGAATGCTTATGAAAACCATTCATTGTCTCATTAGATTCTTTTAAAACTATTGAATCAAATTCTTTATTCATTAATTAAATTTAATCCAAAAGATTTTAACTGATAAAAAAAATTAATGCGGTAATTCAAAGCGATATTTTTTCAAAAGGCTCTCTTTCTAAAGATTTGCTTTAAGATTGCTTCTGGAAAGGCATGATTCCCTTGCCTTAATTTTCACATTTAGTATTTTGCAAGATGCTCGCAGAGTATTAACATCTCATAACCAGTCACTATCTAATGTCAACAAGTAAAAGAGAAGAAATTAGCTCTCATTTGCGCTATATAAGGCAAGAGCTAAGAGATTTAGATCAAATACTTACAGAAGATGGCCTTCTTCCAGAAAAAACCGAGCTTAAAGAAGTTTACAACTCGTTAGACGCCCTTTATCAGTTACTTACTGGGAAAGTAAAGAAAAAGCCTAAGCCTGAGTTTGATGATTAGATTAAATTAATTATTTTTAATTTGCTTTATTTGCTTTATAAACAAGCTTTAAGTCAGGCCAGGAATCTCACCTTTAAGTTGTTGAGTCCATTGAGAAATACGTGTATCTGTCATATCCGATTCGCTATCTTCATCTAAAGGAAGACCACAGAAAGAAGTGCCAATTACGCTCTTTGACTCGTCAAAAGTATATTCATCTGAGCTTACATAGCCAACCATTGTAGCCCCTGCTTTTTGAAAAAATCTATGCAATTCTTCCATGGCATCACAATAATTCTCTGTATAAGTCGAAGAATCACCCAAACCAAAAATTGCTACTTTCTTTCCTGAAAGATTTAGTTCTCCTATCTCATCAAGAATTGTATCCCAAGCGGTGCCAGATCTTTCTGAATCAGCCCCGGTATTCCATGTAGGAATTCCACAAATAATGCCTTGATGATTACAAAGCTCGCTTAAATCATCCACGTCCGACATATCTTTAGGCGCTTCTGCACCATTCAATAATCCATGAATCCTTTCAGCAATGTCCTCTGTTTTACCTGTAGTGGTTGCGAAATAAATCCCTACTGTCATTGTAATTTGTAAATCAAATAAGTATTAGGCGATCTTGAAAAGAAATGGAGAAAAGAAATCACTTTCTTGAGTAGATTCTTATACCTTCCAACGTAGCGATAGTTTCAGGTAGATTATGCTAATTGATTGAATCCACTATGAAGTCCATATGAAATCAAGATAAATGACATTACACCAAGGCTTAATAGCATAGTTGTATATAACCTATTTACTCCATAATTTGATTCGACAGGATTAAAATCTGCTATCACAAAAGACTTATTTGAGTATTTTGACCGATTAATTAACCCAGAAGGTTTTAATTCCAAACCAGCCTCTGATAGATCTAAGTTTGAATTGCTTTTTATTTCGTGATCCTCCTTAAAAAGCCTTGGGAACATATATGTATGCCACAAAGCTATAACTGCAACCCAAAAGATCAAACTTAAACCACTGATTCCGAAAAGAAAGTACTTAAAAAATTCCATAATGAAAGCTAAATAAAGAATAATTTGGTCTTTTTGTATTTGTTATGAATATTTGGTGC
>CACIYC010000018.1 GCA_902590775.1 uncultured Prochlorococcus sp.
GTAACTATTGTTGGCGGAGGTTAAAAAACTCAAAAGAATTTAGTATTTTGCAGGACTGCAAAATGAGCTCAATAGCCTCTAAATCTTAAGCATTTATAAAAATCAAGCCAAAAAACCCCCTTTTCTTGAAATCTTTAGATTTTCTTTCGCTAAAATCTCGCAACATCCTTCAAGTCAGCGGTTTCACACAGTTAAGTTATACATACGTTTAATTAATTAGGAAGGTGACGGCTTCATCAAAACCTGAGCCACGCTCCATGAAATGGGAGCAAAATGGTGAATTAGCTCAAAGAGATCTTTCAGAACTTGTGAATCGTTTACTTGATGTTGAATCTCAAATTCACAGCAATGAACTTTCCAGGCTTGGAACAAAATATGACAAAGAAGACTAATTCTTAGTCTTAAATCTTGCTAAAAATATATATATAAGCAAACTTCAATTAATCAAAAAAGATAGAACATTTTTTTGGGAACCCAAAGAACTATAACTTGGCTTAATACCCCTGTATTAACTGAGGCATTATCTCGATACCAAGAAGGTCGCTTACATCGCCCAATTAAATTATGGGTCGAAGAAATACTAGAGTTAAACAATAATCAAAATATCTAATTTCTAGAGCGGTTTTCTTCACAAATTCTAGATTTTAATATCCGCAATGCAGCCATAGCTGCCCCATATCCATTGTCTATATTGACTACCAGCAAACCTGGAGAGCAACTAGCAAGCATCCCTTGAAGAGCTGCATTGCCTCCACCAGAAACTCCGTATCCAACTGATACTGGTAAGCCTATAACTGGTTGAGGTATCAAACCTGCAATGACGGTTGGTAGAGCTCCCTCCATACCAGCACAAGCAATTACAACTGATGCTTTCTCTATCCTAGATAAGTTTTTTAAAAGTCTATGCAAACCAGCCACTCCAATATCCATTAAAAGGTTTGTATGAATACCATGAAATTTCAAAGACAGTGCTGCTTCAGATGCAACTTTAAGATCACTAGTACCGCCACTTACAATCAAAACTTCACCTAAGGAAGGATCAATCAAATTAGGTGCTCCCAATGTCAAGCATGATGATTGAGAATGATATTCAGCATCTTTAAAAATTGATAAAAGCTTTGATCCTTTTTCATCACTAACCCTTGTCACTAAACCCAATTGCCCAGCGACTTCTAATTTCTTTAAAATATATTCTATTTGTTCACATGATTTATTTGCACCCCAGATAGCCTCAACCATTCCCAGCCGTTTTAATCGATCCAAATCCAAGCAAATTTCTTGATCCATCATTGGACTAAAAATTCACCTTGAAATGTAATTGGGAAAGGATTACCAAATTGCTTGTTAGTTAAATCCATAGCTATTTTCTCAAAAGTCTTCTGAACTTTATCTATCTCCGACTTAGGTATTTTTTTCCAATCCAAACGTGAAGTCCAACTAATAAGTAATAACGCTTCTTCATTATCAGGATCCCAAAAGATTTTTCGATCTATAAATCCTTTTTGTTTTTCCAGCCAAAGTCCCCAACTATCTCTCTCAGCAAGTAACCAAGCCTCCTTATCCTTCTCAGGGACATTAAGGCGCAAATACTCAACAACAATTGAATCAGTTTTCTTCAATTCAGATGAGGCCAAAGAAAATACAACTTGAGTATTACCAAAAAAAATAAGAATTGCAGAAAACAATGCTAGATAGGAAGCAAGGCATTTCTTGTTAAAAAATTTCAGAAAAAATGAAATCATGGCTTCCCTAACAAAACAACAGCATGACTACTAATTCCCTCTTCTCGTCCTTCAGGGCCAAGTAACTCATTCGTTGTTGCTTTAACAGCAACATTATCTATTCCTATTCCAACCCTTTGAGCAATGTTACCTCTCATCAAATCAATATGAGGTTTTAACTTAGGTCTTTCGGCAACGATAACTGAATCAATATTTATAACTTCCCAACCTTTCTCCTTTATCAAGTTCGTAATACTTTCAAGAAGAACCAAGCTATCAGAACCTTTCCATTTAGGGTTTTCCGGAGGAAAATATTTACCAATATCTCCTAAAGAAAGAGCTCCAAGCATTGCATCCATTACAGCATGCACAAGAACATCCGCATCGCTATGGCCATCAAGTCCTAAGCTATCAGGATGATCAAGTTTAACGCCACCAATAATTAAGTGCCTAGAAGGAACCAGTCGATGAATATCATAGCCATTGCCTATACGAAACTGTGGAGCGGAATTAGTCATAGCAATGGATTGCGATAGGTGATTATGAGCTGGCCACAACTGGGATTTAACAACAACATTTCGTTGATACTTTTGAATTAATTTATAAATATCAATTACTGATTCACTATAGCAATATTTAGATATCTTCTCTTTCTTCAATTCCTCTGATTAAATACTCCAATCAAAAAGAAAGGTGATTTTTTTGTCAATCCCACCATGGATCTTCAACAGGGTCAGATTCATGTCCTATTTGATAATAGGAATTGATGAAATCAGATAAATCTTTTTTATTTTGAGAAGGCAGATTTTCTGCACTCCATTGTTTATAAAGTTCTGGTCGACGTTCCTTAGTTCTCTCCTCTCTTTTGTGTTGCCTCCATCGAGAAATCTCAGAATGATTGCCACTTAAAAGAACTTTTGGAACCTCAAAACCTCGAAATTTAGCAGGTCTAGTGTAATGAGGATGCTCTAGTAGAAAATCAGAATGACTCTCTTCAACTAACGATTCTAATCTCCCAATAGCACCTGGTAGAAGACGAATAACTCCATTAATGATGGACATTGCAGCCAATTCCCCTCCTGTCAGAATAAAGTCGCCTAAAGATATCTCTTCATCAGCAAGAATACGAATTCTTTCATCAAATCCTTCGTACTGACCACAAATAAAAACAAGTTGGTCAAAGTCTTGAGACCATCGCAAAAAATCTTTTTGCAAAAGTTGCTTGCCTTGAGGAGTCATCATCAAGACTCTTCTCTTAGGTAAAACAGGAATCGAATCATATGCATGAAAGAACGGTTCTGGCTTCAAAACCATTCCAACACCACCTCCATATGGCTCATCATCTACTTTATGGTAGCTATCACTAGTAAATTCTCGAGGGTTATACAAATTCAACTCTGCAATTCCTCTTGAAAGAGCTCTCCCAATAACACCAAGGTCATACAAGCTCTCAAAAGTTTTTGGTGAAAGGCTTATAACATCAAGTCGATATGAAGACATGTCTTATATTTTCTCATAACCAAGTTCTGCTAATCTTGCTGGCTTGCTACGCCAATCAGTGACAACTTTTACAAAAAGCTCGAGATAAACAGGGCCATTGATGAGTTTCTGCATCTGAAGTCTAGCTCCACATCCAATTGTTTTTAACATAGAGCCTCCTTTCCCAATTAATATTCCTTTTTGACTTTTGCGTTCGACAAAAACAGTTGCCAATACAGCTGTTCTATTAGTATCTGATCCTTTCTTCTTTTTTATAGGAACCTCTTCAATACGATCAATCTTTACAGCAACACTATGAGGGACCTCTTCTTTCGTATGCAAGAGGACTTGCTCACGTACAAGCTCGGCCAACAAGATTTTCTCAGGTTGATCTGACATTACATTTGAGGGATAAAAGCAAGGTCCTACTGGCAAGAAATTTGTGATGTGCTTTATAAGCTCATCACAACCATTGCCAGCAAGTGCACTACAACAAAAAGTGGGCCAATTATTATTCCGTACAAGATCTCTATACTCTTTTATTCTCGTCTCATATTGATCTTCTTGGACAAGGTCCCATTTATTTAAAATAATTATCACTGGTAAATTTTGATTCTGTAGCAATCTGAGAATGAAAAGATCACCCTTACCGGGTTCCTGACATCCTTCAACAATAAACAAAATACAATCAACTTCTCCTATAACCTTTCTAGAACTTTCAACTAGTCTTTCGCCCAATAAATGATGAGGTTTGTGAATTCCAGGAGTATCCACAAAAATCAGTTGTGCCTTTTCGGTTGTCAAAATAGCTCTTAATCGATTTCGAGTTGTTTGAGCAACAGGAGAAGTAATTGCTATCTTCTTCCCAATCAATTTATTTATCAACGTTGACTTGCCAACATTAGGTCTCCCAATCAAAGCTACAAACCCTGACTTATGCCCTTCTTGAGTGGATTCAAATAATGACATTATCTAAGAACATAACTTAAAAGCCTGCCCAAAACTACAAAAAAAAAACCATGAACACAAACTATCCAAGCTTTGAAGAAGCAATGAATGCCGCTTCCTTATGGTGTAGTGCTTGGGAAGCAGAAGAGATTAGTGATGAGGTTTTAGCTGACAGAGTTTCAGAACTTTTGAAAAGCAAGAATGGGGTAAGAGGTTTTTTTGTCATTAGTCTTTCAAGTGATTCTCCTTTAATGGATCGTCTCCCTGAGGCTTTGATTTTTCAATTACGAGAGGCTGGTGAGTTAGTAGTGGACATTACAGTAAAGAACCTTGTGATGAGTTCAGCAATGGCTTTGCATCACAAAAGAAACAAAAGTGATCATCAGAAATCTAGCTCTCAAAAAATTCAAAGAAGATGTATAGAAATTTTGAGATTACTTGAACCAAATACCGTCAAAGAAAGACTTGAAAGTTTTTTACAAGCTACACAAGGAGAAGGGAAAGATGTCGCTTTTCTAGCTCGTTGGAACTATGATCAAGAACAAAAACAATGCATCGTACAAGGCATTAATTCAATTGCTGAAACAACAACAAAAAAGGAAGAAGCATAAAAACTTCTTCCTTTTTTGTTGTTGTGTTAAGTGATTGATTTTTTAATCTCTTCTTCCTC
This sequence comes from uncultured Prochlorococcus sp., assembly GCA_902590775.1. Classification (GTDB taxonomy): domain Bacteria; phylum Cyanobacteriota; class Cyanobacteriia; order PCC-6307; family Cyanobiaceae; genus Prochlorococcus_E. The sequence continues at coordinate 4,819 of CACIYC010000018.1, forward strand.
CACCTTGAAGGGCAATAATTAAACGAAGTATAAACACAAACAAATTAATATAAGTTAAATACATACCCAAAGCACCTGCTAGATATTGGTCATCGTTATATCTACGAGGCATAGTATAAAAGTCCACAAAAGACATTGCTACAAAAAGAACTGTTCCAAACCCTGCAATCATCAACTCCAATCCACTACCACCAAACATCCCAGGGGCGAAAAACCCTCCAACAAGTTGAACAACCATCGCAATGAGAAGGCCAATAAGCCCCAAACCAACAGCTCCACTTAAGGCCTGGCCGACACTGTCACTCATACGACGTCCAACAGCTGATGCTATGACAAAAGTTATTCCTGTAGCAAAAGCTGCTGTGCCAACAGAACCTATACCTGCTGTACCTATTGCAATTGCGACAATACCACTAAGAGTAAAGCCTGTTAAAAGGCTAAAACCTGTGAGAAGAGGCAATGCTTTCTCATTATTTGAATTATTTGCTGCACTTGTGGCCATAAAAAACAGAACTAACTCTGCGATAATGGCAACAATGGAAAGTGGCTGAAATAATGCAGGGTTAGAAGCTAATAAAGATAATCCACTTAAAACTCCAAGAGCAGTAAGAACCATCCCACCCCCGACATAAGGCAAAGCTTTGTTAACTACGTTTGGTCCAACTAAAGAACCAGATTGAGCATCACGAATAGCTTGCTGGAAATTGCTACTTGCTGGCATATGTATCCAAGTAATTAATAGACACTTTGGCAGAAAAAAATTATTTGCGCGATTTATTTTGTGCGGATGTCACTAACCTTTCCTTTTTTTTTCATAAGCATCAACTACTCGCTGAACCAATTGGTGTCGAAATATATCTGCAGAAGTCAGTCTGCAAATAGCAATTCCCTTAACTTTGCTAAGAACTTCAATAGCTTCAACGAGCCCACTTATCTGGCCTGAAGGTAGATCTATTTGAGTAACATCACCAGTTACGACCATACGAGATCTTTCACCAATACGAGTAAGAGCCATCCTCATTTGAGCTGATGTTGTATTTTGAGCCTCATCAAGAATAATGAATGCATCTTCAAGGGTCCTGCCTCGCATATAAGCCAATGGAGCAACTTCTATAACACCTTTTTCAAATAATGTGGTTGTTTTCTCTAACCCCAGCAAAGCATGAAGAGCGTCATAAAGAGGCCTTAAATAAGGATCAACCTTTTGTTGAAGATCTCCAGGAAGAAAACCTAAGTTTTCTCCTGCTTCAACTGCAGGTCTAGTAAGAATGATTTTTTCTATCTTTCTTTCAGTCAACATTCGCACAGCCAATACTGTTGCAAGAAAAGTTTTTCCAGTCCCTGCAGGTCCTAAGGCAAAAGTCAAATCATTGACTTCCATAGCATCTACATAGGACTTTTGCCTAAGAGTTCTTGGCCTAAGATTGCCCCTTTGAGATTTTACTAAAACTCTTTCTCCCAAAGAGGCATGGTCATCTTTTCTACCAGTATCAATCGAAGTTAAAGCCGCAGATAAATCAACTGAAGAAACTGTTTGACCATCCTGCCAAACAGGTCGCATTAATTCCACTAAAGCAGCTGCTCTTTCAAGCTGTGTAGATCTACCGCTTATTTCCAATTGAAGACCCCTTAAAACAATTGTCGCACCAGTAAGAGCTTCTAATCGGTGAAGAGTTGAATGCCCTGCTCCAGCCAAAGCAACAGCAGCATCAGTGTCAGGTAAATCAATCGAAAACCTTCCAGAAGACTCTGCTTCTGACATCAAAACTTAGGCTTCTGAAGAAGCTTCTGAAGCCTCTGATCCTTTAGCTTCTTTTTTTGATTTAGTCTTATCTGATGATGCCTTCTTTCTAGCTTCTTCCTGTTTCGCCTTGCCAACAACTTCTGCAGGACGAATGCTCTTTTCTAAAATTCCTCCTTTTTCCAATAGAGAACGGACAGCATCAGTTGGTTGAGCCCCTTGGCTCAACCTCAACCTAAGGGCCTCTGTATCTAGTCTTGTTTCCTTAGTTCGCGGATTGTAAAAACCTAATTCTTGAAGTGGACGACCATCTCTTCGCGAAGTGCTATTGCAAGCAACTAAGCGGAAGCTAGCTTCCCTCTTCTTCCCAAACCGCTTCAGGCGGAGCTTGATCATCTTCGATTAAATTCCAAGTTTATTTATAAAGGCAGTGAATAAACACTTACCAAAGTCTTACTTTAGCTTGTAAAGGGCTCATAAGTCTCCAAATCCTTTCTTTTTTTTATGAGGACGTTGACGTTTTGGAGTCCCAACTGCACCTGCCCCTCCTCTAGATCTATTCTGATTCATTGGCATGCCTGGCATACCTGGCATACCTAATGGTCCTCCTCCCATTCCAGGGATACCAGCACCGCTAGACATTTGCTTCATGAGACCTCGCATTTTTTGGAAATCTGCTAAAACCTTATCCACTTCTGCAACAGTATGACCACTCCCAAGTGCAACTCTTCTTCGCCTAGAGGGTTGAGCCGCAAGCAACTCAGGTTGAGAACGCTCAGGATTTGTCATTGACTCAATCATTGCTTCAATACGCTTCAATTGCTCTTCTCCACTTTTCAACATTCCATCATCAATTTTGTTCATCCCTGGAATCATTTTCATTAGTCCTCCTAAAGAACCCATTCTTTTTATCAATCTCATTTGCTTTACAAAGTCAGAAAAATCAAAAGTGGCCTCTTGAAACTTTCTTTGCATTTGCTCAGCATCAGCAATCTCAACTTCTTTCTGAGCTTTTTCAACAAGTGTTAAAACATCGCCCATACCCAAAATCCTGCCTGCCATCCTTTCTGGATGGAAAGGTTGCAAAGCTTCAACCTTCTCTCCAGTACCTATAAATTTGATAGGTTTTCCACTTACTTTCCGAATAGAAAGCGCAGCACCACCTCTTGAATCGCCATCTAATTTTGTAAGGACAGCTCCTGTAATACCAACCTTTTCATGAAAAGATCTTGTCAAATCAGCTGCCTCTTGGCCAATCATTGAATCAACTACTAATAAGACTTCATCTGGGCTAACCGCAGTTTTAATACGAACCATCTCAGTCATCATTTCTTGATCTATTTGCAACCTTCCAGCTGTATCAACTATCAAAGTATCGAATCCTTCCTCCTTTGCTTTACTCAAACCAGAAGCAGCTATATCTTCAGGCTTTAAATCCTTACCCAGACTAAAAACCTCTACATCTATTTGTTTCCCTAATGTATTTAATTGTTCTATAGCAGCTGGTCTATAGACATCTGCAGCGACCAATAAGGGTCTAAGTCCTTTTTCCTTAAGATATAAACCAAGCTTTGCTGAAGCTGTTGTTTTGCCTGCACCCTGAAGTCCAGCCATAAGTATGACTGCAGGTTTTTGACTTACCTCTGTTAATGGAGCATTTGCCCCCCCCATTACTTCAACTAATTCTCGATGAACAACTTCAATAAATTTTTCTCCAGGCTTGACCCCTCTCACAACTTCTGCACCAACTGCCTTTTCACGAACTTCTTCAACAAATTGTTTGACAACTGAAAGGCTTACATCTGCATCTAAAAGTGCTTTCCTTACTTCCTTTAAAGCTATATCAACATTATCTTCACTAATTTTATTTTCGCCTCTCAGGCTCTTTACTGCATCTTCAAATCTTGCAGAAAGTTCGTCAAACATTGGCAAATTTTTGGATTCCTGATAAGCAGCCTAACTATATTAAAGGTTTTTTAGGAATTAACTAATTAACTTCTACTAGAGAAATTTACCAATTCCCATTTATCTTTCTTTCTTCCAAGAATATATTTAACAGTCAACGAAGGAATATTTGTTTCTGAAATAACATCTCCAGATTCTTTTATACGTTTATCTTTATATAAGATTTTAGCATTAACTTCAATACGTTTTTTTGTCTGACTTATTATTTTTAGAGATTGAATATCTGCATTTATTATTTGTTTATCACCTAAGGATTTATCTTTTTCCCTTTGTTGATTAACTATTTTAATAAGAGAAGTTCTAGCAACTTTATTCAATTCAAGGCTACTTCCACCTGAAAGAATATCAGCCTTACCTTGTAACCATACTTCTATTAATTTCTGAATCTGTCCTAAAGAAGGGCTTTCTAGCATCAATGGAATGTCTTGATTCTTATTGCTTGCAGCCAATGAAGAGTCACTCTTTGTATTAGTAGTATCTTTTGACTTAGCCTTATCTAATTTTTCCTGAACTAAAGAAGGTTTTACGGGATTATCATTTTGCAACTGATTCCTGATTGAAAGCCAAGCAATTATTCCTCCGGAAAAGAATAAGCCTACAAAAACCAAAGAACCTAACAACAAAGTATTTCTAGTGACTCCAATTTGCTCACTGGCTCTATCCGAAAAATTTAATAAAGGTATCCTTGCATTAGAGATTAGGTTTTGGAAATCAGTTAAGACACTATCGAAAGATAACTCTCTAAAATTGTCATCTTCTACAGGTTCTTCAGTTGAATCTTCATCTAATTTTGAGAAATAATTATCCACATCTTCTTCTTCACGCATTGATTCTTGCGAGTCAGAATTTTCAGATGACAATCCTGAAATAAGAGAGAATCCTGCTCTTGCAATACCTAGAGCACTTCTTCTTTCAACTTTCTCTACAAAGCTCTGAACATCTCTATCTGCAAACCAAGCCTCTAAATCTACAACGTCGACTTCAATATCTCTAAATCCTGGTAAAACATCTCTAACCAACCAATTTCTTGTGTAATCACATAATGCTGCAAGCTTCTCACCAGGATATGTTTCTAGCCATTCCTTAAGATCCTTATCAGGACTATTCCTAAAAAATTCCTCAGCTTGCTCAATATCTGCAAGCAAAAGATCTATACAACCAAGCAAAGGCATGGCATCAAAGCCTTGCAAATTAAGCTTATTAATCTGCCTTCTAGCTTTTTGCAATGCCTCAGGCTTTCTTCTACAAAATCCTGAGGCAACCAAGGATAAAGCATGGAGAAAACCTGCATCCTGAGATCCATTCTTATACCAATGAGAGAAAAGGTCTATCTGCTCCTGAACAGTGAGAAATTGTCTAATCTGTTGAAAAAATATTTCAAAATCTGCTTGTTTTAATTCAATATTTGAATGACTTAATTTGTTACCTTCTAATCCTCCTCTATTCAAAACAAATCCATCAAGCATGTTCAAACCATCTTGATGAGACTTTTGATCAGATAAATCCCTACTTAATAAATCAAGAATCCTATAAGGAAGAAGAGCTTCTAATTCTTTTTCAAGATTTTGCCTATGATCCGAAAGCTTACCCATTCTTTGAAGCAAATGAATTCCTTCTTCAAGAATCTCTGCTGCTGAGGAATAGCGTCTTTGTTCTTGTTCATACAATGCTGCATCCTTACAAGCAAGAGCGGCTAAAAGAGTCAAATCAGATTCTCTGCCACTGCCAAGAGCAGGAGCTTGAGGAGGTTGAAGTGCTTTACGCGCAAGATAAAAAGCCTCGGAAGAAATATTGGCTTCCCATAAAAGTATTAAGCCTGCAACTTCTCGATTAGACGAGAAATCAAGCCCTGAGGCTCCACTAGTTAAAGCAACTTCATATTGTTCGCGTAACTTCTTATCACAAAGCAAATCAGCAGAACGACGTAACAGCTCAGAGCGCTGAGCCATCACTTCAGGAGTAAAGCCCTTGTCAGGAGTACGATTTAAGCGTAACTGAAAAAACCTTAAAACCTCTTCAGTATCAGATGAAGGGCTAACTCCAAGCAAACGAAAATGATCGATCGGAAGTTCCAAGCAATATAAAGCTATTAAAAATAAACTTTAGACAGATCCAAGATCTCTGCAATTATTTACACATAGCCCTTTAAAGTCTTACATGGAAAGACTGTGGTTCAAATGATGCAATCAACAAACAAAATCAATCAAGAAATGACAAATAATCTCTCATTCCAAAATGCTCATGCAGAGCGCATAAGCAAACTTTCACCTAAGGAGCCAAGCATAGTAAATCGTTCTATTGGTATAAGCCTTTTCAAAGATATGACTTTAGGAAGAAGATTTGAAGACAAATGTGCAGAGATGTATTACCGGGGGAAAATGTTTGGATTTGTCCATCTTTATAACGGTCAGGAAGCTGTGAGCACAGGTGTTATAGGTGCCATGAAAAAACAATATGATTGGTTCTGTAGTACTTATCGTGACCATGTCCATGCTTTAAGTGCAGGCGTTCCAGCAAGAGAGGTAATGAGTGAATTATTTGGAAAGGAAACTGGCTGCAGCAAAGGAAGAGGTGGCTCAATGCATATTTTTTCTAAAGAACATCACCTGCTAGGTGGATATGCGTTTATAGGTGAAGGTATTCCTGTAGCGCTTGGTGCTGCGTTTACTAGTCGTTATAAGAAGGAAGTTTTAGGAGAAAAAGATATTAGTCCAGTAACCGCAGCATTTTTTGGTGATGGTACATGCAATAACGGCCAATTTTATGAATGCCTAAACATGGCTCAATTATGGAAATTGCCAATTCTATTTGTTGTTGAAAATAATAAATGGGCTATTGGAATGGCTCATGACCGAGCAACAAGTGAACCTGAGATATGGAGAAAAGCAGATGCTTTTGGAATGAAAGGCGAAGAAGTAGATGGAATGGACGTATTAGCAGTAAGAGGGGCTGCCCAAAGAGCAATTGAAAGGGCTAGAGCTGGAGATGGGCCTACTTTAATTGAATGCCTAACCTATAGGTTTAGAGGGCACTCTCTAGCTGACCCAGATGAGCTTCGTTCTGCCGAGGAAAAAGAATTCTGGGCCAAAAGAGACCCCATCAAATTATTAGAAAAGAATCTTTCAGAAAAAAATATAGTTTCTGAAAATGAATTTAGAGAAATTGAAAAAGAGATTGATAAAGAAGTGAATGATGCAGTTGAATTTGCACTTAAGGCTCCAGATCCAAATCCAGAGGATCTAACTAAATATATTTGGGCAGAAGATAAATAAATTTTCCCAAATTAATCTGAAGCTTTAACTTTTTGCTAAATCCCGCTAGGGAGCTTACGAGTCAAATTTCTCAACTTTCGTAAAGATTTCAATTCAACTTGACGAACTCTCTCTCTAGAAACCTCAAGCAATCTTCCTATTTCGGCGAGGGTATGCCTATCATTACCTTCCAAACCAAACCTAAGCTTAAGTACATGTTGTTCTTGCTCACTTAAATGAGTGAGCCACCTGCCAAGTTGCTCTTGGTGAATACTTTGCTCAACTTTATCCAAAGGTTCTTCCGCTGAACCATCAGCAATCAAATCACCCAAAAAACTACGTCCATCATCACCATTAACCGGAGCATCTAAGCTACTAGTAGTAAGGGCTTGTCTCAATATTGAATCAAGTTCTTCAACTTCTATCTCCATTTCTTCTGCTATCTCAATCCTATTAGGCATAGCACCTAACTTATGAGCTAAATCAAGACTTACTTTCCTTATTGTCGCTAATCTTTCACTCAAATGAACAGGCAAGCGAATAGTTCGAGATTGGCAAGCAATAGCACGTGTCATGCTTTGACGAATCCACCAAAAAGCGTAGGTAGAAAATTTATATCCACGAGTAGGGTCAAATTTCTCTACAGCCCTTTCAAGTCCAAGAGAACCTTCTTGAACAAGATCTAATAACTCTAAGCCTTTCCCTTGATATTTTTTCGCAACGCTAACTACAAGCCTAAGATTTGCCTTCATCATCCTTTCCTTGGCCCTCCTACCTATACGAATCAAACGCTTTTCATGAGATGAGAATTTCTTGGTTTTTTCATTAACCATTCCATCTTCAGTCAAATTCATCATCACTTGAACTTGATTACCTAGTTCAATCTCCTCTGCAGGAGTCAACAAAGGAACCCTTCCAATAGTTGCTAAATACCAACTAATAGGATCAGTACTGCGCCTTTTTTGCGATTCAACAGGCTTGGGTGCTGATGAAACCATTTTTTCTTTCCCAAACTTTTCGTATTCGACTTTCCTACAGATTTTGGAAAAGAGCCCAATGCTTCAAAAACCCTTCAGATTCTTGCTTGGAAATCTACACATTTCTCAAAAAAACCGTCATTTGCGACGTACTTATGTATCAAGACGAACCTTTTTGCTCTGTATTCTCTTAACAAGCTTTTTCAAAGTTTTTGAAATTGAAGCTGCATTCGTTCCATTCTCACAAGAACTAGCCGCGCAAGCATGCATTAATCCTGCGTAAGCCAAAAGCTTGAAATCAAATTTTTTCCCCGAACTTAAACCCATTGCACCAATACCAGCAGCAAAACCTGCTAAAACATCGCCCAAACCTGCTCTAGACACGAAATTAGAAGTATTTACCAATTGCCAAATAGAGCCATCTGGAATAGCAATAACACTATGTGCCCCTTTCAATAAAACCCCAACACCCGTTTTAGCAGAAGCCAAAGCTGCTGCCTTTACTGGGAAAGAAACATCAATTTCTGGAAACAAACGACAAAATTCATGCATATGCGGTGTTATCCATGTAGGCCCCTCTCTTTTATCCAACCATCTCCATCCATCAGAGGAGAGGGAAATCCTATTCAAGCCATCAGCATCTAATACAAGCAATCCAGGAAACTTTTCAAGGTTTACTGCTGAATCAACCCAATCCTCATCTCCTAAACCCAAGCCTGGGCCAATTAACAAAGAGTCAATTCGTTCAAAGTTAATTTGATCAAGGCATTTTTTTAAATTAATGTCGTTAGTTCTTGAGTTGCAAAAGGAATTTTGAAAAACAACTTCTGGGACCATTGGCCAAATAGTATTTGAAATATTTGCTGGTAAAACCGACTGAATACTGCCAACTCCGCTTGCTATAGCTCCTTCCAATGCAAGTAAAGAGGCACCTTTATACTTTTCACTTCCTGTTATCAAAAGGACTCGTCCACGTTGATATTTACTTGCATTAGGAGGTGATCTAGGAAAATCAAATGATTCAATATCGTCTAAAGAGATTTTTAAAGGAACTTTTTCAGGAAAATTCAAAAAAACTTTAGGTATACCAATATCAATCCTTACAAGGGTCCCCACATAAGGCAAAGCAATATCTTGCAGCAAACCTATCTTGGCAAGCCCTACCGCCAATGTATACGTGGCTTTAGCTGCTGCAATACCTAATTTTTTACCAGTATCTGAGCAAATTCCAGCAGGCACATCCAAAGCTATTAATTTCCCTGGATTAGATTGTTCCCTATTTTTCAAAAGTAATCCTATGTCTTCTGGGATTTCTTTAGTCTGTCCAATACCAAAAAGAGCTTCAATCCATAACTCATTGGATAAAAAATCGGGAGGACTTTTTAAAGCATCGATTCCAATAGAAATGCAATATTCAAAGTGATTAGCTACTAAATCCCTTTTAATTGGGATAGGGCACCATAAACTGACCTTAATACCAGACAAATAAAGCTCTCTTGCTAAAACAAGCCCATCCCCACCATTGTGCCCAGGGCCAACCAAGACAATAACTCCATTTTCCAAAAGCCTTGGATTGGCAAGCAGCCAATTTTTCATTGACAACCCAACTTTTTCCATTAAAGCCTCAACAGGCATCCCACATGAAAACAACTTTTCTTCTATCCCTTTCATCTGTGAAGATGAGACAATTAAATTTTCTGCATCTGCATTAGGCTCTACCAAAATCTTTCCGCGTATACACACACTATGGATAATTTCATGCGGCAATGACTATTAATCCTAAAAACACAAAACTTTTTTCAAAGAAACAACTTTCAACATCAACTAAAGATGTCGAGAAAGTTTTATCAAAATTAAAAGCCCTTAGAGGAGAACATTCTATTGCAGTAGGGCTATCTGGAGGAGTCGATAGTTCTTTAACTGCAGCTCTACTTGTCGAAGCAGGCTGGGAAGTCGAGGGATTAACACTTTGGCTAATGAGTGGGAAAGGCTCTTGTTGCACAGATGGTCTGGTAGATGCAGCCGGTATCTGTGAACAGCTTGGAATTTCTCATCATGTAATTGATTCTAGGAAGACATTTCAAAAAGAAATTATTGAAACTCTTGTAACTGGATATCAAACCGGCATCACGCCATCACCTTGTTCTAAATGCAATAGGTTTGTGAAATTTTCACCAATGTTGGAATGGACTGAACAAAACCTTGGGTTTAATCGAGTTGCAACTGGGCATTATGCTCGAATCAGATATTCTTATGAAAGCTCAACAAAAACTACTTCTATAGAGACTTCAAAAAGTCGTCATCAGCTCTTAAGAGGTTTAGATAAGAATAAAGATCAAAGCTATTTTCTATATGATCTTTCTCAAGACACTCTTGAAAAAATAATCTTTCCACTTGGAGAACTAACCAAATCAGAGACTAGGCAAGAAGCAGGTCGATTTGAGTTGAGAACCGCAACCAAGCCTGAAAGCCAAGACTTATGCCTGGCTGAGCATCACGGCTCAATGAAAGCTTTTTTAGATAATTATTTAAAGCCAAGGAAAGGAGAAATAATCCTTCAAACTGGCGAAGTTTTAGGAGAACATGATGGAATTGAACATTTCACAATTGGTCAAAGGAAAGGACTAGGAGTAGCTTGGAAAGAACCATTACATGTAATAGAGCTTCAACCATCAACAAATCGCGTTATTGTTGCCCCTCGATCAAGTGCCAGTCAATCAAAATGTACTGTGGGAGAAATAAATTGGGTATCAATTGAACCAATAAAAAGAACGACAAAAGTCGAAGTTCAATTGAGATATAGAAGCAAACCTGTAATAGCAACTCTTACCCCACTTGAACCTTTAAAAAAAGACATCCAAAATAATCGCCCTTATCGCTGCAAACTTGATTTCCAATCCGATCAATTTTCTATAACACCTGGACAAGCTGCAGTATTTTATGAAGGAGACATTCTTCTAGGTGGAGGAATTATTGAGCCTAAAGTTGTCTCACTAAAAAATTAATTTTTCGATTTGAGTTTTCCAATTTTCCAAAGACAAAGGAACAAAGCCACTATTAATGGGATTTCTCTAAATCGAACATATCCACTAATGTCATTAGAAAAATTAATATCGACTACTTCTAGGCCTTCTTTGAAAGGAGGAACAATTGATTTTACTTTCCCTGTACTAGAAATAATTGATGTTGGCCCGCTATTTGCAACACTAATCAATTCACGAGCTGATTCAATACTTCTAAGCTGAGATAATGCAAGAAACTGTTTTTGTAGAGAAATAGGGTAAGGGTCAAGATTGGCAATGGTCAAAATCCATTGCGCCCCATTAAAAGTTGCTTTAGATAAAGCACTACCATCACTTAACTCATAACAAATAGCTACAGCAATAGGAGGTCCATGCCAAGTAAGTAATCTTGATTCTTCTCCTGACTTAAGACCTCCAACAAAAGAAAGCCCTTTAAAAGTCACCCCAGGTAAATTTGGTAGCCATTCTCCTAAAGGAACTAATCGATGCTTATCAATAGCATTAGAATAATTCTTATCTCCTCGTTGAAAAACAAGCAAAGAGCTTCTTTGCTCATTCTCAATCCATCTAAACCCTCCGGAGATCAATGAAATAGGAGAAGGTGAAATTAACTCCTGTCCAATAGATATAGTGCCTTCAGGAGCTATCAACCAATTAGCACCAAGAGCATCTGCTTTTTGTAAAACATTTTCAAGAGCGATGGGGAGACGTTTTAACTCTTCTAGAGAAAACTTCTCTCTTGTAGGAATATTTGTTTGCCAAAGAGCTACTCGCTTAGTAGAAGAAGGATTTTGTTGAGTCAAAAGCATTACACCAAGAAGGTGAGAAGCCAAAACAAATACAAACCCCCAAGTAAATAACGGAAGCCATGGCGAGCTCCTTCTAAGTGCATTTGAAATCTTCCACAACCACCAGCCAATAAGCAACTGAACTGTGGCTAAGCCACCAGCACCAAACCATCTAGCTAACCCCCCTAAGAACCTATCGTCTAGCAACACGCTGCCACCAAGCCCAAACCAAAACAATGGACCTTTCGAAAGAATTACTTCTGCAAGGCCCCAAATTAATGACAAAACCAATGCATATACAAATTGATCGGACAAAGAACTCTTAGAAACTTTTTCAAAAAAGCTTATTTTCCCAAGCAAACTCCAAATTCCAACTAGTGTTCCTCCAAAAAATCCACAAAACAACCAAATGAAGATTGTTATAGGGAGGCTCAACGACTCTTGAACTCCTATCCAGGTCAAAGGGTGCAGTGCTAATAGCCAGCTATGACTAAGTAATGTGGCTATTCCACCCCATAGAAAGCCTGCAAAAGGAAATCCTTTTGAAGCCCAAAGGCAAGTGATCCCAATCCATATAAAGAGCACTCCGCCTTTTAAAAGGGCTATACCAACAAGGATCCCTCCAACAATTCCAACAAACCAGGCAAGATATCTTTGACGTTGAATAGAAATTACGTGGATCATTAGGAAAAAGTTTTTAATTTCTATTCGTTTCAAAAACAAAAAGACTTAAACACAAAACTTCTGCAAGAATTAGTTCAGATGAATTATAAATTTCAGTGAAAGAGACCTTCATTAGTTTTTCCATTTTCCTTGCCTGCCTAATTGTGGCAGTTGCAAGCCAAATTATTTCTCCAACTGCAGTTTCTGCAAACAGCAATACAAACACTTTCAATGCTGAAGTGAGAAATGTCACCACAAAAGAAGTTATTCTCAATAAGCTCGAATTGGATCCAACCGAAGTTAACCCCTCTCTTTTTATCATGGCAAGCGATAACAAATCAGAAGCAAAGTCTCTTGGAGGCTCAGTAAAAACCGAAGTTACCGCAACAGGTTTAAGAATTACAGAACTTAAAGAGGGCGATGGAGATGAAGCCACTCCAGGCAAAAACGTTTCAGTGAACTACAAAGGTACGCTTGAGAATGGGCAAGAGTTTGATAGCAGTTATGGAAGAGCTCCTTTTACTTTTCCACTGGGTCAAGGCAGAGTAATAAAAGGATGGGATGAAGGTGTTGCAGGGATGAAAGTAGGAGGCAAACGTGAGCTAATTATTCCACCATCTTTAGGTTATGGGGAAAGAGGAGCAGGAGGAGTGATCCCTCCAAACGCAACTTTGATCTTTGAAGTTGAATTATTACAAGTAAAGTAAGATTATTTTCTAGGGAATTAAATCAAAAGTACTCATTAAGACTCATAGACAAGTAATGTGTAATCAAGGTTTCATTACTGTCCAAATGTTGCGTTCGGTAATTTTTTCGATTCTCAAAAGGCTTCCAGCCAAGAAAGCTCTTGCTCACTGCGATGGGCCTTGTGGGGTTTATGATCCTGCATCAGCTCGAGTAGCAGCTGAAGCAGTCCTTTCAATGACTAAGAAACTCTTAGATCTCACTCCTCCCGAGGGAAATAATGCTGCAGCCTGGGCAAGTTATAACAACACTTTTTCCAGATTTGTCGCTGTCAAGGAAGATCAGGCCCAAGAAACAAAAAAAGAACTACTTATCCTTTGGACTGACTATTTCAAACCAGAACATCTTTCTACTTTCCCAGATCTTCATGACACATTCTGGAAAGCAGCAAAACTATGCAGTGCATGCAAGGTCAATATTGACCAATCTAAAGCAGAAGAATTATTAACCACTGTAGAAAAAATTCATCACATGTTCTGGAAATCAAAAGGTCGTTCAGACTCCTGGGTTAAAGCAAGTTAAGAAAAGATCAAAAAGGAACATTCTTCTCTCAATATTTCTCTTAATAATTGGCTCTAGGCAACATTGTCGTGTTGTTGGAAATTCAATGCTTCCTACCCTTAAAGAAGGAGATTTAATAATTTTCAAGCCTTTTCTATACAAAAAAGACATCCTTTTGGAGGGCATATTAGTTGTCATTAATCATCCTCTTAAAGCAGATACCTTGATGGTTAAGAGGATTTCTAAAGTTGGGGCATCATATGTAGAAGTCCTAGGAGACAACGAAACAATAAGCATTGATAGTCGAAAATTCGGACCAATTAATCAAACAGAAATACAAGGGATCGTAGAAAGAATAATTACTAAAAGACAATTCAACCTTTTTCAAAAAATATAACTAGATGTTTTGTGGATCCAGAAAAACCCTGTAATTATAGAAAGAGTGCCTGTAAAGCCAAAAATCAAAGGCATTGTTTTTTTTCCAGCTCTCAAGGTTGCTATAGACATTGTCAGAACAACTACTCCCATGGCAACAACAGATCCCAGGAGATAAAAAATCAAATAAAAAGTTGCGCCAATAGAAGAAAGTGCCAATGCAGGAATCACAGCCAATAGATGACTAGCACCTGCTAACCCATGCAATAATCCAAGACTTGTTGAGGTATGAGAGTGACGATTATGTCTTTTCCTTCCTCTTAAATGAATATGAAAATGTTGATGATCCTTACCATCCCCATGATTATGTTGATGAATATGAATATTTAATCCCAACGCAGTTCTAATAGTTAAAGCGCCAACAATCAGCAGTCCAATTCCCACACTTAGATCGGCGAAACTAGACATACGTTCAATCTGTGCAAAATCCTTTACCAATATCGTTACTACTGATAAAAAAAGAACCCCAGTTGAATGTCCCAAACCCCATGCCAATCCATTCTTAAGAGCAAGTTTTGGTTGCCTCAAAGCATTGGGCGCCATTGCAACCAAATGGTCCACACCACCAACTACATGAACTGCACCAGCAACAAAACCAGTCAAGATACTAATTAGCATTTCATTCAAGTACCTGTTTAAGTCTGTCCTTATAAAAGAACAAGTTGAAATTCATTTTTTTAGGAAAAAATCCTTGAAAATGAGTATTTCAATTCAGCTTACAATTAACTCTTTCAAAGCAGAAGCTATATCACTTTGTCTCATCAAAGCCTCACCTACCAAAACAGCTCGGGCCCCAAACGAAAAGACCTTTTCTATATCTTGACGCGTAAAAAGTCCTGACTCACTAACCAAAAGTATATTTTGTTCTTCTAAAGAAACTTTGCAATCTTTAGCAACTTTCTCAGTGATTGTTATATCAGTTTCAAAAGTCTTTAAGTCTCGATTATTTATTCCAATCAAAGGAAATCCACCAATATTAAGTACTCTTTGAAGTTCTTTTGCATCATGAACCTCAACTAATATTGAAAGTCCAAGACTTGAAGCAATTTTTTTTAAATAACGTAAATCTTGGTCAGTAAGTATCGCTGCGATTAATAAGATGGCATCTGCTCCTGCAGCTCTTGCCTGGTAAACCTGATATGGGTGAAGAATAAAATCCTTGCAAAGTAAAGGAAGATCTACTTTACTCCTAACTTTAGATAGAACGTCAAATCCTCCTTGAAAGAAAGTTTTGTCAGTTAATACCGATAAACATGTTGCGCCTCCTTTCTCATAGGAAATTGCAATCTGAACTGGGTCAAAATCTTCTCTAATTACTCCTTTACTAGGACTAGCTTTCTTTATCTCAGCAATAACAGCAGGAGAATTTTTTGAACTTCTCAATGCTTGCAAAAAGTTCTTAATTTGGGATGATTTTTCAATCTTTTCCATGAGTTCCTCTAGAGGTACTCTTTGCCGCGCAATATCAACTTCTCGATCCTTCTCCCAAACTATTTTTTCTAGAATATTGCGAGGATTACTCTCTGAATGAGGAATTGCATATTCTAAATTAGCTACCTTAACTTTTGGGTTGGGGGGACGACGACGTATTTCCATCTTAAAATTTAAGATTTTTTCAATTGTTGAGCGGCTTGCTTATATGCAACCTCAACAACTTCACTTAATGTGGGATGAGTATGAATTTCTTTAGACAAATCAGATACACTTTGTCTTCTTGATAAGGAGTTAGCTACCTCTTGTATAAGATCAGCTGCATGAAGACCAAAAATATGAGCCCCTAAAATCTCACCTGTATCTTTCCTAAACAACAACTTCATTAAGCCATCACTCTCTAATTCAGCTAAAGCTTTTGAATTCGCCTTAAAATAACTACGAACAACTCCGAGTGAAAATCCATCCTCATTTGACAATTTCGTAGCTTCTTCTTCTGATAATCCTACTGAGCTTATTTCAGGATGAGTGAAAGTTGCGGCAGGGATAGAACGATAATCAATTTCTCTAGTGTTCCCAACAATATTATCAACAGCAACAGTACCTTGTGCTGCTGCTGTATGAGCCAACATCAATTTGCCAGTAACATCTCCGACAGCCCACAGATGCGGCAATGGCTGACCTTCAACTAAGACTCTCATTGATTCGTCAATAGGAATAAAACCACGATTAGTCTCAACAGCCATGGACTGCAAATTTAAATCTTTACTTCTAGGGACTCGGCCTGTAGCAACAAGTACAGCATCAACTTCTAATTCTTCCACAAAATCTCTTGTTTTCATATCGACAAGCTCTATCTTAACTGGACATCCAGGTTCGATTTTACTAGCAAGAACACCTGACTTTGCATCTACATCTCGACTAGCAATTAAATTGCGAGAAGCAATTTTAGTGATATCAGGGTCAAAAGTAGGCATAACTCTTTCTAAAGCCTCTATCATTGTTACTTCACAACCTAAAGCGGTATACACATCTGCAAATTCAAGCCCAATGTAGCCACTCCCAATAATTGCTATCCATCGAGGGAGCCATTCAAGTTTAACAGCCTCATCACTTGTAAAAACAGTTCTCCCATCTATTTGGATGCCAGGAGGGACAAAAGGATCTGATCCAGTAGCCAAGATGACATCCTTAGCAGTAAGCACTCTATCTACTCCATTATCATCTCTCAATCCAACCTTCTGCGAACCTTCTAAGCGGCCCTGTCCTCGCAAAATAACAACTCCAGCTCTCTCAAGAGTCTTTGTCAAACCATTCCTTACATTTGAAACCAAGTTATTTGCATGAGCAGCAATTTTCTGGCGTTCAAACCTGACAGGAGCAGAATGTATGCCAAACAAAGCAAGATGATCTACATCTGCCATTTCACGAACTTTTCCACTGGCTGCTAACAAAGCCTTAGATGGTACACATCCTCTGTTAACACAAGTACCTCCCATTTCTCGAGATTCAATAATTCCTACTTTTAATCCATGCTCAGCAGCATGCTTTGCAGCATCAAAGCCACCATATCCGGCTCCAATGACAATTAAATCGAAATCGAAATTCGTTTTACTCACCTTGCTTTATGGATACTAAGAGGTCATTTTGGCCCGTAACCTTTCCATAAGGATAGGAACGGCAGCAGATGCAACATTTAAAGACTCAACAAGTTTATTATGAGGCAAAGTGACTCCATGCGTGCAGCATGCCTGAATTTTAGGATGAACTCCTGAGCCTTCATTGCCCAAAACCAATACACTTGGTTTACTCCAATCAATCTCCCAGTAAAGAGAAACTTTAGAAGGCAAAAGATCTCTAGCACTATATGCGTATGTACATATAACTTGAAGCCCTCGCTTCTGTGCCTCCTTCAATCTGCCTGAAAGTTCTTCAATAGCATTTTGATCTGTGTTGCCTAAACGTTGAAATGGGAGACTTAAAACAGCACCAGCAGAAGATCGCAAAACCTTTTGAGATAAAGGATCGGCTCCTAACGCTAACCAAATAACTTCAACCTCAGCTGCTAATGCAGTTCTAAATAATGTACCTAAATTCCCTGGATCCTGAAGGCGATCAAGCGCTAAAACAAAGCTGGCTTGATAATTTGGCTTAGGGAGAGAAGTTAAAGGTAAAAGGCAAGCGACTCCATCAGGATTAACAGTTGTTAGAGCTGCTTTAAGAACTGATTGAGTAACAATATGAAACTTAACTTCAGAGTGAACATCTTTTATCAATTCTGAATGTTCTTCGATCCATTCTGGAGTAGCAATTACCTCAGAGGGCATGCAACCAATCAGCAAGGCTTCTTGCAATAAATGTCTCCCTTCTAATAATAAAACCGAGTCTTTGTATCTCCCTTTTGGGCTAGATAATGATTGTAATCGGCGTACTATTTTGTTCCGTCGACTAGAGATCAATGGCAGATAAGATGTGTTGATTTTTTAATTCCTCAAAATTAGAATTTTCAATAGTTGAATTCTCTATCTAAAAGCTATTTTTATTTTCTTTCTAAATAGCATTTTATACAAGTTTGCCAATACAAAAACATTATCCGAAAACCCATTCATCTTCTAATGCGGATGGGGAGACTTGAACTCCCATAGCCCAAGGGCTACATGTACCTGAAACATGCGCGTCTACCAATTCCGCCACATCCGCAAGTAAATTAAAGAATCAATGTTTAAAAATATTGCATTAATTGATCATAAGTAAGGACAAACTGGAAAATATCTAATCATTAAAAAAATAATGCAATTAAAAAATTTTTCTTCTTTCTATTTCATAGATCTGGACGGCATCAAATAGCTTGTCATCATGTATGTATTCATGTTTAATTAAATAAATGCATAGTGTTGGATCAATATCTAGCAATTTGGTTAAGCCTTTTCTAAAGGTTGAGGGAGGGAAGGTTTTATCAGGGCATCTAAAAATAAGCGGTGCAAAGAATTCTGCTCTTGTCCTTATGGCTGCCTCTCTTTTAACAAAAGAAACTATTGAGCTAAGCAATATCCCAGAACTCACTGATATTGAAGTGATGGCAGAGTTGTTACTCTCTACAGGTGCAGAGATCAAACGTAAAAAAAATACAATCCAAATAACCACTAAGTCACTATCTTTAGAAAAAAGTAATTTGCCTTATAAATTAGTTCATGCATTAAGGGCAAGTTTTGTTTGCATAGGACCAATTCTTGCAAGACTTGGTGAAGTTAAGATTCCATTACCTGGTGGATGCCGAATAGGATCAAGGCCCATAGATGAACATATAAAAGGGCTAAAGGCTTTAGGAGCAAATGTAACTATTGAAGGTGAAAACGTTATAGCCAAAACAACAAATTCTCTCAAAAAGTTAGTAGGTACAACAATTGACTTTCAATGCCAAAGCGTTGGTGCAACAGAAACGATATTAATGGCAGCAACACTTGCCAAAGGATGCACCGTTATCAAAAATGCAGCACAAGAGCCTGAAATTCAGGATCTTGCCAATCTTTTAAACAAGATGGGAGCAAGAATAAAAGGCGCTGGAAGTCCTGAAATAACAATCAAAGGAGTGAATCACCTAACAGGGTGTTCTCACAAAGTAATTCCTGATCGCATAGAGGCAGGAACATTCCTTATTGCATCAGCTATAACACGTTGTCCTCTGACTATTTCTCCAGTCATTACAGAACATCTTGATTGTGTACTTTCAAAGCTAAAAGAAACTGGTTGTGCAATAGAAGAGGAAGGAGAAAGCTTAAAGATAACTCCAAATAAAATAATCAAAGCAGTAGACATAACAACAAATCCTTTCCCAGGGTTCCCGACAGATTTACAAGCACCTTTCATGGCACTTATGGCAACAGCAAAAGGCGCCTGCAAAATCAAAGAAACTGTTTTTGAACAGAGGATGCAGCACGTTGGTGAACTGAAAAGAATGGGAGGCAATATAAAACTTATTCAAGACACTGCTTACATCAAAGGAGTTAATGAATTACATGCAACTTCTCTTACAGGCGGAGATCTCAGATCTTCAGCGGCAATGGTACTAGCAAGCTTAATTGCAAAAGGAACTAGCATTATTCAAGGATTAGATCATCTTGATAGAGGCTATGAAAATTTCGAACTAAAGCTCAATGAAATTGGTGCAAGTATTGTAAGAAGCGAAAAGATAAATGAAAAAAAGTATAATTTAATAAAAAAAGAATCAAAGCATAAACACAATTTTTCTTCTGGGTCCGAAGTAGCCTAAAATTATTAGTTAATACCTGACAAAAACTAAAATCAAGGGAGCGTGGTGGAATTGGTAGACGCACCGCACTCAAAATGCGGCACCTTCGGGTTTGTCGGTTCAAGTCCGACCGCTCCCATTTCTTTGATGGAAACATATCAAAGATTGCCTTTGAGAATTGTTAGAGGAAAAGGAGTTTGGCTTTGGGATGAAAAAGGAAATAAATATTTAGATGCAGTTGCTGGCATCGCCACATGCAGCCTTGGCCATAGTGATAGAAAATTATCAAAAATTTTGGCTAAGCAATTAAAAAAAATTCAACATATTTCAAACCTATATCAAATACCAGAACAAGAAGAATTAGCGAATTGGTTAGTGAACAATAGTTGTGCTGAACAAGTATTTTTCTGCAATAGTGGAACCGAAGCAACCGAAGCAGCAATAAAACTAGCCCGAAAATATGGACATATTAAGAAAGGAATTGAACGTCCAATTATCTTAAGCGCAAAATCAAGTTTCCATGGAAGAACTCTTGCAGCACTAAGTGCAACTGGCCAACCCAAATATCAAAAGGGATTTGAACCTTTAGTTGAAGGATTTGAATTCTTTTCATTTAATAATTCAAATTCTGTTGAAAATTTATACAAAAAACTCGAAAAGAATGGTCCTAGGATTGCATCTATATTTGTAGAACCCATCCAGGGTGAAGGTGGGATTCATCTTGGTGATAAAAAATTTTTTCAATTCTTAAGAGAGCTATGTAATAAACACAAAATTTTATTGATATTTGACGAGGTCCAATCAGGGATGGGGAGGACAGGGAAGCTTTGGGCTTATGAGCACCTTGAAATTGAACCAGATGTTTTCACACTCGCAAAAGGATTAGGGGGAGGACATGCAATAGGAGCTTTACTTGTAAAGGAAAATGCAAATGTATTCAAGCCTGGAGATCATGCAAGCACATTTGGAGGGAATCCTTTTGCTTGCAAAGCAGCCTTAACAGTTGCGACAGAAATCAAAAATAGAAGGATTTTAGAAAATGTTCGTTTTAGAGGAGAAGAATTAAAGCAAGGTCTTCTAAAAATTATTTCTCATTATCCGGATGATCTCAAAGAAGTAAGAGGTCTTGGCTTAATGCAAGGACTCGTTATAAAAGAAGACAGCAAACTTAGTCCTAAAATAATTGTAGATTTAGCGCTCAAAGAAGGCCTACTTGTAATTGGTGCAGGGCCTAAAGTAATAAGAATAGTTCCACCTCTAATAATTAATAAAAATGAGATGAATGAATTACTAAAAAGATTACATTCATGTTTTAACAAATTAGATAATTGACACTTTCTGATTCCCAGGAAAATTATTCAATAGAAGATCTTATCCCTTCTTTTAAATCAAGAGGAATGAATCTCGGATTAAAAAGAATAGAAAATGTCATTAATAGAATGGGTAATCCATGCAAAGAATTACCTGCTATTCAGATTGCTGGAACTAATGGGAAAGGTTCTATAGCTTCTTTCTTAGAAAGTTCTCTCATAAAAGCTGGTATTAAAGTTGGTTGCACAACATCACCTCATCTCATTGATTGGTGTGAAAGGATTAGAATTGATGGAGAAATGATTACAAAAGAACAATTTAGAGATTGTATTAATACTGTAAGAGAATTTTCTGCAGGTGAAGATTTAACTCCTTTTGAACTTGTAATAGCCTCAGCTTTTAATTATTTTTCTGAAAACAAAATTGAATTAATGATATTAGAAGTTGGGCTAGGTGGAAGACTGGATGCAACAACAGCCCACCCATTCAGACCATTAATTGCAATGGCAGCAATTGGATTAGATCATTGCGAAGTTCTAGGGGAAGACATATCGGAAATTACAAAAGAAAAGGCAGCTATTATCTCCCCAGGTAGCACAGTAATTAGTTCCAATCAAAGCCAAGAAGTGAAAGAAATACTTGAAGAAGCTGTGCTAAGAAACAATGCAAAAATTTCCTGGGTTTCACCTCTTTCATCAAATTGGGACCTAGGCCTTCCTGGTGAAATACAAAGAGCCAATGCCGCTGTAGCCAAAGGCATTTTAGAGTCCTTGACGAGCTTAGGCTGGGAAATAAATCATCAGCAGATAAAAGAAGGCCTAGCTTCAGCAATTTGGCCTGGGAGACTCCAAACTCAAACTTGGAAAAATCAGCCTTTAATTTTAGATGGAGCCCACAATCCCCAGGCAATGAAACAACTATCTAAAGAGCGTTCATGTTGGACTGGTCAAAAAAAATATATTCATTGGATCATTGGGATACAACTCCAAAAAGATGCGCCAACAATGCTTCGAAATTTATTAAAAGAGCAAGATATAGCTTGGATTGTGCCTATTCCTAATCATCAAAGCTGGGGAAAAGAAGAACTTGCTATTGCTTGCCCTGAATTCTCTCATCAATTTCGTCAAATAGAGAACGTGATAAAAGTTTTAGAACTTTTGCGAGCACAAGGGGAATGGCCTTCACCGCCTCCAGTTGTAACCGGATCTCTTTATCTAATAGGAGAACTTCTCTCAAATCTCAAAGAGCCTAATGTCTAAACATTCCAGCCCTTTAACTTCCCTGGGTTAAGTATGCCTTTTGGATCATATACACTTTTGGCATGAACCTGATCAGAGTCAACAACACCTAGCCCACCATCTTCAACAGTTATCACATGAGGGTTAAATAAAACTGCGCCAGCTTCCTTGCAATCACTTATCAACTGTTCTAACTTTTCGTAACCTTGCCATCTAACTA